>JAWXBB010000150.1:0-9424 GCA_034439795.1 Planctomycetaceae bacterium | reverse complement strand
CCATCCCCGTTTCGCGCTGCACCTGTTCGCGGAGCTTCACGAGATCGACCTGCTCGCCCGCTTTCGGGAACGGATGCTTCAGCAGATGCCACTCTTCGGTGAACGACGCCGCATCGCCCGGCTGCAAGCGTTCGCGCGGGCCGATCGGTTCCAGTTCGATCCGCGGGCCATCGGGATACCAGACCGACAGCGTCAATCCGGCGGCTTCGTTGTAGACGCGGTCGGGGTGCGTCGCGAACCGCTTCACGAACAGCATCCCCGTCGGATGCAGGTAGCCCAGCCAACCGGCATACGAATCGAAGCCCAGCTTCGGCTTTCGCGGCGGCGCGAGGATTTCCAGGAAGCCGTCGCGCTCGCGGATGCGGTCGTCGGTGTTCCGCACGTTGATCGTCGCACTCTCCTCGTACATCGCGTATTTGCTGGGGAACCGGCTCGTCCCGGCGAGCGGCACGAGCGCGATGCCCCCACCCGGCGAGAACGAACGGCCCCAATGGCAGTATTCGCGAACCTCCGTCGAGACATTGCAGATCGTCTGCTTGCACGATAGTCGCGGCGCTGACGCCGCCGATCCCGCCTGCAACGTGAAATCGCGGATCAGTTGCACGCCGCTGTTCTCATCGCGCGGGCTGACGAACCGGGCCGACGTCGGGCCGGTGATCTCCGCCGTCCACGCGCCGGACCAGATCTTCGGATGCGACGGGACCGTCAGTTCCGGACCGAAGTCGAACCGGCCGGCGGTCATCGGCGGATTCTTCTGAGCGGCCGCGGTCAGTTCCTGCGGATCGAGATACATCGCATTGTGTCCCCCCGCGGAGAACTCCAGCACCCGACCGCCGGACGGACTCAGCAGGGCCTTCGCATCGCCCTGCTTGATCTCCACGCAGTTGGGATAGCCGCCGAATGCGACGTACTTCGCGGTCTCCAATTCCGCGCCGCGATACGCCGTGAGCGCGGCTTCGGTGAAGGCGTCGCGAACGTCGGAAGCGTCGCTGTTGCCGAAGTTCTGGCGCTGAATCATCAGGATCAAAATCAGGCCGCGCTGCGGATCGACCCAGCCCTGCGTTCCCCACGCGCCGCCGTGACCGAATGTGCCGGGCGACAACAGCCGCGTGACCGCTTGCGGCTGCTCGACGACGCACCAGCCCAGGCCCCAGCCGTTGCCCGGCGTGAACCCGGTGACGATGCCCGGCGTGAGAATGGTCGTCATCTGCCGGACCTGCTCGGCGGGGAGAATTCGCACGTCGCCGAGTTGCCCGCCGTTCAGAATCGCCTGATAGAAGCGAACCATGTCGGCCGCCGTCGAGTACAGCCCGCCCGACGGGCCCGGCGCGCGGGCCGCGGTCGGGTCGGGAATCTCCACCGCCGCCAGCGTCCCCGGCGTCTCGCCCGGCTTGTACGTCACCGCGAGCCGCGCGGCTTGCGCCTTCGTCAATTGAAACGTGCTGTCGGTCATGCCGAGCGGTTGAAAGATGCGGGCCTTGAGATAGTCGGCGTAGCTCTGTCCCGACACGACCTCGATGATCCGCCCGGCGATGGTCAGCCCGCTGCTGTATTCCCACTTCGACCCCGGCTCGAACGCCAATGGTTGGGCACCGATGGCATCGACGAGTTGCGCGAGCGTCAGGCCGTCGGTTTGCGGCGCTCGCGGATTGCTCAACCCCGCGGTGTGCGTGAGGACTTGCTGAATCGTGATCGGCTTCGCCAGCGGCCGGGTCCCTTGGCCTTCTTTCACCGACTGATTCGCGAACGCCGGAATGTATTTCACGACGGGGTCCGTGACCTGCACCTTCCCCTCGGCGACCAACTGCATGAGCGCGGTCGCCGTGACCAGCTTCGTCATCGACGCAACGCGGAAGATCGCATCCGGCTGCATCGTCCGCTGGGTCGCAATGTCGGCCTGCCCGACCGCGGCGAGATGCACCACGCGGTCTTTGGTCGCCACCAGCGTCACCGCGCCGGAGATCTTCCCGGCGTCAATGAACTCCCTCATCCGCTGCGGAATCTGCTTCAGCCGGGCATCATCAAACCCCGGTTCCGCCGCGGCGACGACCGAGACACCGAACATCAAACCGAGCGCAACGACGACGAGGCGAATGGACGGCATGACAACGTCTCCCCACCGCAGAACACGGCTGGTTGCAGAATCACAGGATGCGGAGTCCGACGAGACGCCGTGATCTTACCGCGATGGGAGGACAGGGAGTAGCGAGGAGGGATTAGCGTATGGTCAGATAAGAAGCGGTTTCCAAACCACACGGTCTTTACGCCGAAGGCGTTGCATCTCACAGCCCAGGGTCGCGAGTCTGCGAGCGCACCCTGGGTGGCGATCGATGACGAATCCCATACCCTGAAAGGGTTTCATCACAGTTTGAGGCCGCCGGTGATGCGACCCTTTCAGGGTCGATTCGCCTCACACGCCGGTTTCCCAGGGTGCGCTCGCAGACTCGCGACCCTGGGCTGTGTGATCGAACGCCTGCGGCGTACCTGACCACCGATCAATGTCCCGCCACCAACGGTAACAACCAGAAGAGGGTTTTGAGGCCGCTTCTACTCCCTACTCGCCACGCCGGGTGCCATGCTTGCAGCTTTGGGCAAGCATGGCCTGGTCTTCTCGCGCGACCATGCAGGCTCGAAGCATGACCCTCGTGAATGATGCTCAATCTTCCGCATCACTCACTTGTTCGACAGAAGACCTGCTTGCCAAAAGCTGCAAGCATGGCGCCCGGCCGGGCTGAAATCAGTCCGTCGGCAGGTTGTCGCGGAGACGCTTGATGCGCTCGCGCCAGTGATTGACCACGGTGTAAGCCGTGGAGTCCACGGGGATGCTGATGGAGTATCCCGATTCCGGGATCGGCGTCCCATCCTCGGACAGCCGCCCCGGTCGCAGCGGGCCGACGTGTTCTTTCCAGTCCCGGTGCGGGTCGAACAGCATCACCGCGTCGGCTTGACGGATGTCGTCGTCGGTGGGGTCGTCGCATGAATCGTCGCTGGTCATTGGTGATTCTCCCTGTCGCCCGCCATTCTACCAAACGAGAACGCCCACGTCTTCAATCCGTCGGATTGTTGCGGGGTGTCCGCAGCCACGCCCAGAGGCCCCACCCGATCCACGCCAGCCCGAGAATCGGCAGATTCAGGAGGGCCACGACGTCGATCAGCCCAGCGCCGATGCCGGGATCACCGGGAAATGACGGCGGCTCGGTCAGCCGGCAAATGACATCGCTTCCAATCGCCAACCAGAGCGGCGCGCCCGTGGCCAGCGTCAGCCAGAACAGCGCATGCAGCGGTTGACAATCCTTGCCGACGCTCGGCTCGGCCATGTTCGCTCTCCGGGTGAACCGGCCCCCACCGTCGATTATGGCGGCATGCTGAACGTCGATGCGAGAGCAGAGTCGACGGGTGAAGCGGCGCGGCGGTCCCGCCGCCCGACGCCGGGTGCCAGGCTTGCAGCTTTGGGCAAGCATGTCCTGGTCTTCTCGCGTGGCCGCGAATGCTTGAGATTCTCCATCGTCTGCATCACGCATTGTTCAACAGCAGCGGAAATCGAGTCGAAAACTGATTCTCGGCGACTTGTCTGACTTCCGCCTTCAGACTTCCGACTTCTGACTTTCCCCATGAAATTCCGCCCACCGCTGCCATGCGTACGTCCACTCCATCCACATCCGCAGCAGCGACCACAGCAGCCGCATCTTCGCGACCTGCTCCGGCGGCAGTTGAGGGAGATTGCCCATCGTGTCGCGGGCCGCTTCGGTGAGGCCCATTCGGTCCGCCAACTGCCGGCACAAGCCGTCGGCGGTCAGGTCCGGCTCGGCCCCTTGGCGCACGCAGCCCGCCCCTTCGGCGGTGACGAACAGCTCGAACAACCGGCCGCGAAACGGCTCGACCTCCAACGGCCGGGTCTGTTCCTCCGCCTCGAACAGAATGTCGTCGATCTCTTCGAGCAACTGTTCGGCTAACGCCATCTGCGGCGACGTCGTCGGGGGCATGAATCGCAAGCTCCTGGGGTGCATCCAAGTCGCGGGCCAGTATACCGGGTCTCGATCCGCGAACGAATCCTGCCGATTCAAACCGTGCCGTGACACCTTCTCATCCTGACGGTGGTATCACCTCTGCCGACTGGACTGATAGGATGACGGCATGAACCGACCAACGAACCGAACCGTCGACCCCCTCGCCGTGCTGACCCAGATGTGTTTGGGCGGCGTCTATGGCTGGGCCATTTGGGCTGCATCGCCAATCGTGACCGGCGAGGTCGAGCCGTGGGATTCGATGACCGCGTATTATTCGGGGACGCTGTTCGCGGCGGGATTCCTGTCGGCCCTGTTCTGGAGGCACGGCTTTTATTGGGGGCCGATCGGCATTTACGTCGGACAAATTGCCTATCTGTGGCTGGCCCACCACCCCGGTGGACCGATCATTTTTCCCGCGGTGTTCGCCGTGGCCCTCTTCGGAACCATCCAGCCCATCATTGGGGCATTACTTGGCTGGGCTGTCGTCTTCGGTGTCCGGATTGTATTCAGGTCACCGCCAATTAAGAGCTGAACGGGAACATGCCCAATGCGCCATTTGGCCAGTACCTGCGATCCGACACTCATTTGTCACTGCCGGAGCAACTCGATAGGGTAACCGAGCTCCTCGCCCCCCGTAACCACCACAGGAGACATCATGCGCATCACCGTGCCGCTCTGCGTCGTGACGTTGGGCCTTCTGTTCAACTCGGCCCACGCTCTGGATCGGATCATGATCGAGAAGTTCGATGGTGCCGAGCGGCCCCAAAACTGGGCCGTCAACTTTGGCCATTGGGAACCCAAGGACGGCGTGCTCGTTGCGCGGGAGTTGGAGCAGGACAAGCACGCCGCGGCGTCGCGATGGCAGGTGCCGTTCGCCGACGGCGTCGTGAAGCTGAAGCTGAGATTCGCGGGGGCGAAGGGGTTCCACGTCGGCTTCGATCCCGCGCCGGGGACGCTCGACAAACAGGGGCATTTGTATTCGCTGATCGTCACGCCCACGCAGGCCCGGATCAACAAGCACAAGGACAAAGCGAAGCCCGACTCGAAGGTCGAGGCGCTCGCGACCGCGGGGTTCTCGTCCGTCGAGGGAAAATGGCTCGATCTCGAATTGCGCACAGTGGGAGATAACGTGCGTGCGACGTTGTCCGAAGGAACCACGGTCCTCGCGGAACTCGAAGCCAGCGATGCGACCTTCCACGTCTCGAAGCCCGCGGTCGTGTTCCGCGCGATGGGGGGCGACATCCAGTTGGACGACGTCGAGGTGACGGTCACGAAGCCCGCCGATCCGCCCCAGCCGAAGGCGAAAGTGAAACAGTAGGACCGCTACCATCGTTACTCTCGACTGAGTTTCCGTGGCAATTCGGCCACACGGTGGAGATTTCGCAACATCGCCTGCTGCATCGCTTAGATTCGCTAAGAGGTGCGCCCAACGGAGCGCCATTGAATTCTGCGGAGTGATCCCATGCGACTCGGTTCTCTCATCGCCCGTGCGAGTTTTCTGTTTCTGATCCTGAGCGCCGCGGGCGTTGACGCCCAGGAGTATCGGCTCGGATCGAGCTGTCCCCCGTGGCGACCGTGCGGACCCGGCAACAGTTGGGGCGGCAACCGGCTGTTCCGGCAGGGCGTCGGCGGGGCCGATTTCCGACCGGCGTGTGCGGCTCACGACGCGTGCTTCGCCGATCCCTCGATGCCGCGCAAAGCGTGCGACCGGGCGATGCTGGCCAGCCTGCAATGCGCGTGCGAGTGTTCCAGCAATCCGATCCTGTGTCGGATGAAGGCCCGGCAGCTCTACGTCGGCACGCGGCTCTTCGGCGGACTCTATCCGCGCAGGGGCAACGGGTACTGATCGCGATTCACAATTGATACACAACCCGGAAGCCCAGGGATTGCTATCCCTGGGCTTCTTCGCACTTGCGGGCGAACCTGCCCTGCGTGACGATGCTCTGTCCCCGCAAGGAGTGTCCGCCGCGATGCCGTATGTCTGGTTCGCCGTCATCTGCTGCATCTGGGGCAGCAGTTTCATTCTGATGAAGCGGGCCGCGGTCTGCCTGTCGCCGGCGACGATCGGCACGGGTCGCGTGCTGTTTGGGGCCGCGGTGCTGGCCGTGGTGCTCTGGTCGGTCCGCAAGCCGGGCGCGTTTCGCCGGCGCGATTGGGGGCCGCTGTTCGGCGTGGTTCTCACCGGGTTCGCGTGGCCGTACACAGTCCAGCCGTGGCTGATTGGCAAGCACCAGAACAGCGCGTTCATCGGCATGACGGTCGCGTTCACGCCGCTCTTGACGCTGGGCATTTCGATCTTCGTCCTGCACGCGCGACCGACCGCGCGGCAACTGATCGGCGTGTTCGGCGCACTCGGCTGTTTGAGTTTGTTGATGTGGGACGGCTGGCAGCAACGCCTGCCGGTGACGGACCTCGCGCTGGCGTTCTCCGTGCCGTTGACGTACGCCGTGGCGAACAACTGGATTCGCAAATCGCTGTCGCACATTCCGGCCGTGGAGCTGACGTTCCTCTGTTTGACGTTGTCCGGTGCGCTCTTGCTGCCGGGAGCGTTGCTGTCCCCCTCGCCGGCGAGCTTCACGTCGGCCGGGTTATGGCCCGCGTGGATCGCGCTACTCATCCTCGGCGTGTTGGGGACCGGCGTGGCGACGTGTTTGTTCAACCGTTTGATTCTGGAGCAAGGTCCGTTGTTCGCCGCGATGGTCACGAACCTGGTGCCGCTCGGCGCGATGACGTGGGGCTGGGTCGACGCCGAGGTCATCACCGCCCGGCAACTGATCGCGTTCGCCGGCGTGCTGGCAATGGTGATCCTCGTGCAATTCGGTTCGGCCGTGCGACCGTCGATCGTGCAGCCGCAAGCGATTTCGGTCGAGGCGTGATAATCGGCCCATTCGCGTGCCCTTGGGCTGACGACAAGGTATTCTGACGGTTTCCGTTCCGGCAGGGTTCGGCTCGCAGTGCGGGCCGGATGTCGCCGGACGACGAACAGCCAGGAACCGACCGCGTGGCGCTTATCGTTCAGAAGTACGGCGGCAGCAGCGTCGCCGATGCCGACCGCATCCGCAATTGCGCCCGGCGCATCGTCGCCGCCAAACGGGCCGGCAATCAGGTCGTCGCCGTGGTCTCGGCTCGCGGCGACAAGACCGACGACCTCGTCGCGCTCGCCCGACAGATCAGCGACAATCCCCCGCCGCGCGAAATGGACATGCTGCTCGCCACCGGCGAACAGGAATCGGTCGCGCTCATGGCCATGGCCGTGCAGGAACTCGGCGAGGACGCCATCAGCCTCACCGGTTACCAGATCGGCATCCTCACCGACTCGACATTCACCAAGGCCCGCATCCGCAAGATCAGCACCGAGCGGATGCAGCAGGCCCTCGATGCCGGCAAGATCGTCATCGCCGCGGGCTTTCAGGGCATCGATGACGATTACAACATCACCACGCTCGGTCGCGGCGGGAGCGACACCACGGCGACCGCGCTCGCGGCGGTCCTCCAGGCCGATGTCTGCGAAATCTACACCGACGTGGAAGGGATCTTCACGACCGATCCGCGCGTCGTGAAGTCGGCCCGCAAACTCAGCCGCATCAGCTACGACGAAATGCTGGAACTCACCAGCCTCGGCGGCGGGAAGATGCACTCGCGGTCCATCGAGTTCGCCAAGAAGTACCGCGTGCCGCTCTCCGTGCGGCCCGCGTACTCGGACGGTTCGGGCACGCTCATCGCCCCGCAGCTCGATGAAAACGCCCCCGTGGTCAGCAGCGTGGCCCTCGTCAAGAACGAAGCGATCGTCAACCTGCGCGACCTGCCCGACCGGCCCGGCGTGCTCGCCGCGGTCTTCGCCCGCATGGCCGAACGGAAGATCCCGCTCGACATGGTGATTCAAGACATCGCCGAGGACGGCGTCGCGGCCGTGTCGTTCACCGTCCCGCAGGACGACCTCGCCGAAGCGCTGACCGCCGCCGAACAGGCCGTCAAATCGCTCGGCGCGGGGACCGTCCATCACGGCACCAACGTCGCCAAGGTCTCGGTCGTCGGCAGCGGCATGCGGACGCACACCGGCGTCGCGGCGCAGATGTTCCAGTCGCTCGCCAAAGCCGCGGTCAACATGTCGATGATCACCACCAGCGAGATCAAAATCTCGGCCCTCGTCGACCGCGATCAATCGCACGCGGCCCTCATCGCCGTCCACGACGGGTTCGCTTTGCACCAGGAGATCGCCACCGCGCCGAGCATCGGTTACGCGCAGCGCAACGAGGAATCGCCCCCCCGGCTGCCGCGCGAGGAACTCGAGCGCGACGTGGTGTCGCGGCTGGCGAGCATGGAGGACATCGTCGTCAGCGAGGTGCTGCTCGATCAGCAGCAGGCCCGCGTGACGGTGCGGCAGATCGCCGATCAGCCGGGCATCGCCGCCGAGGTCTTCGCGGCCGTCGCCGAAGGGGGCGTGATGGTCGACATGATCGTGCAGAACGTCAGCCGCGACGGTTTCGCCGCGCTGTCGTTCACGGTCCCCCGGAAAGACCTCGAACGCTGTCTGCTGCTGATGCGCGAGCTGATCGAAGTCTGGCCCGGCGCGGCGCTGAGCTACGAGAAGGAGATCGCGCTGCTGACGGTGATCGGCATCGGCCTGCGGACGCACACGGGGGTCGGCGAACGGATGTTCCGCGCCCTGTCGGAGGCGGCGGTCAACGTGCAACTGGTGAACACCAGCGAAATCCGTTTCGGCGTGGTGATCTCGATGGCCGACGCCACCCGCGCCCACACGGCGCTGATCGAGGCGTTCGGGATTCCCCGCGCGTGAACGGCGATCTTTCGTAGGGTGGGCCGAGTCTTCGAGTCCCACCACATCGAAGGTTGACCGTTGGTGGGACTCGAAGACTCGGCCCACCCTACCCCACGACGCAAGCGCCAGCGATCCCGCGACCAAGATCGTCATCGCGCGTGCGGCCTGGTTTTGCGCGAGCCGCCGGCCGAGGTCCGGCAGCCATTGCAGCATCTCGGCGGCGGCCTTGAAGTCGAACGCCGGCGACCTCAAACGCGGCAGAAACACGCCGGGGACGAGGCTCGGATCGCAATCCGCAGGAACGCCGACGAGGAACCCCGGCCGCAGATCGTTCGGCTGCTTTTCGAGCCAGTCGCGATGTTTGTCGACGACCGCCCGCTTGCGTCCGAAGCGGTGCCACAGCGTCCCCCACGCGCGGTGCGATTCGTGGTCGAACTCGCGCGTCAGGGGATAGCGGTCGAACGTCTTCGCCGTCCGGTTGAGCTCGGCGAGCAACTCGTCGTCGGAGTATACCGGCCGCGGCGTGTTGCGCACCGGCAACCCGGCGGCGATGCGGAGGTTCGTCCAGTTTCCCCAGCGGTCATAGACGCGCCAACGATGGATCCCAGTTTGGCGCTGGAATTGAAACAGCGTGATT
>JAWXBB010000149.1:0-2852 GCA_034439795.1 Planctomycetaceae bacterium | reverse complement strand
GAGGGGACCGATCAAGAATTCACTCTGAAAGTCGATACAAATACTCACCCGCCTTGCGGACCAGGAGCACGCCTTCATGCTCCCGGTTGGCGAACGATTCCACATCGATCGTCGCCGGATCGCGGTAGCCGAGGTTGATCCGCCGGCAGACTTCGGGGGAAATCTGCGAGGCCAGTGTGACCTGCACGCGCGGATGCTCGACGCCGTTCTCGTACGTCCCGCCGCCCCGGACGTGCGTCGAATGGGCCAGCACGCCCCACGGGACGTCCTTGAAGCGGTCCCATTGTTTCGTGAAGTAGTCGCGCACGTGGTAGCCGACCTGCTCGATCAGTTGGCCGTGCGTGTGGGAGATGGCGCTCAGGTGCGGGGCGTAGATGATGAGCTCGCCGCCGTCGGCGACCACCGGTTCCAGCTTGTACATGCACTTTCCGGCGACCCACACGTCGTCGTACATCGGCGGCGCACAGGACAGCACCTGCCGGAACGGCTTCGGATACCGGCGGATATGCACCTGCGACGACAGGTCCGCGGCGTCGTTCCACGCAGCTTCCGGCGTGCCGTAGAACAGGCCGTGCAGGCTGGCGTCCGACGCCACGACAAACGTGAGCGCCCGCTTTTGATTCGGAATCATCGTCGCGGCCCGGTTGACGACGCGGCGGACCGGCGTGTCCTTGACGCCGATGATCGACGCATTCGTAATCAGCGCCCCGAGCCAGTGGAAGAAGTTCAGAATCTCCGGTCCCGCGATGCCGGGGAAGAAGTATTTGTTGCCGCCGGAGAACCCGACGACCTCGTGCGGGAACACCGGGCCGAGCACCAGCAGCGTGTCGTAATCGGCGATGCGCGAGTTGATCTGCACCGGCACATCGAGCGACAGCAGCCCGTCAGAAATCTCGGCGGTGTCTTGTTTTGACAGCGTTCCCAGCGTCGTCAGCCGGTCGGGCCGGTCCCATTCGTGATTGAAGAACTGCGTCTGAAAGAACAGTCGCTCCCGTTCGGCGTCGCTGATGCCGAGCAGCTTGCAGATCTGCTGCTCCGACATCGGCGGATGCGTGCCGAGCGCGATCATCACGTCCAGTTGGGCGACGGCCGGCCGCAAGCGGGCGTGGAGGGCGTCGAACAGCAGCGGCAACGGGGCCGTCCGCGTGGCGTCGGGCACGATCAGCAGCACGCGCTGTCCGCGGAAGTCGTCCACGGGCACGTTGGTCTCAATCCACGAGCGGACCTGCTCGGGGGATAACGTGGACTGCGAAGCCGCCATCGGGATCAAGTCTCGTAAGCCGGAGAGTTCATGGCGGCGGATTCTACCGTCGGTCGCACGGATCGCCCAGCGTGTCGACACACGTCCCGTTGTTGATTGGTCGAGATGACGGTGATCCGTGAAAACTCGACGAAGTGGAGTAGTCAATCCGAGTGAGAATCGGGTAGTCTGGCAGGCTGCGCCGCGCACGAGGCGTGTGCGAGGGACAAAAGACGAACCGGACGTTCACGCGGAACGAATCGCCAGCGTCCGGGCGGAAGACACTGACGGGTTGCAAGGACAGGAAGCCGTCGATGACGTTGGCGGAAATGCTGGAAGGCCGATTTCGGGGCGATGTGCGCTTCCGCGGCGCGGCCTATCTTCAGGCCGAACGGGTGGCGGTCACGCGGGTGACGGCCGACAACCTGTTCGCCGTCGTGCGCGACGGCGTCGAATATCAGACACAGTTGGCCCGGCAGGAAGGGTCGCTGAAGCTCAATTGCAGCTGCGCCCAGCCGTCGACCACCACCAACGGCAGCGTGCAATGCAAGCACGTCTGGGCGACGGTGCTGGCCGCCGACGCCGGGCATTACCTCTCCGGTTCCGTCAAGCCGGGTTACATTCCGCCGTTCACCGTCGAGACGGAAGCGCTCAACCTCGGACTGGACGACGACTGGGATCTCGATGATCCGGGCGAACTCCAGCTTTCCCGCGCACCGACTCGTCGGGCGCGTGTGGAAGAAGACACGCCGATCGTGATTTCGGCCCCGCTCAAAGCGTGGGAGAGCCGGCTCAGCGAATTGCGGCAGTCGATGCAGGACAGCGACGGCGCGAGTTCGACCTCGGCCCGCGAACGGCAGATCTTCTACGAAATCGACGCCGCCGCCAGCGATGAGGCGGGGACGCTCATCATTCAGACTTCGCAGCGTCAGCGGCGGGCCAACGGCGACTGGGGCAAACTCAAGCCGCTCAAACTCAAGCCCGGCCGGTTTGAAGAGATCGACGACGACGAAGATCGCCGCATCCTCGCCCACTTGATCGGCGGCACGCCGGACCGCAGCAACTGGTCCGGACAGGCCGGCGAGACCTGGGCCGCGGTGCATCGTTACCGGGTGCCCTACGATCTCTGCCAGTTGCTGTTGCCGGCGATCTGTGCATCGGGGCGCGTCCGGCTCGCCGGCGATGAGGAACGGGCGACGGACATTCTGGAATGGGATGCCGGTGAACCGTGGGAGTTGACGCTGAGCATCGAGAACGATGCGACATCGGGGATGTGGCGTCTCAAGGGCTGGCTGGTCCGCGGCGAGGACCGCGTCCCGTTGCCACAACCGGTGCTGCTCGTGCCCGGCGGATTGTTCGTCACGGCGACCACGATCTGCCGCTTTCAGGATTTCGACGCCTTCCCGTGGGTCGGCTTGCTGCGGCGCGACAACGGCATTGAAGTGGCCAACGGCGAAGAGCACGATCTGGTCGATCGCCTGCTCGACATGCCCGCCTTGCCGCGGCTGGAGCTGCCGGCGGAACTGAAGCTGCAGGAAGTGGTGCTCGAACCCAAGCCGACGTTGCTGGTGCATCCGCCGGCAGCTCCAGCCGCGGCAAGGCGGGCATGTCG
>JAWXBB010000148.1:0-2662 GCA_034439795.1 Planctomycetaceae bacterium | reverse complement strand
TCATGATCCATTGGAACGCCGAGTAGTTCGGCAGCGTCTGGAACGAAGTCCCGTTGGCGACGAGGGTCACGACCACCACCAGGAGTGCGAGCACAGCGACGATGAATCCGCTCGTGATCGCGCCCGAAGCCTGCGCGGCCAGCCGGGAATCGGCCGGCGACCAGCCGGCCCCTGGGAACCAGATCAGGCGTCCGGTTGCCAGGTCGGTACGGGTCGCCCGCACTGGTGGAAAGACCGCCGACCAGAAGTAGCCCCTGGCCCGCGAGGCGTTCGCCATCCAGTAGATGCCGAACTCGAGCAGGAAGCCCACATAGACTGCGAGACAGATCCAGACCGCCGGCCTGTTGAGGCGGATCGCGTCTCCACCGACCACGACCATGACCAGATCGTGGACCGCTGCGAGAAACACGATGGTGACCAAGAACGCCGGAGCCGCGAGCCGGCGATTGAGGGCCAGCGTCCAGTCTGGAAGGTCGTGGTCCTCCCCTGAGCTCTCGATGCCCGCGCCGGGTACCACCTCTGAGGCGTTCGCCAGTTCAGCAACCACCCTGTGGCACTCCGACTCAAACACGACCATTCACACTTGCACGGCCGCCAGCATTGGGCCTTGGATGTATTGACCTACTCTATCGTGCGTTAGAGGCGTTCTCAACATCCTTGCATTCGACGTGGCCCTTCCCGCGCCGGTTCCTGAACCGCCTTGAGACAGTCCGACTCAGGGGCACCGAACTTGAACACAGCGATGACCCCGGACTCAGGAGCGGACTCTCTTGTCAGGGCACGGGGCCATCTGCTTCAATGTGAGCGGCTATGCTAAAATCGCGTGTCGGCCGCGAGAAATCAGGAATGCGGCCGAGCGCAGACGCGGACAGTTTGCCCCGGCACCATCGAGCAAACGATGACCAAGCAGTGTTTCGAGGATTGTCAGGTCGGCGAGCGAGCCGTTTCCGAAGGGCGGACCATCACGGAAGCGGACATCGTGGCCTATGCGGCCCTGACCGGCGATTGGAACCCGATTCACTGCAACGCCCAGTTCATGAGCGAGCACGCTTTCGGAGAGCGGATCGCACACGGGCTGCTCGTCGTGTCGATCAGCAGCGGGCTGCTGTACCGGATGGCCGGCTACGAACTGCTGCCGCTGAAAAACATCGTCTTCACGGGCCTCGAGCAGGTCCGCTTCGTGGGCCCCACCCGGATCGGCGACACATTGAAGATGCGCGGTGAAACGATCGAAATGCGTCCCGTGAACGATCAGACCGGGCTGATCACCGTCCGGATTCAGATGGTCAACCAGCGGGGCGAAACTGTCATGTCCTCCCGCGCGAAATTTGCGGTCCCCCGCCGAGGTCCGAGCGCGGATGCGGTCGCAACCGGGGACAGCCAGTCCTGAGTGGCGACCGATTCCCGCCGCGCCGGTATAATGGGGTTTATGGATGCTGACGAGGTTACGTTCGGTGTTGAGGACGCGGCAGTCGCGGCCGACCGGTGGCTGACCATTCGGCCGCGGGATCAGGCATCGGCACGCATTTTCTGTCTGCCCTACGCCGGCAGCGGCGCGAGCGTCTTCAGCCACTGGCAATCCAGCCTGCCGTCGAGCCTGGAGGTCTGCCCGATCCAGCTTCCTGGCCGGGAGAATCGGCTGACCGAGCCCCCGGTCCGAGTTGTACAGGAACTGGCGGAACAGATCGCGCGGCAGATACTCCCGTGGCTGAACCGGCCGTTTGTCCTGTTCGGGCACAGCTATGGCGCGCTGCTGGCCTTTGAGGTGATCCGCTCTCTGCGTCGCAGCGGCTCACCGGCCCCGGTGAAGTTGCTGGTCTCCGCCTTTTGTGCGCCGCGGGTCCGGCCATTTCATCGCGGACTACATCAACTGGATCGCAAAGAACTGATGCAGTGGCTGCAGGAGACCAGCGGCGAGGCCGATGAGGCGCTGGCCGATCGGGAATGGCAGGATCTGCTGCTCCCGACACTCCGGGCGGACCTCGAAGCGCTGGAGCACTACCAGTATGCCTCCGAGCCGCTGCTGGAATGCCCGGTGACGGCGTTTGTCGGCAAAGAGGATCAGATTGCGCCGTGGGAAAAAATGATCGCCTGGCGGCGGGAGACGTTCGCCGACTTCAAGATGCACGTCATCGAAGGCAAACATTTGTTCCTGCGCTCGACTCGGACGTCGCTGCTGCGGCTGATTCAGCAGGAGATGACGACGACGCTGAACGGCGCATAAGGGAAGTGGCTCAGTTTGTCGTCCTTCGCTCCGCCAAAGACAGTTCCTTTCGCGGAGCGAAAGGCGACCATTCAGCCGGACGGATTGAGATTTCGTGGCGGGGACGCGGAATTTGCGTTCAGGCGTCCGGACCGAGATCTTCAAGCGCTGTGGCGTTGATGGCTCGAATCGCTTCATCCGGGTCGCAGGTATCGATGAGGACGTCGCCATCGCGCAGGACGATCTGGCGTCGCGTGGCGCGGGCGACATGGTGATCGTGAGTCACCAGAATCACCGTGATGCCGTTCTCCCGGTTCAAGCGATGGAACAGCTTGAGCACGTCGCTGCCGGTCCGCGAGTCGAGATTGCCGGTCGGCTCGTCCGCCAGCAGGATCGGCGGATCGTTCGCGAGGGCGCGGGCAATGGCGACCCGTTGCTGCTGACCGCCGGAAAGCTGAC
>JAWXBB010000147.1:0-17104 GCA_034439795.1 Planctomycetaceae bacterium | reverse complement strand
GGGGTAGAAGTACAGCACGACATTCTGCTTCCCCCGGAACTGGCTCAGCTTGTAGCGGCCGGCGGGGAACGCGGGGAGGTCGAACGCGGGGGCTTTCGAGCCGATTTCGGGCATGATGGTTTCCGGGGAATCGAGGGAACCGGGGACTACGGTCACTATAGCAACGGTGTCCCGCGAGGCGAATGGAATGAAAGTAGGAAGGCAGCGCGAAACCGCAAGCGTGGGTTGGGATCGGGATTGACGCCCGGAGCGGGTTTGGACTACGGTTCGCGCGCGACGGTCTCCTTTCCCGTGAAAATTCCCCATCTCGGATGTGGTCATGGTCGGCCGGATTGCCGCCGCCGTCTTGCTGTGCGCCGTGGTGATCGCGGCCGGGCTGACGGTTTCGGCGCAACCGGCTCCCGACGCCAGCGGCGAATTGATGGTCGTCATGACCGACGGCCGGGTGCTTCGCGGCAGCGTGATGCGGCACGCCACGGGGTATTTCGTCGAGCGGCCCAGCGGAAAGATTCTGGTGCCGCACGAGCAGATCCGCTGCGTGGCGAAGAATCTGCCCGACGCCTATCGGCAACAGCGCGAAGCCATGATCGACCCCACCGCGGCGTCGCTGATTCGGCTCGCCGAATGGTGCATCTCGTACAATCTCTACGATGAAGCCGCGGACGAGTTGCGGCGGACGCTGCGTCGCGACCCGGACAACGAAGTCGCCCGCAAGATGCTGGCCCGCGTGCAGGATCAGTTGCTCGCCGAGCCGGCGAAGTCGCTGGAAAAGCCCTACGTCAACCGCGACGGCGTGATCTCCGCCGACGTGGAATCTCTGGGCGGACTGTCCAAGGAAACGGCGGCGACGTTCACCACGAGGATTCAGCCGCTGCTGATGAACAAATGCGGCAACGCGGGCTGCCACGGCGTCGAAATGGACAACGGTTTTCGACTGACGCCGGTCCGGTTCAGTTCGCCGAACCATCGCCGGTCCGCCGAGATGAATCTCGCGCTCGTGATGAAGTTGATCGACACGCAGGAACCGTATCGCAGCCCGTTGCTGGAAACGATCCGCAAAGGGCACGGCGGCGCTCCGGCGACGCTGTTCGGCGGTTCGCAGGGGGCCGCCCAACTGCGGACGCTGACCGACTGGGTGCAGACTGTCGCGACGGAGCGCGTCGCCGAGGAAGAACGGCTGGCGAAACGGACCCCCTTGAAGAAGAAGACTTCCAAGACGCCGGCGACCTCGGAAACGGCCAGCGTCCCGCCGAAGTCGTTGTCATCGGAGCCGACGATTCAGCCAGCGTCGTTCACGACGGAGTCAGGCCCTGCGCCGCACATTCTGGCGAGCGGCACGCGACCCGAGGACGAACCGAAGCCCCTCGCGAAGCCGGTTGAACTGGCCCCCAAACGCCGCGTGGACCGGTTCGATCCGCAGGAGTTCAACGAGCGGTTCGGGAACGGTGCGAAACCGCGGTGAATTCATCGCAGCCCGGAGCGCAAGCGACGGCGGCCTTCTCTGAAAACAAAGCATGCCGTCGCTTGCGCTCCGGGCTGTGATGGCTTACACCGCCTCGAGCGCCTGCTTCAGATCGGCGATGATGTCCTCCACCGCTTCCGTCCCGACGGACAGGCGGACGAAGTCGGGCGTGACGCCGGTGGCCTGCTGTTCCTCCGGCGTCAGTTGCTGGTGAGTCGTGCTGTTGGGGTGAATGATCAGCGACTTGGAATCGCCCACGTTCGCCAGGTGCGAGAACAGCTTCACCTTGTTGATGATCTTGATGCCGTTCTCGCGCTGCTGCGTCGGGGTGGCCCCTTTCACGCCGAAGCCGAGAATCGCGCCGCACCCCTTCGGCAGGTACTTCTTGCCGAGTTTGTACGACGGGTGATTTTCGAGTCCGGTGTAGTTCACCCAGCCGACCTTGGGATGCGATTGCAGGAACTGCGCGACGGCGAGCGTGTTCGTGCTGTGCCGCTCCATCCGCAGATGCAGCGTCTCGATGCCTTGCAGCAGCAGGAACGCGTTGAACGGACTGAGCGCCGGGCCGAGATCGCGCAGCCATTGCGTCCGGGCCTTCAGGATGTAGGACAGCTTCATCGGGCCGAAGGTCTCGAAGAACTTCATGCCGTGATAGCTGGGATCGGGATCGGTCAACTCGGGGAACTTGCCGTTGCCCCAGTTGAAGTCCCCCTTCTCGATGATGACGCCGCCGATGCTGGTCCCGTGCCCGCCGATGAACTTCGTGCAGGAATGGACGACGATGTCGGCCCCCCACTGGAACGGTTGGCAGAGGAACGGCGACGCCAGCGTGTTGTCGACGATCAGCGGAATGCCGGCGTCGTGGGCGATTTTGGCGATGGCCTCGAAGTCGGGCACGTCGACGCGCGGGTTGCCGATCGTCTCCAGATAGACGCACCGCGTCTTATCGTCGATCGCCTTGCGGAAGTTCTCCGGGTCGGCCTGCTGGACGAACTTCGTCTTGATGCCGAACTTGGGGAACGTGTAATGGAACAGGTTGTACGTGCCGCCGTACAGGCTGGTCGCCGAGACGATGTTCTGCCCGGCCTGCGTGATGTTCAGGATGGCGAGCGATTCCGCCGCCTGCCCCGACGCGACGGCGAGCGCCCCGCTCCCCCCCTCGAGCGCGGCGAGCCGCTTTTCGAGGACGTCGCAGGTGGGATTCATGATCCGCGAGTAGATATTGCCGAACGCCTGCAACGCGAACAGGCTGGCCGCGTGGTCGGTGTCGTTGAAGGTGTACGACGTGGTCTGATAGATGGGGACCGCGCGCGAGTTCGTCGCCGAGTCGGGCGTCTGACCGGCATGCAGGCACAGCGTTTCGGGGCGTAGGGTGTCACTCATGGTGTGGAGAGTTCAGCGTTGAGGGTTGAGAATCAGAAGCCGCGGGGTCGCACCCCCGCGGAGAACGGTGTGCGACGTGGTCTGTCCCCGCACCGCAGTCTGGCACAATGCTAACGGGGGGCCGTATGATTCGCAAATCGACCATCATCACGCCATGCAGCAACCGCGGGGACGCAGCCCCGCGGCTTCTTCATTTCCCAATGTCTAGAATCTGATGCCTGACGCCTCACCCCTGCCCGACCCCACCGCCCGGAACTTCTACTGGCGAATCTTCCAATTCGTCATGCAGAGCGTGTTCTGCTTTTGGATGGGATACCGCGCGCGGGGTCAGGAGCATCTGCCGGACGAAGGGGCGCTGCTGCTCATCAACCATCAGAGTTTTCTCGACCCGCTGCTGGTTGGGCTGCCGTTCAGCCGGCCGGTGAGCTTTCTGGCCCGCGACAACCTGTTCCGCGTGCCGATCTTGGGGCACATTCTGCGGAACACCCATGTCATACCGATCAACCGCGAAGCCGCCAGCACGGCGAGCCTGCGGGCGGCGATCCGCCACATCGACCACGGGTTCTACGTCGGCCTCTTTCCGGAAGGGACGCGGACGCTCGACGGCCTCGTCGGCGAACTGAAACCCGGCTTCCTCGCCCTGCTAAGGCGGACGACTGCCCCGGTGATCCCCGTCGGCGTCGCAGGGGCGTTCGAGGCCTTTCCGAAAGGGACGCCGTTCCCGCTGCCCGGCCGCGTGCGGGTCGTCTTCGGCGAGCCGTTCGACCGCGACCGGCTGACGGCGTTCCACAAGGAGCAGGAAGCGGACCTGCTGCGCCACGTGCGCGAGCGGATTACGGCGTGCGTCGCGGAAGCGCAAGCGTGGCGGGATGAAAAACTGCCGTGATCCGCAAGCCTCGCCGGGCCTACGCAATCACTCTTCCCGTGCCGTGTCTCGCCGACCGGACCACCGCTTAGTCTCCGGACTGCTTGCCAAACGGCGGTTCATGGGACACGATATTGCACGCACGAACAGGTTTCGTGGCTGATGGCTCCGGCGAGGTCGCAGCATGTGGGACCATATCTTTGGCTTTGTGATGGAAATGTACCGCCGCGGCCCAGAGTCCGTGACCGCAGCCGTGATCGGCGTCTTGCTGGGTGCCCTGATGATGTGGCAACTGCAAAGGCGGGCCGCGAAAGCCGACGCAGAACTCGCCACCTTGAAGCTCGGTCGTGCCCGAGAGATTGAGCTCGAATTGACCCGGCAACTGGAATTGAGCCGGGAACTGGAACTGAAGGCCCGCGAGGCTGGACGGCGGCTCATCAACGAAGGCACGCTGAAGGATGCCGAGATTTTCGAGCAGCGATTGCAGCGACAGCGGGCCGAACGCCTGGCCGCATCGCGAAAGCGGCATCTTCGCGATCTGAGCGTTCAGATTCGGCAGGTCGTCGACACCGACGGCCGGATTTGGGAATCGGATGTGCCCGGCGACGTTCCCCGATTTGTGCCCCGCAGCGACCGGCGGGCGACGATTGTCGCGGTGATTAACCTCAAAGGGGGCGTGGGCAAAACGACGCTGTCAGCCAACTTAAGCGGCACGTTTGCAGCGCGGGGCGAGTCGGTGTTGGCCGTCGATCTGGATTTTCAGCACTCGCTGTCGGATCTCTGTTTCACCGAGCAGCAGCGCGATGAACTGCTCAGGCATGGTTGCCTGATCGACCGGTTGTTCGAAGCCGGCGGGCGGACCACGTCGCACCTGCCGCAATGGATGGCGCGCGTGGGTGATTCCGCATTGCGAGTGGTCGTCGCCGATGAGGGACTGGAGACCGCGGAAGAACGGGTTCGGGCGGCCTGGCTGCTGAAGGAATCGGGAATTGATGCACGCTTTCTCCTGCGGGCGGCCATCCACACACCTGCGGTGGCCGACGAGGTTGACTGGATCTTCCTCGATTGTCCGCCGCGACTGACGACAGCGGCCGTCAACGCTCTCTGTGCCGCCGATTACGTCTTGATCCCGACGATCCTGGACGCCGTCTCTTCCAATGCCGTGCCGCGGCTGCTGCAATGGCTGACGCGGCTGAAACACAAGGACCGCTTGTGCCCGCAGTTGGAGCTTCTGGGCGTCCTGGCCAACAAGACCCATCAGCTCAAGCAACTCACGGCGATGGAAGCCACCCGCTGGGACAGCCTGCAAGGACAGTGTTCGCCCAAGTGGCCAGTGCCGATCCACTTCTTCGAGCAGTTCGTCCCCTCAAAGGTCGACTTTGCCCGGGCGGCTGCCGAAGCGCGGTTTGCGATCGATCAGTCCGATGACATCCGCGCCCGGTTTCTCGATCTGGCCGATGAGATTCGTAACCGAGTGCCGCAACTATGCAAGTCCGCGACCTGACTGAGTACCTCGCCGCGTTGTCCGCGCCCGTCCGCGCCTCCGGAGGCGCCAAGCCGGCGCAGGACTTGGCGGAGACCGCTGCCGCACTCGAACCCTTCGGCGCCTATTCCGTCCCTGCTCTGGTCGAGTTGCTGCGCCAGGCGGAGGCGTTCCTCCGCGACGGCACACTGCCGCCACCCATCAAAGGGCACGCTGCCAAATCTTCTCCGGCCGCCGTGGATTCCTCGCAAACCCAGCGCGAACTCGCTGCGTTCTACGAGTCCGTGGTGCAGCCGGCCGTCTCCTACTCGGACATCGAGGGCTTCGTCAAGCAGCTCGACAAACGCTTGAAGAAGGACGAGGCCGTCCAGGTCGCACGCAGCTTCGGGATTCAACTGGCGCTCAAGTCAAAGAAGGACGCGATCGCCGCCATTCGGCAAAAGCTGATCGAACGCAAACAGGCCTTGCAACGGTCCGACTTCTGATCGGCATCGGAGGTCGACGGTAGCGCCGTTGCCGCCGATGGCGGTCCCGCCTAGCATACCAACCCGAAGCGTGAGCGAGGCGAGCGCTCGTCCTCGCTTACGCTTCGGGTTAGTTTTCCCAGTCACTCCGACGGAACGACATCATGTCCGAACGGATTCTCAGCATCTCCGGCCTCCGCGGCATCGTTGGCGACGGGCTTGATCCCGAATACGTCACGCGATTTGCCGCGGCATTGGGCACGATCTTCGACGGCGGCACGGTCGTCGTCAGCCGCGATGGTCGCAGCACCGGCGAGATGCTGCGGCATGCGGTTCTGAGTGGGTTGCTGGCCACGGGGTGCAAGGTGGTCGATCTCGGCATCGCCTCCACGCCGACGTGCGGCGTGCTGGTGACGCACCTCAACGCCGCGGGCGGGTTGCAGCTCACGGCGAGTCACAATCCGATTGAATGGAACGGCCTCAAGCCGTTCGCTCCCATCGGCGGCGTGTTCGATCAGGCGCTGGGGCAGAAACTGCTTGCCCAGTTGGAGCAGCCGCCAGCGTACAAACCGTGGAGCGGATTGGGCACGGTGGAATCCTTCCCCGATGCCGCGGACGTGCATCTCCAAAAAGTGCTGCCGCTGGTCGATGCGGCGGCGATCAAGCAGCGGCGGTTCAAGGTGGTGCTGGATGTGAATCACGGCTCCGGGGCGGTGCTCGGTCCGAAACAGTTGCAGGCATTGGGCTGCGAGGTCACGGTTCTCGGCGGCGTCCCGGACGGGCAATTCGAGCATCCGGCGGAACCGTTGAAGGAGAACTTGACCGGTCTCGCCGCCGCCGTGAAGTCGCAGGGGGCCGACGTCGGATTCGCGGAAGATCCCGATGCCGACCGGTTGGCGATCGTGGACAACACCGGCCGGTACATCGGCGAGGAACTGACGCTCGCGCTCTGCGTCGATCATGTCCTGAGCCGCGCGAAGGGGCCGGTCGTCGTCAACGGCTCGACCAGCCGTGTGACGGCCGATCTCGCCGCCCAGCACGGCTGCGCGTTCCATCGCTCGCACGTCGGCGAGGCCAACGTCGTCACCAAAATGCGCGAGGTCGGGGCGCTCATCGGCGGCGAGGGGAACGGTGGTGTCATCGAGCCGAAAGTCGGTTACGTCCGCGACAGCTTCGTCGGCATGGCGTATGTGCTCGACGGCCTCGTCCGCCGCGGGGGGACGCTCGCCGAGTGGGTCGACACTCTGCCGAAGTACACGATCATCAAGGACAAGCTGCACTGCCCCCGCGAACGGGTGACCGCCGCGTGCGAGGCCCTGCGACGGGCCTATCCCGACGCGACGGCGACCGAAGGGGACGGCCTGCGGCTCGACTGGCCCGACCGCTGGGTGCAAGTCCGGGCAAGCAACACGGAGCCGATCATCCGTGTGATCGCCGAGGCCCCGGGCGACGAGGTCGCCAAAACGCTGTGCGCCGACGCGGTGTCGCGCGCAAAGGTGGCGGTGTCGTGAGGGACCAGAGAAGCGCGAAACCGCAAGCGTCGTTTGAGGCCACGCTTGTGGTTTCGCGGCGTTTGTCGCTGTTCGCCGCGGGATCGGATGGGAATGTTGTTTCGCGGCAACGTCCTGGGTCTAATGGGTGGAGTCGAAGTTTCCCTTCTTCACCCCTCAAGGCATCAATCATGCCCCTGCCGATGATGACTCTGCGAGAGGCGGCCGCCGAGTTGAGCGTTCCCGAAGCCGAACTGCGGGTGATGATCGAGTCGAAAAAAATCCGCGCGTCGATGCGGAAAGGCTCGCTGTGCATCGCCCCGGACGAGTTGGCGAAGATTCGCAAACTTCGCAAGACGACCTATGACACCGCCTACAGCCAAAAGGCGCCCAAACCTGTCATGACGCCGAAGACGACCGCGCCGCCCAAAACCATTCCGCCGCGGCCGGCAACGGGTTCCGCGTCAGCGGCTGCTCCGAAAGCCGCCCCCCCGAAGGCCGCGACGCCCAAACCGGCAACGCCCAAACCGGCCGGTCTCAAGCTGCCCAAGCCGCCGAAGTAGCGAAGTGGATCAATAGCTGTCGGAGCCGATGACTTCGCCATTGTTCCGCGTGCAGAGGGCCCACATCGTTTCCTTGTGCATGCTGGCGTTGAGCATGCGGGCTGAGCCGTCCATAAACAGGAAGTGGCTGCCGACGACGTGCGGGGAATAGAATTGGCCGGGGCTGCCGGTGGGGTCGTTCATGGACGATTGCCGGCTGTGGGCGACCACTCCCGTGATCGTCGGCCGCCAGTTCTGGCACGGCGGCAAGGCCGGATCGTAGGGCAACGGCCGCATATCGAAATTGTAGAGCACTTCCTGCCCGGGCATCACGCCGGCCCACGCGCTGCGGACGAAGCCGCTGTGCCGTTCGCCGATGCCGACGGTCGTCGACGTGCCATCGGTGATGTCGGAGATGCGGACGCTGACGTTGCGGTGGAAGATCCCATTGAAGGGTTGATGTTCGTAGCAGCCATAAAGCGGATCACCGCCGATTTTCGCCCCTCCCAACGAACCGACGTAGCTGGTGGAGACGCCGTCGGTCATGACGGTGGGGGTGGCCGACACGGACGGCGGGTTGCCGCAGTCGTAGATGGAGATGATGGTCGGTCCGGGATCGCTGGGGCAGCGATAGCTGCTCACGACCGTCCGCCGGGCGACGGCGTTCGACGGATCTCCCAGCGGGACGTTGAAGTTGATGGCATTGTGAAAATTCCCTTGGTCGATGTAGGGGAGCATCCGGCTGAAGAAACTCCAGCCGGGGCCGAGATCCTCCGGAGCCGCGGTGCAGTTGCCCGCCGGCAGCACCCAGTTCGGATCGGCCAGCACCGACACGACGCCAGGCGGAAACGCCCGATGGCTGTCGTGGTAATTGTGCAGTGCCAGACCCATCTGCTTGAGGTTGTTCTTGCACTGCGTCCGCCGGGCGGCTTCGCGGGCTTGCTGGACGGCGGGCAACATCAGCGCGATCAGAACGGCGATGATCGCGACCACCACCAGCAGTTCGATGAGCGTGAATCCCGGTGGCGGCGCTCGGAAATGGCTGGCACTCGGCCGAGCGCTCGCACTGTTGTTCATCACTTCCCCAATGGGGATTTCACCGGTCGATAAGCTTCACACGAAACAACATTCTCTCACATTCCATTGACGTGACAAGGGGAGGCCACAATTGTTCATCGGCACCGCAGACGACTGAGTTCAAGCGTGTGTCGCAAGCCGCCTGCCTTACGAGGGGGGGGCCTCCGGAAAATGCAGGGTTAACCAGTGACCGCGGGGACAGGTGTCCCCGCGGTCGACAACCCGCCTCACTTCTTCGGCAGCAGCGTCGTCGCATAGATGCGGTTAGCGATGTCCTGCCCGCACTTGATGCCCTGCACAGCGTCGAACCTCCAGTGGATGCCCAGATAAATCCGGCTGGCGGCGTTTTCCACAATCGGCTCGGTGAGGTTGTTGTACGTGCGGACCACCACCGGCCGCACGTTGCCTTGGCTGTCTGTGGTCACGCCGTTGAACTCGTCGGACATGAACGAGAACTTGATTTTGTCCGTTCCGTAGAACCGGATCAGCGTGGTGAAGGCGATCGCGCCGAATGTGGCATGGCCCGACGCATACGCGGGAAACGGCGGAGTGAAATCGTTGGTGCCGCCGTTGCTGGCCGGAGCGCCGAGCGGCACCCAGTTGACGTCTCCCTCGGTGTCGGGATTGTTGTCGCCCAGTCCCGTGGGACCGGTTCCGGCATCCGCTTCACGAACTCCCAGAATGGGCCTCCAGAAATTGTACGTGTACTTGTCATTCCAGCAGGCAACCGCGGCATCGGCCATCGCGATATTGATCAGCGCGAACAGGCGGGCGTTCTGAGCCGGCGTATTCTTCTTGTTGACGGCGATCACGCGAGCGCACTGATTGTACAACCGAGGCGGAGCGCCGAGACCGATCGTGCCGTCATAGGCCCAGAAGATGCCGGTGATCGTCTGCTCTGCGGTGCGGGTCACGCTGAACTTGTCGCCCAGCGATTTGACCTCATTGTAGGCCACAGCGTACTCGGACGAATCGAGGGGCGGCGGAGGTGGAATCCGGAAATCGATGGGATCGGAGATCGCAAACGGCCGGACGAAGCCCCATTGGGGGGTCAGAAACGGCTGCATCGGATTGAGCGGATCGACGCGATGGAAGCCCGGCTGATCGCTGGGCGTATACGTCATCACGCCGTCGGAGCCGTCGCCGATGCGATTCATCAGTGTCGCTTTGGCCACCAGCTTGCCGATGAGCTGCCCCTTGATGCGCGCCGTGGCCTTGGTGACGCGCGACAGGGTCTGCGTGAGCGCTGCATCGAACGTCGCCGTCTGGCTGGGATACACCGCCACCAGCGTGTCGTGAGCTGCTTGCGCGACCGCGGCGTCAACCGAGGAATCTTTGCCAAGGGGAACGGAAAACAGATACGGGCGGTTCGATCCATCGATCGAATTGAAGGCGTCGTACATTGCGCAATGGACAATGGCCAACACCCGCGCGGACTTGGTTGGGCCGCCCTGTTCCATCGGCGAATGCGAGTGATCGACGGCGCCGGCGTCGATGGCGATCAGGTTCCATTCCAGAATCGGATCGACCGGCGGGGCGGCCAGCGCGGCGGAGGCCAGGCCTCCGAGCAGCAGCGTACAGAACGCAGGAAAACGCAGCAGCATAGTTCGTCCTTACGAAGAGAGTGGAGGTCTTGGGGTCGATCCCGTCGGTCAGTCGTTGGTCACGAAATGGTTTCCAAAAATCAACGGCTGGGGCACGAACTGACACTTAGCCCTGTCGGACCAATTTGTCATGCGCCACAGTGACTACGTGTTGTTGAGTCCAAGAGACCAGATTATCAGCGTGCAATTAAGCCACATGCACGCATCGTCGACAGGTTCAGACCATCGGGCATCAATTCCGCACCGGATGTCCGGATCGCACGGGCGATGTCACGGATTAGTAACGCAGAAGTCGGACCGATTTCAACGGAAATCCGGGCTTCCTGCGTGAACATTGCGGGATTTACGTCTGCCATGTTAAGACGGTACGATAAAATCGTGCCCGTTCGTTGACGGGATCTTCACCTCCCCAGTCCGGGGTTGAAAAATCGCGCAGTGAGTTCAACACCGGTCTCCAATTCCGACGACCTGGTCGCCCGGCTGGCCCAGCAGGATCCGGCGGCGCTCGCGGCGTTGTTCGAGGAGCACCGCGACCGCTTGTGGCGGATCGTGCAATTCCGGCTCGATTCGCGGCTCGGCGGCCGGGTGGACGCGGAAGACGTGCTGCAAGAGGCGTACCTCAACGCGGCCCAGCGGATTCAGCACGCTTTCACCGACAGCGCCGACGGCGTGTTCGTCTGGTTCCGGCTGATCGTGCAGCAGACGCTCATTCAGATTCACCGACGGTACTTCGAGGCCAAGTCGCGCGACGCCAGCCGCGAACGGAGCACGCACGCACCGTGGGGGGGCGAATCGACGTCGTTCTCAATCTCGTCGCATCTGCTGGGGCACCTCACGTCCCCCAGCCAGGCCGCATTGAAGCAAGAGTTGTCGCAACAGTTGCAGGCCGCATTGGACGGCATGAGCGAACTCGACCGTGAAGTGCTGATGCTGCGGCACTTCGAGGAGCTGACCAACCAGGAGACCGCCCGCGTCTTGCAGATCTCGCAGCAGGCCGCCAGCCTGCGGTACGTCCGCGCGCTGGCCCGGCTGAAACAGATTCTGCTGGCGATCCCCGGCCTGATCGACCGCTTCGGCAGCGGGGCGGAAACATCCCCCGCGATGCCGCGCGATTTGAGCTCCTCATGACCGCCGTCCCCCCGCACGACGATCTGGTCCGGCATCCGTGGGAGCGGTTGGCGTCCCAATACATCGACGGACTCCGGGACGGCGACGGTCCCGCGCTCGACGACGTCACCGCCAAGGCCACGGGCGACGCCGGCGAACTGCGCGAACTGCTCGAAGTGGCGTCGGCGCTGGAGGGCCTCAAAACGAAGCGCGAATGGGCCACCATTCGGCGCTCAATGCCAGATTCATTCCGGTTCCAAAAGCTCGGCGACTGCCGCATCATCCGCGAACTCGGCCGCGGCGGCATGGGCGTCGTGTTCGAGGCCGAGCAGGAATCGATGCACCGCCGGGTCGCCGTGAAGGTCTTACCGTGGCGGTTCCCGAAGGCGTCCCGGTTGCGGGAGCGGTTCCGTCACGAGGCATGCCTGGCGGCGAAGCTGCGGCACACGCACATCGTGCCGGTCTACCAGTTCGGCGAAGAGGACGGTTGGTGCTACTACGTGATGCACCTCGTGCCGGGGTTGGGACTCGACCGCGTGATCGCGCGGCTGCGCGAGCCGGGTGAGACGTATTCCTCCGATGAAATCCGCAGTCGGTTCGCGTCCACCGCGGAGGCGCCGCCGTGGACGATTCGCCGCGAAGCGTGGATTCAATTCGCACGGCTCGGCGCGCAGGTCGCCGACGGATTGCGCTATGCCCATGCGGCCGGCGTGCTGCACCGCGACATCAAGCCCAGTAATCTGCTGCTCGATCTGCACAAATCGGTCTGGATCGCCGACTTCGGTCTCGCCCAGGTCCACGATCCGGAGATCGCCCCCGGCGACGCCGACATCGTGGGGACGATGCGGTACGTCGCCCCGGAGCAGCTCGCCGGCCGGCCCGACGCCCGCAGCGATCTTTACTCGCTGGGGATGACGCTGTACGAGCTTTGCACCCTACGGCCCGCACTCGATCCCCGCACGCGGACCGACCTCGTGCAGCAGGTCAACGAATCCACGCCCCCCGCGCCGCACTTCGTCTGGGAGCGCTGCCCGCTGGAACTGTCGGCGATCATCATGCGGGCCATCGCCAAGTCCCCCGCCGACCGTTATCAGACCGCCGGCGATTTGTTAAGCGCCCTGCTGCAATTTGCCCAACGGCACCGCGAACGGTCGAGCGGTTCGTCGAAGCGCAGCCGCTGGTGGCGCTGGTGGTCATGAGTTGCCAAGACCGCGAAACCGCAAGCGTCGTTCAACAAACGCTTGCGGTTTCGCGGTCTTCTCTTCGAGTTCATCGCCACAACGGTTCGACCATCTCCGAATTGAACCGTTCGTAGGTTTCCTCCATCGCCCGCACACGGTCGGGATGTCGCTCCGAGAGATTCCGCGCTTCGCCGACGTCGTCAACGAGATGATAGAGTTCCCAGCGATTCTCGCCCGGTCGCTGCGGTCCGGGGCGATGGAGCTTCCACGGCCCCTGTCGCAACGCGCCTTTCGGACCGACACGCCAGAACAACGCGTCATGCGGATCGGCGGCGTTCTGACCGTTCAGATAGGGACGCAGATTCACGCCGTCGAGTGCATCCTCGGACGGCGATGTCGCGACCCCCGCGGCTATGGACATCGTCGCGAACACGTCGAGCGAAATGACCGCCCGATCCTCCACGCGACCGGCGGGCAAGCCGCCGGGCCAGCGCATCAGGAACGGCACGCGGAGGCCCCCTTCGTACAGGCTGCCCTTCTCGCCCCGCAGCGGCCGGTTGCTGCTCGTCAGCTCGCGCGTCGGGCCGCCGTTGTCGCTGAGAAAGACGACGATGGTGTCGCGGTCCAGACCGGCGTCGTGCAGCGACTTCAGAATTGCGCCCACGCTGTCGTCGAGGCTCGCCAGCATCGCGGCAAAGATGCGACGCTGCGGGTCGGCGATGGACGCGAACCGCTTCAGATCGGCGTCCGTGGCCTGCATCGGACTATGCACGGCGTTGTAGGCTACGCACAGAAAGAACGGTTGGGCGCGGTGCCGGTCGATGAAGCGCACCGCCTCGCGCGTGAACGCTTCGGTCAAATAGCTCTGTTCGTCAACCGGCTGGCTGCTGCGGAGGAGCGGATTGTCGGCGTCGTAGTCCGGTTCGTTGTGCCCCATGTGCGTGGACCAGAGGACGCGGCCGTCGGGCGATGTCCACCGGCCCTGCGAACCGTCGGGCAACCGCTTTCGCCTGAGCCACGTCGTCACGTCGGACCACGGTTGCGGGACATAGTAATGTCCTTCGTGCAGGAAGCCGAAGAATTCGTCGAACCCGCGCCGCTGCGGATGAAACTTCGCCGTCCCGCCCAGATGCCATTTGCCCACCAGCCCCGTCGCATACCCGGCGTCGCGCAACCGATCGGCGAGCGTTTTCTGCTTGACCGGCAAGCCGACGGCCGGGTCGGCATTGACCGCGCCGATCGGATTGAACTCGAACCCGAACCGCGTCTGATACCGCCCGGTCAACAACCCCGCCCGCGACGCAGCACAGAACGGCGCGGTCACATACCCCGCCGTGAACCGCACGCCGGACGATGCCAGTGCGTCGATGTGCGGGGTGGGCAGCTCGCCGCCGTAGCAGCCCGGTTCGCCATAACCGAGATCGTCGGCGATCAACAGCACCAGATTCGGCCGTCGCGACGGTTCGGTCGCCGTCGAAGTCGATGCGACACAGCCGAGCAGGATCGCAAGCGTTCCAACCACTCGGGAACCGAATGCCACGAACAAATCGGTTCGATCCGAGGATGTTTGGTCCACAGATTTCACAGATGACGCAGATTTAAGACAGCGAGACATGCCGAGGCTCCGTTTCTTTCATGCCGCCTTCTCCTCGGCTTTTATCTGCGAAATCTGCGAAATCTGTGGACGAACTCTTCCCGGCCTACTGATGGCTTGAACGCCTCGACTTACAGGATTGACGACGACTCACGTCGCCGATTTCTTCGCCGAGGCTTCCGTACTCGATGGCGGCGGAATTCGCAGCACGCCGCGGAAGCCGACGTCGGGGAGCCGCTGGCTCATCTCGGTCCCGCTGCGGTGCCACAGCGACCAGTCGGGGCCGTTCCCTTTCAGGACGCGTTGCGTGCCGACGGCGGCCTTGCGCGGGCCGGACCAGTTGGTGAGCGTCCGCTGACTCGCGGCTTGGACCGCCTCCTGGTGACCGGGGACGAAATAATCCTCCGTCCATTCGCGGGCGTTGCCGGCGAGGTCGCAGATGCCGAACGGGCTGACGTCGCCCCGGAAGAGGCCGACGACGGTGATGGTCCCCGGCGAACGCGGCCGCGACCAGACCGGGCGGTCGTTGCCCCACGGCGTGCGAAAGCCTTCGCTGCCGCGGCCGGCCTTCTCGAACTCCGCCTCGGTGGGCAGGTCTTTGCCGGCCCACTTGCAGTAGTTTTTGGCGTCGCCCCAGGGAATGCCCGCCGCGGGGTAACTGCCGCCGGCGGCTTCGTTGACCGGACCGGCGGGCGTCCGCTTTTTCTGCTCCCGCAGCGTGTCGCGATACTCGTTGAACTGTTTGACGGTCGTCTCGGTCACGTCCATGTAGAACGAGTCGAGAAACACGACGAACTCCGGCCCGGCCTCCTTCGGGCCGTCGTTCGTCCCCACGCGGACCACCCCCGCGGGGACGAACGCCATCAACGATTTGTCCTTGTCGCACTGGATGCGGCGCGGATAGCCGGATTCCGTGAAGCCGTAATTCGGTACGGCGGCGAAGCCCTCGGGCAGCTTGAGATCGGACCGCTGCGAACCCGTTGATGCCGGAATAGCGGCGACCGACATCAAGGCCGAACCTACGCCCGGCGTGCCCGCCAGCACGGTGAAGCGATCGGCCTCCTCAAACCGCGGCGCGGGACCGACGACTTCCGCCTGCGGTCCGTCACCCACCGCAACGAACACGTTGCCGGGATCTTCCTTGGGGAACTTCGATGGGTTCTTGGATTCGGCCGCGGCGGCTTTCGGAACGGCCTTCTTGGCAGCCGCTTTCGCGTCGGCGACGGGAGCCGCCACTTTCTCCTTGGGCGCCGGTGCGACCAACGGCCCCGGCGGAGGCGCAGAACCGCCGCAGCCGCCGAGGCAAACCGCCCCGCCGATCAGCGCGACGAACGCAGCGATTCGCGGAACAGGCGGCATCGCGAAGATCCTGGAAATGAGTCGGCGACGGGCTGAGAAAAAGGTGTCCCCCGTCGCGAGATTCGTTACAACTATTCTGAGGCGGGACCGCGTCAGCCGCAAGCCGCCGGCCCTGTTCGGCGATTTCCGTAGGGTGCAGTCGAGGCTTTGCGAGGCTCACCCTCTTCGTTTTTCGTTGGAGTCCAGCCTTTAGGCTGTCTTCTCGCCTTTCATCGAAGAACAGCCTAAAGGCTGGACTCCAACGAAGAGGGTGAGCCTCGAAGACTCGACTGCACCCTACAAAGCCAGGAGGAGAAGTCCATGTCACCGCGTCTGATCGCCGCTGCCGTGATGAGCGCCGTGCTGTGCCTCGCCCATTCGGCGTCGGCCGGCGACATCAAGTATCCGGGTTACACCTACGTTGCACCGTCGTACTACCTCGCGCCGCCGGTGTATTACGCTCCGTTCGCACCGCCGCCGTTCGCCGCGCCGGTGCAGATTTACGGGCCGTCGCGCGTCACGGCGCCGCCGGTCATCGCCGTTGAGCCGGCGTTCCTGCACACCACCGTCGTGCCCTACGACCCCGTCTGGAACTACGGCGGCGTGCTGCCCGGCACCGCGTACCGCCAACGGGGCTCCGCCCGCCCGCGCGAATACGAATATTCACTGAAGACCTTCGGCCCGCCGGGACAGCGCTACCGCAACAGGGTGGAGGTCGAACCGAATGAGGTCGAAGTCCATCAGCGGTATCGTTGATGGGTGTCGCACGAAGAAGCCCAGGGATAGCTATCCCTGGGCTTCCTAATCACTTCAACGTCTCCAGATACGCCAGCACCTCCGCGAACTCCCGCGGCGTCATCCGCTGGTGCAACCCCTGCGGCATCACCGACACCGGCGATGGCGTCCGCTCGTCGATGTCCTTCCGCGGCACCTTGATAATGTTCCCCTGGGCGTCCCCCAGCTCGACATCGCCGCCGCCGTTCTCCGACACCATGATCCCCGTGTACACCTGCCCGCCGGTCGTGGTGATCGACCACGTCAGGTACTGCGGCGAGATTTCCTTCGACGGATTCACGATCGAGTCGAACAGCTTCTGCCGGTCCATCGTCCGCGCGATGACGGACAGATCCGGCCCGACGTTGCCGCCGCGGCCGTGGACGGTGTGGCACTTGGCGCACTGCGCCCCCTGTGGGGAAAAGAACGCGCGGCGACCGGCGGAGGGAGCGGGCTGAGGGTCGAGGGCTAAGGGCTGAGGACCGGAATCGTTCTTCCCCGCGAGTGCGTACTCAATCGCCTCCCGCACCGCCGACCCCACGCTTGCGGTTTCGCGCGCCTTCCCGAGCGCTTCCCGCAATTTGGTTCCCTCCGTCGCGCGATTCCGCGCAGCGCGGATCGATTCGAGTTGGAGAGTCTCCCGGCCGTTCGGGGCGCTTAGCCGCAAGCGATTTTCGAGGCCGTCGAGCAGCAGGGCGTCGATCCGCGCGGATTCCGGGGCATTCGGTCCCATCGCGGAG
>JAWXBB010000146.1:0-9165 GCA_034439795.1 Planctomycetaceae bacterium | reverse complement strand
GGGTTAGTGTTGGTCACGACAGGAAGCGCTCGTCCCCCTCACCCCGACCCTCCCCCCCGAAGCGGGGGCGAGGGGGCCGGACAGATGGCATCCGAAGACGAATGACGATGAGTGACACCCCGGCCATCACCGAAGCCCCACTTTCCGCCGACGCGCCCTTGGCGCGTTGGCTGCTCGTGCTGGCGACGGGGTTATTCGTGGCGTGGTGCGTCCCGCGGGTGAAGCCGGCGTTGTGGTTCGGCGGGTTGTTCGGGTTGCTGACCGGGGCAATCGCAGCCGGGCTGGAACGGTGGTGGGGACAACGCGTGTCGGCCGTGCTTGCGATCGTCTGCGCGATCGTGGGTTGTGCGGCGGTGTTCGGGATGACGATCCGGCTGGCTGATCGGGCCGCCCAGCACGATCCGAAACGGGCCGCCGCGGAGGCCTTGCTCCGATCCCTGGAACAGGGCCTCCCCTTGCCGGCCGACGGGTCGTCGCCTGCCGAACTGATCCGACCGACCTGGATCACCGCGGCCAGGCGCTATTTGGCCGTCCGTTACCGCCAGCAGCCGGGGTCAGTCTGGTTGTGGCTCGCAACCGAGATCGCCTCCGCGGGGCTGACGGCGGGAATCGCGCACCGGTTGATGAGTCTGCGGCGGCGACCGGTCGCGGAGGCCGCGCCATGATCGTCGGCCTGGGGACTGACATCGTCGAAATCGTCCGCATCGGGCGGCTGATCGAACGGCACGGCGAGCACTTCCTGACGCGCGTCTACACCGCCGGCGAGATTGCGTATTGCCAGCGTCGCAAGGAATACATGCAGCACTACGCCGGGCGGTGGGCGGCAAAGGAAGCGGTGATGAAGGTGCTGGGGACAGGCTTCGTCAAAGGGGTCGGCTGGCAGGACATCGAGGTCGATGTGAAGCCGTCCGGTCAACCGGTCATCGTGCTGCACGGAGCGGTGCGCGACTACGCCGATCAACGCGGCATCGAGACGGTGCTGATCACGATCTCGCATTGCCGCGAGTACGCGACCGCGACGGCGATCGGCTGGGGCAAGAGGGAGTAGAAGCCGCGGGATAGCCATCCCGCGGATGTGAGTCGAGCGACGTTCATCCGCGGGGGTGCGACCCCGCGGCTTCTGTGCCATGCCCCCTCACAACCGTCATGGACGGCGCGAACGGGAAACTTGCCGCCGACCTCGCAGTCTTCTGGCGTTTTCTGCTTGAACTGACAGGGAATGTCGGCGCAGGCGGACGATTCATAGGTCTGTCAGCAACAGCGAACGAAGTGAGCGGCGGACGGGGCGATTCGTCGGGTTTGGACGAATCGGTCGGGGATCGCACGGGGCAGCCGGCCCGCGGCATCCGCCGAAGCTGTGGCATTGGCACTACGAACAACACCAGGGAACCGATCCGGCCGCGGCCGTCTGACGACGAGCGGAACGGACTCGCCAAAGGAGTTTCAGCGATGCTCGTTCTGTCACGTCAACGCGATGAGAGCATCTTCATCGGCGATAACATCAAGATTACGATCGTGGACATCCGGGGCGACAAGGTCCGGCTGGGGATCGAAGCGCCGTCCGAGATTCCCGTTCACCGGCAGGAAGTGTACGAGGCCATTCAACGCGAACAGCAGCGCGCGGCCGGCGCGACCGTCGAAGTCCGCAAGTAAATTCGCGCGACACCATCGCTGCCACGGAACGCGCCGACACGATCCGCAACGTCGGCGCGCTTGACACAGTCGCTTCGCTGACCGTCGCGCCTGGAAATTCCCCGCGAAACTCGGGCGGTCCTCATGGAGCCGCCGTCGCGGGACGATGAATTCCTCGAATCACCGTTTCACGTCTTTCGGCGACAGCCCCTTCCGGCGCGGAAGGGCAGGCGGCGCCGCGAGACGCGACATTCGGTGACCGCCCCGCCGGAGGTGGGGATCGCGAGTGATGGAACGATACAGGTCGCTGCGGGCCCCCCTCACGACGCCCGGCCTGTCGACCCTCGTACAAACCCCGGCGCGACGAACGTACTCAGAAAGGCGACTGCTCCATGACGCGGATCAACACCAACGTGGAATCGCTGCGCGGCCAGCGCAACGTCCAGAAGGCCAACAACATGCTCAGCACGTCGCTGCAGCGGTTGTCGACCGGCATCAAGATCAACAACGGCAGGGACAACCCGTCCGGCCTGATCGCCAGCGAGGCCCTCCGCCTGCAGGTGACGACGATCGAACAATCGATCAAGAACAGCAACCGCGCCAACAACGTGATCGCCACGGCCGACTCGGCCCTCGGCGAAATCGGCGGCCTGCTCAACCAGGTCCGCGGACTGGTGCAGGAAGGCCTCAACGTCGGCGCCCTGTCCCAGGCCGAGACGGACGCCAACCAGGCCCAGATCGACGCCGCCCTGTCGGCGATCAACCGCATCTCCGCGAACACGACGTTCGCCGGCGACAAGCTGATCGACGGCAGCAAGGCCTTCAACACGTCGATCACCCAGTTGAACGCCGGCAAGCTCAGCGACTTCAAGATCAACGAAGCCATTCTGGGGTCGAGCCAGTCCCTCACGATCGACGCGACGGTCAACACCGCCGCCAGCAAGGCTCAGTTGCGTTACACGGCCGGAGCGCTGTCGGCTGCGGCCACGGTCGACGTGAGCGGCAGCAAGGGCCAGCAAACGGTGTCGTTCGGCGCGACCAGCACGGTGGCGGACCTCGCCGCCGCCATCAACAATGCCACCGCCGACACCGGCGTCACGGCTCGCGTGCTTTCCGGATTGACGGTTGCCAACGACGCGGTCGCCAACACCTTGACTGCTGACTCTGTCGCGCTCAACAGCGATCTGGACTTCACGGACGCGCGGGCCACTTCGCTGGCGGGCACCGATGCCTCGCTCGGCGGATCGGTCAGTGTCGTGTTCGCCAATGCCGGTGCCAGCCAGACATTGGGTGTCACGGTGGCGACCAACGCGACGACCAACGCGAAGACGATCACCGTGAACCTGGCGACGGACGGTGCCAGCGCAATCACCAGCACCTCGGAACAGGTGAAAACGGCCATCGAGCAACACGCTGAAGCGAGCGCGCTCGTGACCGTGGCTCACAACGGGGCCAGCACCGGTCTCGGCTTGGTCAGCACAATGGGGGCAACTCCCCTGGACGGCGGCACCGACTATTCGCAGCTGGCCTTGACCGACAAGCGGACCGAAGGTGCCGCCGGCACGGTTAGCGTCGTCTTCGTAGATCCCGCTGCCGCCAGCCAAGCCCTGTCTGTCGCGGTGACCTATTCCGGCGACAATTCCACGATCACCGTCAACCTGGCCACCAATGCCGGCAGCGCGCTCACGTCGACCCTCGACGATATCAAGACGGCGCTCGAAGCCAGTGCGGCCGCCAACGCGCTCGTCAGTGTGGACCTGTTCGGCGACGATGACAGCGTAGCCGCGGCGTTCACCTCGACTGCCCTCGACGCGACGGCCGGCACGCTGATTCTGGAAAGCGAAGACTACGGCAGCGCCGAGTCCGTCGAAGTCAACGTCCTGGCCGGGGCCTTCGCCACCTACGCCGCCGATGGGGAATCGTTCTCGCAGCGCGACGCCGGCGTCGACATCGACGTCACCATCAACGGTCAGTCCGCGGTGGGCCGCGGTCTCCAGGCGACCATTCGGACCTCGTCGCTGGATGCCAGTCTGAACTTTGCGGAAGACTACAACGTCGCCGACGAAAACGCGGTGGTGACGGTCACCGGCGGCGGCGCGCTGTTCCAGATCGGCCAGGAAGTCACGGCCGCCGGTCAGATCGGCGTGGGCATCGAGGCCGTCAACACGGCGCGGCTGGGCGGCGTCTCCGGCAAGCTGTACGAGCTGGGAACCGGCAACGGCAAGAGCCTGCTCGATCTCCGAAACAGCCTGACCGGCGCGGGCGCCGCGGTCAATCAGTCCGACCTGGTGGGCATCATCGAGGAGGCCATCGACCGCGTGTCTTCGCTCCGCGGCCGGTTGGGCGCGTTGCAGAAGAACGTGATCGAGACCAACATCACGACGCTCGGCGTGGCGTTGGAAAACGTCACCGAAGCCCGCAGCCAGATCGTCGACACCGACTTCGCCGAGGAAACGGCCCAATTGCAGAAGGCCCAGATCCTCAGCCAGGCCGGCCTGTCGGTCCTCGGCATCGCGAACCAGAACCCGCAACAGGTCCTCAGCCTGCTCCGGTAACCCGTCCGGTGAGTTAAGTTGAACTACGCCACGGCGGCGTCGGGAAACCGACGCCGCCGTGTGCGTTTTTGTGGTCTTCAGAAGCCGCGGGGTCCCACTCCCGCGGATCTTCTCTTCAACATCTGCTCGACGTTCGACCGCAGGGATGGGACCCTGCGGCTTCTGAAGACTGCTAGGGCTTGATCGTTGGTAGAAACGCCGTCGAATACGCCTCTCCCGCCTGCACCTTGCCATCCGTCAGCGCTTCGATGTCGCGAAGCTGCTGCGTCAACGTCTCCCAGCGTTCGGCGGTCATTGCGCCGAGGCGATCCGGCGCGAGTCCCTCCGGCAGACACAGCGGCTTCAGGTCGCGGGCGCCGAAGGCCAGCACGTCGAGCGCCATTTCCGGGTTCTGCTCGTGGATGAACTGGTTGGTCTCCTCGGGCGATTCCAGATATTTCCGCCAGCCGCGAACCGACGCCGCGACCACCTTGCGGACGAGGTCCGGCTGCTTCTTGATGTGCGACCGGCTCGTGACCAGCAGGCTGGTGTAGGTGTTGAAGCCGAGGTCCGAGACCATCAGCAGCTTCGTTTCTGCCCCCTGCTGCCGGGCCACGAACGGCTCGCTGAAGCTGTATCCCTGCTGGGCCGACCGCTGGTTGAGCAGGAACGGAGCGACGTTGCCGGAATAGGGGGCGGTCTTCAATCCGCTCAGGTCGAGCCGCTTGGCGAGAAACCGGGCGAACGGCTGGCCGACGCTCATCGAGATCGTGAAGTCGGTCTGCCGGGCGAGATCGTCGAACGTGTTGATTCCCGAGTCCGCATGAACCAGCAGGCACCGCGGGCTGTTCTGAATCGGGGCCATGACCGCGACGACGTCGGCCTCCTGGGCCCGCGCGAGCAGCAGCTTGTCGGCGTTGTCGACGGCGAAGTCCACCCGCCCCGCCGCCGCCTGCTGCAACACCGGCGTGTTGGGGCCGCCAGGCTGGATCGTCACGTCGAGTCCCGCCTCGGCGTAATACCCGTGGACGAGCGCCGCGTAAAAGCCACCGTGCTCCGCCTCCGGGAACCAGTTCAGCGCAATGGTCACCGCTTGCGGCTTAGCCGCAAGCGGCGAACCCGTGCCCGATGTCTTCACCGGCGTGGTCGGCGCACTCGGTGTCCCGCAGCCCACCATCAACATCACCAAACCCACGACCCACCAACATCGCATCGCAGTTCCCCTTACGCCCGGTGCTCCGCCGGCACATCATACCAGCGGGCGAGAATCGCCGCGGTGGCCACGCTCGTCACGCCGAACATCGCGACCGTCAGCGCCGTGGACGCCAGCACGGCGGCGAACAGATCCGCCATCTTCAGTCCCGCGATGTGGAATTGAATCAGATACCCCAGCCCGTTCTGCAAGCCGACCTGGCCCGCGAAGTATTCGCCGACCACTGCACCGACGACGGCCAGTCCGCACGAGGTCTTCAATCCCGTGCAGAGCGCCGGCACGGCGTTCGGCGTCCGCAGCCTCCACAGCGTTTGCCACCGCGTCGCGTTGTGCAACCGGAACAGATCGACGAGGTCCGGTTCCACGCTTAACAGGCCCGTCGTCCCGCCGGCGATGATCGGGAACAGGCTGATGATGAACGCCGTCAGCACCACGCTCTGAAATCCCTGCCCGCACCACCACACCAGCAGCGGGGCGATCGCAACGATGGGGACCGTCTGCAGGAACAGCGCGTACGGATATCCCGCGCTCCGCAACCACCGCGACTGCGAGAACGCGAACGACACCGCCGTCCCGACGACGAGGCTCAATGCCAGCCCGCACACGGCCGCCGTGCCGGTGTAGCGGATCGCGCCCAGCAATTTGAGTTGGTTCGTCCACACCGCCTGCGCCACCAGCCCCGGCCGCGGCAGCAGGTACGGCTTGATGTCGTACGCCACCACCGCACGGTCCCAGACCACGGCCACCACCGCCAACAGCACGATCGGCGGCAGCACGGCATCGCGGAGGGTGCGTCCCAACCAGTTCATGCGGCGGCCTCCCGCAATCGTTGGCTCAACTCGACCGTCAGCCGCGCGAACTCCGGCTCGCCACGGAGCGTCGGCAACCGCGGGTACGCAAACGGAACGGTAATTTCGGCGGCAATCCGCCCCGGCCGCGACGACATCACCAGCACCCGCTGGCTGAGGAACACCGCCTCGGACACATTGTGCGTCACGAACAAACCGGTCCACTCCGTCTGCTGCCAGATCCGCACCAACTCCTCGTTGAGTTGTTGCCGCAACACATCGTCCAGCGCGGCGAACGGCTCATCCAGCAACAGCAGATCGGGGTCGGTGATCAGCGCCCGGGCCAGCGACACCCGCATCCGCATCCCCCCCGACAACATGCGAGGCCGTTTGCCGGCGTCCGCCTCGCTGAGGCCGATCAGCCGCAATGACGATTGAATCTGCGACTCGTGCGTGGCCCGCGGCGTCCCCTGCAATTCCAGCGGCAGTCGGATGTTGTCGGCCACCGTCCGCCACGGCAGCAGCGTCGGATCTTGAAACACGAACGCGACCCGCGTGCCGGTTTGCCGGGCCGTGACCGGGTCCGCACCGGCGACCGTCAACGTGCCCGAGGTGGGTGCGATCAGCCCGGCGACGAGCCGCAGCAGCGTCGATTTCCCGCAGCCGGACGGACCCAGAATCGCCACGAACTCGCCCCGCCGCACGTCGCACCGAACGGATTGCAGCGCCGCCTGCCCGTTGCCAAAGCGCATCCCCAATTCGTCCGCACGAATGAACACGGGTTCGATGGCTGTGGGCTGAACATCCACCGCGGCGAGGTGTCCTGGCTGGGGATTCGTCGGAGGAATGTCTTGTAGGGTGCAGTCGAGTCTTCGAGGCTCACCATCGAACGTCAATCGGGGTGAGCCTCGCAAAGCCTCGACTGCACCCTACGAAGAAAAGCTGACCCCCGCTGGGGATTCGTCACAGTGCATGGCGGGAAGTCATCCGTTCCCGCTATCGTTGCGGCAATGTTTGACAGTGTAGCGCGATCGGCAAGGAGACGAAAGCCGGGGTGGAGATGTCGAGTCACGAATCAGGGGACCAGCCGTGCGAACAATGATCGCCATAATCTTCATCGGATGTGGATCTTTCATCGCAGCGATTCTGCTCACACCCGCTCCTGATCCGTTCACGACGCTCTTGTTTACGCTGGTCATTTCCATCTTCGGTGGCATCGCATACGCTTTGGGGCGATGGACAGTCCGTGATAATGCTCCGCGAGGGAAGTAGGGTGTGACTCGAAGGCTCGTCCCATTCGATAAAGCCCGACATTTGTCCCGGAGGGACTTCAGCCATTAGCCGGGGGTTGAGCGCAGCGACACCCCCGGAAAGCGACGAACCGGCTGCTGACCCCGGCAGGGGTCACAGCGATTCATCGAACTGCGACCCCTGCCGGGGTCGATCCCCATCACAACGCCTGCAACCGGTGGTGTCGCTTCGCTCAACCACCGGCTAATGGCTGTGAACCCTCCGGGTTCTCAAGACGCCTTGAGTTCCTGACACGCTGAAAGACATCGAATCATCACCCCACCCCCGCTGCTCGCGATTGACGTTGGCAACAGCCGTATCAAGTACGGTTGGTTCGCGCCTGAGTCGTCACCGGCGGGCCGCGTCTGGCCGATGTGCCGGGAATTCGTCGCCACGACGCTGACCACCGCGTTGCCGTGGGATGTGCTGCGCGGCTGGGCCGATCCGCTGACCTGTCCGGTGGCCGTCGCCGGGTCCAACCCCGGCGTTGTGGAGCAGGTCGCGACACACTGGGAGGCGACGACCGGCCGCCGGCCGTGGGTGGTTCGCAACCGGTCGCTGTTGCCCGTGGAAGTCGATGTCGATTTCCCGGAGAAAGTCGGCCTGGATCGCCTGTTGAATGCGGTCGCAGCGAATGAGCTGCGGCCCGCAGCGCAACCGGCGATCGTCATCAACTCCGGCACGGCGACGACGGTGGATTATCTCTCCGCCGACGGCGTGTTCCGCGGCGGAACGATCCTGCCGGGGCTGGCGTTGTCGTCGCAGGCGCTGCATCACTACACGGCCTTGTTGCCGCAGTTGTCGCTGGCGGACCTCGGCCCGGAAGTGCCCGCCCCGTTGGGTCGCAACACGCGCGACGCGCTCCGCAGCGGCATCTACTGGGGGCAGGTCGGCGCGATTCGATCAATCGTCAAAGCCTTGAAGACGACCACCAAGACCGCGCCGTGGCTCGTCCTCACGGGGGGAGGCGCACGCTGGCTGTCGTCGCAGTTCCCCGAGGTGCAGGTGGTCCCCTCACTCGGCATGCACGGCCTGACGCTCACCGCGTGGCAGCACGGCCTCGGATCGGACTCATGACCGCTGACCGCACCCCGCAGGCAGCCCGCCTGACACCGGCCGGCCGCGGGGCGATTGCCGTCATTGAAGTCAGCGATGCGGCTGCTGATTGGAACGACGGCGAGCCGGCCCTGTTTCGTCCCGCGAATCAACGGCCATGGTCCGACCAACCGGTGGGGCGATTGTTGTACGGTCAATGGGGATTGGAACCGGCGGAGGACGTCGTCGTCTGCCGTACGGATGAATCGAGTTTCGAGATTCATTGCCACGGCGGTGACGCCGCCGTCACGCGGATTCTTGGCGATCTCGGGCAACGCGGCATCGCGACGGTGTCCGCCGAGGTCCCTTCACGACGCCGAGGGACCGTGCTGGAAAGCGAACTGCGAACGGCGTTGTCGCAGGCGCTCACGGCTCGCACCGCGGATATGATCAACGAGCAAATTCATCTGGTCACAACCGACGGGGTGCCATGCTTGCAGCTTTGGGCAAGCATGTGTCTTCCCTGCGAGGAAGGCGAAATCCATGCTTGCCCAGAGCTGCAAGCATGGCACCCAGCACTCGCTCGGCGCACTGATCCAGCTCCCTCCGAGAGGGAACACGTCGGAGAGCGCACGGCCCCCTCACCCTATCCCTCTCCCCCGAAGACGGGGGC
>JAWXBB010000145.1:0-11773 GCA_034439795.1 Planctomycetaceae bacterium | reverse complement strand
CGGTTGACGGCTCCCAGCCCGCGCGAGCCGACCGTCGCCAGCACGTGTTCGATGCCGACGATTTCCCCCAGCTCCGTCTCGACCTGCTGCAGCAGGTCGGACATCGCGGCGAGGCTGGCCCCCTCCTTCGCGGTCAGGCTGATCTCGAACTCGGACTCGTCGACGTTGGTCGGAATGTAGTCCTGCTTCACCAGCTTGTAGAGGTAGACGTTCGACCCAATCGCGCCGGCCGACAAGAGCAGGACCACCCAGCGGTGCTTCATCGAAAATCGCAGCGAGCCCATGTAGCCGGCTTCGATCCAGCGATAGAAACCCTTGCGCGACGCCGCCCCCTGCCCGTGCGTATTCATCGGCAGGAGCAGGCGGCTGCACATCATGGGAGTCAGCGTGAAGCTGACCAGCATCGAAAGCAGAATCGCCACCGTCGCCGTGATGCCGAACTCGTACAGCATCCGCCCGGTCACGCTCGACAGAAACGACACCGGCAGGAACACGATCACCAGCGACAGCGTGGTCGCCAGCACGGCGAGGCCGATCTCGCGCGTCCCTTCAATCGCCGCGTCGTACGGCGACATGCCGCGCTCTTCGATGAACCGGAACACGTTTTCGAGCACGACGATGGCGTCGTCGATCACCACGCCCACCATCAGCACGAGCGCGAGCATCGTCACGTTGTTGAGCGTGAACCCGAACGCCTTCATGAACGCGAACGTGCCGATGATCGACGTTGGAATCGCGATCGCCGCGATCAACGTCGACCGCCAGCTCCGCATGAACACCAGCACGGTGAGCGTCGCCAGGAGGCTGCCCGAAACCAAGTGTCCCTGAATCTCGTGCAACGCCGCCTTGATGTACCGCGATTGATCCTGAATGACCGTGACGGTCACGTCGGGCGGCAAGAGTTCGGCGCACCGGGCCAACCGCTGCTTGACGGCGTCGATGGTCTCGACGGTGTTCACCCCCGATTGCCGCTGCACCTGCAGCACGACCGCGGGCTGACCATCGAGCCGGGCCATCTTGCGGGCCTCCTTGGTGCCGTCGACGACTTCGCCCAGATCGCTCAGCCGCACGGTGGCCCCGTTGACGGTCTTGATGGCGAGGTCGGGGAAGTTCCGCGTGTGCGCGACCCGGCCCATCGTCCGCAGCGTGAGTTCCCGATACCCGGCATCGACCCGGCCGCCGGGGACTTCGGCATTCTGCCGTGCCATGGCTTCGCGGACTTCGAGAATCGACAGCTTGTGCGCCGCGAGCCGGCGGGCGTCGAGGTTGATCTTCACCGCGCGGTCTTCCGCGCCGGAGATCTCGACCTGCCCGACCCCCTTCGCCGATTCAATGATGTTCTTCACGAACCGGTCGGAGAGCACGTACAGCTCGCGCCCCGTCCGCGGCCCCGACACCGCCAGCGACAGGATCGGCGACGAATCGGTGTCCTGCTGCCGCACCACCGGCGGGTCGATCCCCGGGGGCAACCGGTTCGCCACGCTCGCGACGGCGTCGCGCACGTCCTGCACCGCGGCGTCCATCTTTCGCGACAGGCTGAACGTCACGATGACGATCGACGCCCCTTCGCTGGAGATCGACCGCAGCTCCTCGATGCCCGCCACGGTCGCGATGGCGTCCTCCAGAATCTGCGAGACCTCCGACTCCACTTCTTCGGGAGCCGCGCCGGGGTAGCTCGTCCGCACGTACATGCTGGGGAGGTCGAGGCTCGGGAACCGGTCGACCCCCAACTGCGGATACGACACCGCCCCGGCCACCACCAGCGCGAGGACGATCATCATCGCGAACACCGGCCGCTTCACGCAGACTTCGGCCAACCACTGCATCTCGCCGTCTCTCTATCGGTGTGCGCATGGATCGCGCTGGGAACGAGTGACCCGGACGCTCGGAGCGTCCGGGTCACTTGATGAGTCATGTACCTAACGATCATGAACCATTCATTATTCCCCAGGCCCACAGTTGCCGCCAGTGCGTGCGATGGCAAATCAGCACGGGGGGTGTGGTCGCTAATTGAGGGGGAACGTTTGTCGAGAGAGTAACTGCTTGGCCCCGGCAGGGGCCGCGGACTGTAGCCACCAATGGCGTCAGGATAAGGAATTGGATCGCCTCTCGCTGTAAGTATTGACCATGCTGCTTGACTCTGAGACCGCCCCGCGTCACAACTGCCAGTCTTGGACGATTGCTTCGATCCTCGCTCGGCGGGAATATTCGCGTGTCAAATCCAGTTGCGTCAATTTGGAAAACCGATTTAGTCACGGGCACTTGCGGTCAAACGATCACGGCTTACGGACGCCTTGTTGAGCCGCTGCACCGAATTCGAGGCCGCGAAATCCCAGATGTGCTGCATTTCCATTTGAACGGATGCCCCGAAATCGACGTCGGTGCGATTCTGCTTCTTATTTACGCTTCGCATCAGGCATACCTCGCCGGATGGCATACAAAGGTGACTGGGAAGGGCTCTGGGCTGGCGCGACTTGGTCGTCATTTACAGTCGCTTTGCAACCCGGCAACCAGATCGTCGATTCCGCACGAACCGGGCGAATTCCTGTTGCGGGAGGTTCCAGTCCAGAGCGAAATGGTGGAAACGCTAGAGAAATGGGCCGAGGGTCTCAGGAAGGATGCGAATGCAACTGAGCAAGAGGCCGCCTTATGGCAGTTCCAGATTGCCGAGGTCGTCACCAACAGCTTCCAACACGGGCGATTGCCGGGAGCCGATATGCAAGCCCCGCTGGTGGCAGGGCAGTGTGACCGCGAAGAAGGCACGGTCCGCCTCGCCGTTCTCGATTTCGGCATGACAATTCCAACGAGAATCGAGGCGTCGACACGGTTCAGCCGCGACGCCACCGAATTTCCTCAAGGTGACGAAGATAGCATCTATGGCAAGGATGACGGTGATTTGATTCGGTTTGCTTGCCAGAACGGGATTACGTCGAAGAGCGTAAGTGAGAATCAAGGGCGCGGGTTGTTCTCACTCGTAGAAGAGGTGAAGCGAAATCGCGGATCGGTTCAGATTGCTTCCCGGAACGGGCTGGTGCAGTTCTCGGAACATGCCCCGGAAGCTCGACAGCTCTCCTCAAAAAACACAAGAATCCACGAGCAGTTGAGCGGAACCTTGATAAATGTTACGCTGAAGTTGGAAAGTCGCCGCGACCGGAATCTACAATGATGACTGCTCTCAATGCCCGAACAATCGTCGGTACCGGCTTTCCGACAGACGAAGGCCGAAAACTGGCCAAACACTTGCTGTCGAACCCCCCTGGTCCGTTGGACGAGCTAGACATCGACCTGCGAAGTTGCTCACCAGTGCTGTTGATTTCCGCGTTCTTCAACGGATTCCTTCAACAAGTCTATGAAAGCGCCCCGCAGATGCTTGACGCGGCGAAGGCTGTGTCGTGGGGTCTCAAGCATAAGTTCCAGCAGGACAATGTGGCGCGGTGGATGCAAGAGTTTCGTCCATCGACCTAGCCGTATCGCCCGGAGCTTAACAGCGGATGACCGTCCACGTCGCAATCTCTGGTGGAAATTCTGCTGTCTTGGTGTCTGACAGCCAAGCGTCAACGAGTTTCTCGAAGCGTGCTGGAGCGCAGAAGCAGTATTGCGGCGATCAGTTCATCATCGGCGCTGCCGGGAATGGTGGGATCGCAGGTGCGTTGTTCGAGCACTTGAGCACGCACCATTTTGGTGCCAGCGGAACAAACGTGCTGAGCGACATCGCGGCGTTCATGGCATCACAAATCGCCGCCAGCGCCCGAGATTCAATTGAACTCGTCGCTCTTCTTCTTTCACCAGAACCATCTATCCACTTCTTGAATCCGTCAGTGTTTACTGGCTTTCGCCCCGCTGGTCAGTTGTACGCGACCGGATCAGGCGCGGAATTCGTTGACAATGCGGCCACTTGCGGAGTCTCCGGGTGGATGGGGAGGCGCGCCAATACCCTCGCTCAACAAGTAGTGCAAGGTGTTCATTTTGCCGACGCAGCCGATCAGTCCATCAGTTGCAACGACATGCTGACAATCGGCTTTATCGCCAATGGGCGAGCATATTTCGCTGTTGATCCAGACTTCCGCCCTCAGTACGTTCATCCTCTGCTGGAGGCGCAATGGAACATGCTCACTCAACTGTCTGGCGAAATCATTGACCAAGCGAGAGCAATCAATTCCGAGATGACCGTGGCCAGCGAAGCGTTCGGCCATGTGTGGTCGGGGACTCTGACGATGTCGGAACTTGGTCTGATCGGAACTCAGAACGCAGAGATTGCTCGCCAGACATCCGAACTCGCCACGAGGCTTGGCGACTATCAAGCGTCGTTTGATGGCGTCTTGGGGCGATAGGTGTCGCTTACCGCCTCTTCGTCACGATTCTGAATTGGCGAGCGTCCCTCTGGGCGGCGACTCTCAGTCGCTCGCGAACCCACGCCGACAAGTCTAGGCCCGCATCGTCGGCGGCCTTTTTGAACGCATCGTACTCGCCCTCTTGTAGGCGAACCTGCATGAGGCGGTCTCTCGCGTCGCCATCTTTCTTCGGTGGCCTTCCCATCCCAGCATTGTACTGATGAAAAACTGACGGTCAAGTCATCATCCACGCTTGACGGCGTCATGTATTTGTCGTTACAATAACTGGTGTCGCTGGGAGTGGTTCCCAGCGCAAGAAAAACCCCGGCGTGCTTGCAACACGTCGGGGCGCTACCGACAAACAGGCGAACCTGAATGCCAGCCAGACACTCGCATTCTAACGGGATTCGCCGAGAGACAAAGGGCGAATCCGATGGCGCGAAAAGACTTCGCGAAGGTGCGGGACACGTTTGCCAACGATAACGGCCTCCCGTTCGGAAAACTGCTCACCCGCGAGTTCGTGTTGAAGACGCTGGCCGACGAAGGCCACCAGTATCGGCAGCGCGTCTTCTGTCCGCTGACGACGTTGTGGGCGTGGCTCAGCCAATGCCTGTCGCAAGACAAGAGCCTGAACGAAGCCGTCAGCCGCGTGCTGGCTCACCGCGTTGCGACCGGCCTGCCCGCCTGCTCGGCATCGCGTTCCAGTTATGGGGAGGCCCGCGGTCGCTTCCCGCTGGCGGTCATAGAACGCTTGGCGAAAGAGATCGGCCAGAACGTCCACGCTTCGGCTGACAACGCTTGGCACTGGCGCGGCCGCGACGTGTACCTCGCCGACGGTACGGGCTTGTCGATGCCGGACACGCCGGAGAATCAACTTGTCTTCCCGCAGGCCAAGACTCAGGCACCGGGAATCGGCTTCCCGGTCATGCGGGCTGTTGCCCTGATTTCCCTGCCGACCGGCGCTGTGGTCGATTTCGCATTCACTCGGATCACCGGCAAGGGAACTGGCGAAGGCCAGTTGCTCCGCGGAATGCTGGACACCTTGAAGGCCGGAGACATCATCGTCGCCGACCGTCTGTTCCCGTCCTACGTCACGCTCGCCGCCATGCAGCAGCGCGGCATCGACATCGTGTCCGTCAGCCACGTCAACCGGGTCGTGGATTTCAGTGAAGGGATTCAACTCGGCGAGAACGATCACATCGTCGAATGGCAGCGGCCCCGGTATCGCGAGACGATGCCGCTGGAAGAACTCCGGGAACTGCCGGAAGCGATCACCGTCCGGGAGTTTATAATAGACGTGGAAGGGGACGACGGAAGCCGCAAGCAGGCCGTGGTCGTCAGCACGATCACCAACCCGACGATTCCCCAAGAGGAGCTGTCGGAACTGTACTGGCGTCGGTGGAACTGCGAATTGGACCTCCGGTCGATCAAGCAGTCGATGCACTTGGACGTTCTGCGGGCCAAGACGCCCGACGTGGTCGCCAAGGAAATCTACGCGCACTTGCTGGCGTGGAACCTACTGCGGGGCGTGATGACTGAATCAGCGAAGCGAACCGGGCTGACCCCGCGGCAAATCAGCGTCAAGGGGACCATGCAAAGCGTCGAGTCGTTCACGCCCGCGATGATGGCGACAGGACCGAACGAGGCGCTGTATGATGCGTTCCTGACGACGGTCAGCGCTCACCGTGTCGGCAATCGGCCGGGACGACTTGAACCACGGTATAAGAAACGCCGTCCGTCGTGGAAGCGGTATATGACCATCCCGCGGGATCAGTCACGGCGTCGATTGGCTTCCGAAGGTCGCAATCCCTTATCCTGACGCCATTGGACTGTAGCCACGGGTGGAGCGCTGCCCGCTTCGGGCCAAGCGCAACCCGTGGAGCGGAGGCCATGGTCAGTCCCGTCCCGGAGGGCCGGCGGAAGTTCGTGGCTGGCTCACGCTTCCGTTGCCCCGCCGGGGCAATTCGTTGCGCGGAATTCCTACCACGGGTTCCGCGTCGGGCGGCAAGGCCGCCGTGCCGCTTCACCCGTGGCTACAAGCCGGTCGCCCCGATCGGGGCTGCAAAAGGCCGTTGACCTCGACACCTGTAGACCCACCAATTAGCGACCACACCCCATCACGCGTTGTGTGAGACTCCATTCAGGACTGAATCAGATTTTCAGCCCCAGCGGGGCGGCAGATCGTAGCCCCAGGCGTGAGCCTGGGGACCAGCCAAATTGAATGACGCCAGCCGCGAAGCGGCGACAGAAGTTCGTCGCGAAATCGAGCTTCTGCCGCCCCTCCGGGGCTGCGCGATGCCATGGCGATGTTCCCCAAGCTCACGCCTGGGGCTACGATCTTTCGCCGCTCCGCGGCAGTCATCCGGCGAGCCATTGACCCACAGCCGTCAGAGCAGCTCCCGGATCGGCGTCCCCTCGCCGAGGATGGGGATCGGACGGCCGGCGAAGTCGGCGAACTCGCGATGGGAGTCGATCTGCAAATGGCGATAGATCGTCGCCAGCAGATCCTGCGGCGTCAGCGGTCGTTCCGTGGGATGCTCGGCCTTCGACGTCGTGGCCCCGATGACTTGTCCGCCCCGGATGCCGCCCCCGGCGACGAGCGCCGACATCGCCGACGGCCAGTGGTCGCGACCCAGGCAGCCGTTCGCCTGCGACAGTTTCGGCGTGCGGCCGAACTCGCCCACCGCGACCACCATCACCTGTTTGTCCAATCCGCGCGCATGCAGGTCGTCGATCAGCGCGGCAATGGCCGGGTCCATGTGATCGGCCCGCAACTTCATCCCCGTGGCCAGATCCCAACCCGGTTGGGCATTCGCGTGGTCGTCCCAACTGAAATACAACGGCATGCCCGGCTTGGGGGCCAGGGCGTCGATTGTGATGACGCCCGCGCCGGCTTCCGCCAGCCGCCGGGCCAACAGGCAGCTTTGCCCCCACAGATGCCGGCCGTAACGGTCGCGCAGTGGCGGCGGCTCGCGGTTCAGATCGAAAGCGTCGCGCACTTTCGGGCTGGTCAGCATGGTGAACGCCGAGGCGCGAAACTGCTCCATGCCGTCCAGCGAGCCGTTCTGATCCAGGTCACCTTGCAGCCGGTCGAACTGCGCGACGAGCGTCCGGCGGTCTTCGAGACGCTGCCCGTCCACGCCCGCCGATAACGACAAGTCCGGCACCTTGAAGTTATCGACCGAGGGATCGCCCGTCACATACGCCTTGTGACTCAAGCCCAGGTAAGCGGGCTGCGTCATGAAGGGCTGCGTGGGGATGCCGATGTATTGCGGCACCCCGTCGCGTCGCGACCCGCGGCACCGGCTGGCGATCATCCCCAGATCGGGGTGATCGGATCGCGCGGTGGACGTGGGGTCGGGGACCACCGGCGTCTTGCCGGTCAGCAGTTCGATGCTGCCATCGTTGTGCGACGACATGGTGTGATGCAGCGAGCGAACGATTGCGACTTTGTCCGCTCGTTGCGCCAGTTGCGGGAACAGTTCACAGACGTCAATGCCCGGCACGTTGGTGGCGATCGGGCGGAAGGGTCCCCGGTATTCGCTCGGGGCTTCGGGCTTGGGATCGAAGGTTTCCAGTTGGCTCGGACCGCCCCACATCCAGAACAGAATCAAGGAGGTGTTGGCCGACGCAGTCCCCGCAGCGGACCGGGCGGCGAGCAGATCAGACAACCCCAGCCCGCCCAGGCCCAGCATCCCGGCCCGCAGAAATTCCCGTCGTCGCAATGGCCCTTGGCAGCGAACGGAAGCGTGCGGCATGCGATGAACCCTGCTGATCGTCCCCGACGGCATCGCGAAGCATTCTACCGCCGCGCGAAACGGCGCGTCGTTCTAAATTCAACCAACTAACAAAAAACTCGGATCGCACAGTGCCGTCAATTTGTGTCGATCGGGAACTGACACAAGACCCTCCGTTCCGCGCGCCGGGGGTGGTACGATCCCGCCGGTGTCGTGGGAGTAGGGCATCGTGCTTCTGGAACCTCAACAGGAGACCTGCGTGGTGATTACGAGACTGTTGGTCGCGTGCCTGTGTGTGACGGTGGAACTCAGTTCGTGCTGCTGCGCCGCTGAGTTGCAGGTCGGGTCGGCGAATCGCGTGATCACGCCCGACCCGCTGTTGCCGGTTTCCGGGGGCGTGGGAACGCCGATGCCCGCCGTCGGCAAGCGGGGGGAGTTGACCGCCCGCGCGGTGGTGTTCCGCCAGGGGGACGTCACCGTGGGCATCGTCGCGCTCGACCTGCTCGGCTTTCCGTCCGTGCTGGGCGACCGGGTCCGGGCCAAGGTCGGCCGGATTCCGGCAGATCACATCCTGATCGCCGCGACGCACACGCATAGCGCTCCCGACTGCTATGCATTTCCCGATGGAAAGGGGGGCCACACGGGCGATCTGGCCTATATGAACTTCGTGTGCGACAAGACCGCCGAGGCGCTCAATGCGGCCCTCGACCACCTGCAGCCGGCCGTGCTCAAGATTGCCACCGGCGAAGCCCGCGGGAAGATCGCCTACAACTACTATGCCCCCGATCTGTACGACCGCCGCATGAGCGTGATCCAGGCGCTCAGCCCCCAGGGTCGGCCGCTCGTCACGCTCGTGAACTACGCGATTCACCCCGAAGTGCTCGGCAACGGCGTTGGCCTGCTCAGCCCGGACCTGGTCGGGCCGCTCTGCGAACGGATCGAAACTCAGACCGGGGGAGCAGCCTTGTTCGTGAACGGCGCCCAGGGAGGCATGATTACGGCCGACAACCGCAACCTCAACGAGCCGAAAGACCCCCTCCGCGGCTACTGGACCGATGCCCGCACGTGGGACGAATGCCTGCGGATCGGCCATCTGATGGCGGACGAGGCGCTCCGCATCATTCAGGATGCGCCCGAGCAGCGCGCGCCGACGCTCGTGTGCAAATCGCTCGATGTCCGCTTTCCCGTCGATTCGCCGCTGATGTGGCAGATTATCCTCGGCTCGCCGCTGAAGTATCCGCATCGTCCCGACCATTCGGTCACCGCCCGCATCAATCTCATCAACCTGGGCGATGCGCAGATTCTCACCATCCCGGGCGAGGCGCTGCCGAACATTGGGTTCTACCTCAAGCGCAAGATGCAGGGCCGGCACAATCTCCTGTTCGGGCTGACCAACGACGCTTTCGGGTACATTCTGACGAAGGTCGATTTCCAGAGCTTTCCGCGCTACGAGTACATCTCGCGGACCTCGCTGGGCGAGATGACCGGCGAGATTCTGATCGAAGCATCGCTGGGGTTGATCGAGGATGCCCCGGCTCCCGATCGGCCCCGGTGACGTGCAGCTTCGACGGTGAGCCATGTCCGTGGATGGGTATGCATCTCGATTCTAGATTGAGAGTGGTGAGATTTCCCGGATTTCAGCCGCGGAGCGGCGACAGATCGTTGGCGCCCGAGGATGCGTGGTTGATTCCACCCAGCATCGAGATGTCCTCCCCGCCGATGGCAAACTTTACCCAATTGCTACAAAGCGGCCTCGGACTTGGGGGATTGTGCGGGCCATGCGAATCATGCCGCTTCGGCCGTCACCGGACGCCGAAATTGAGAGAGTGGCCTGGGACTGAAGGCGCGCGGGTCTGGCTCTTGCGGCAGGGATGCCCATGCGAATCACACTCGGCGAACTGCGGGATCGGCCGTTGTCGCGCGGTCGCAGGACTGCGTCCTCGCTGATGTTCGGGGTTCTCGTCGCCGTCTGCGCGCTTGCGGGTTTCGGTCCAGTTGCGGCCGACGACCGGCTGGGTGAGATCCTCACGGACTCGTGCAGTTCCTTCAGCGACCGCTGCCGCCTCGATGGCCGGTCGCTGTCCGAACAGGCGACGCTGTTCGGAGAGATGGGCGATTTGCGGCCGGAGTTCGCGGACTACGGCATCACGAGCAAGAACTCGGCGACCCTGTTCTACCAGGGGATCGCCCGCGGCGGCAAAGAGGAAGCGTTTCAGTTCGGCGGCCGCAACGATTACTACTTCACGGCGGACGGCCACAAGCTCGGCTTGTGGGAAGGCCTGCTGATCGATCTGCACGGCGAAACGCGCTACGGCGAAGACGTCAACGGACTGACCGGCGCGATCAGTCCGGCCAACACCGCTTTATTGTTCCCCGTCCCCGGCGAGTCGGTCACGGCGCTGACCGGCCTCAAGTTCACGCAGATCGTCAACGAGCATCTGGTGACGTTCGCGGGCAAGCTCAACACGCTGGATGGTTATCTGAATCCCTTCGCGGCCGGCAAGGGCCAGACGCAGTTCATGAACACGTCGTTCGTGCTGCCGCCGATTCTCGGCCGGACGGTCCCATATTCGTCGCTGGGCGCCGGCTTCGCCGTCATGCAGGGGCCGGAGCCGGTCTTCAGTCTGATGGTGATCGATCCGGTCAATAATCCGACGACCAGCGGCTTCGAGCAGTTCTTTGAGAACGGCGTCACGCTGTTCGGCGAACTGAGTCGTCCCGTCAAGATCGCCGAACGGCCGGGGCATCAACAACTGTTGTTCAGTTACTCGAACCGCACCGTGACCGCGCTTGACGGGGCAGCCTACATCGTCACCCCCGACGGGCCGGTTGTGCTCTTCTCCCAGCAGAGCCATTCGTGGTCGCTGGTGTATGCCTTCGATCAATACCTGGTCGTCGATCCCTGCGACCCGACCCGCGGCTGGGGCGTGTTCGGACAACTCGGAATCTCGGACGGCAATCCGAACCCCATCCGCAGCACGGCGACGTTCGGCGTGAGCGGCTCCAGCCCGCTGCGCTCGCGGCCGCGCGACACGTTCGGCGTCGGCTACTATTTCATGCAGACCAGCACCGCATTGCAGGAAACGCTGGTGAACGTGCGGCCGGTCGGCAACGAACAGGGCGTGGAACTGTTCTACAACATCGGGGTGACGAAATGGTTCCACGTCACGCCCGACGTGCAGTTCATCGAGCCGTCCGGTCAAGCCGCCGAGGCCGCCGTCGTGGTCGGCGTGCGGTCGCGCATCGAATTCTGAAAAGCCATCGCCACCGTACCGACGCTCATCCGCGCTACTTCGTGAACGTCAGCATGTTGCCGCCGTCGATCGGCGCGAAGACCAGCGTGCGATCGTCCTTGAGCGCAATCGTGCTGAGCATCGTGCCGCCGCTGTCCGGCTGCATCACCAGATTGCGGAACTCGTTGATCGCCGCATCGCGCGGCGCCTGGGCGAGCGCCTGGTTGGTGAACTTTAGCGTGTCGTCGAAGTTCTCGTTGGCGAACGCCTCGCGAGCCTGATCGAACGCCTGCGTCAACGGATCGGCAGCCGCCCCGTCCGCCGGCGTTTGATTTTCATACGCGAGGTCGCCGACCACCGGATTGGTGTACGCCCCCCCCGCCTGATTGTCGACGCGCGCCGGGTCTTGGCAGCCGCGAGTGTCGTCCGCGTCGCGACAATCACTCGGCGTCCGCGTCGGCGGGCCCTTCTG
>JAWXBB010000144.1:0-6727 GCA_034439795.1 Planctomycetaceae bacterium | reverse complement strand
GACGCCGGCGTCGCGGATGCCGACCTGGTTGGCGAGGGCCGCCTTCGCGAAGAATCCGAAGTAGGTGTTGCCGACGTAGACCGGCTCGCCGTTCTGCCGCAGGTCGAAGTCGTAGTGCTGGATGATCATGCCGGCCGATTGCGACACGCGCGTGATCTTGACGGTCGTCGTCAACGTGCCGGAGTCCGGCGTGACGTCGCGGAACTGCGTCGCCTTGCCGCCGAGGTTGCGGAACGACAGGTCCACATCGCTGGTCAGCGCCGAGCCAAGGTATCCCGCCAGCCAGCCGCACGGCTGCAGCGCAGCCTCCAGCAGGACCGCGTACGGCATCCGCCGCTGACGGTTCGCGGCGAAGTACCAGGCCTCGGGCGGGACGTCGTATTGGGCCTCGATCACGCCCCCCGCGGCGAGTTGCCACGGCTCGCAATCTTTGATCGACGTGATCCGGTCCAGAAACTGAAACGGCGGTCCCGGCAACCGGGCGATGACGCGGCCCTCATCGAAGATGCGATAGCGGTCGCCGAACGCCCGCGACGGTTTGCCGATCGCGAACTCGGTGATGCGTGCCGTATCAAAGAGGGGTTGAGCGTCGATGGTTGAGGGTGGGAAGCCCAGGGATAGCAATCCCTGGGCGTCTGGGGCTGCGCACGCATGATCCCCGGACCACAATCGGTCGATGTCATCGCGCGTGAGGCTCGACAGCCGCACGGACATGTCGGTAATCTCAACAATCGGTTTGCCGTCGGCGTACATCAGCGCATCGGCGAGGCAGTAGGGGGCGCTGTCCGCGCGACGCCCAGGGATGGCAATCCCTGGGCTTCCGTAGCCGATTTCCTTCAGCGTCACTTCGTACCACACCTTTTGCGTCGAGGCCAGCACCTGACCGCGGCACTTGAGCCGGCTTTTGACGCCGGGGACTGGTTCGTACGCGACTTGGCCCGCGTCGCCGATCCAACCCATGCGGAGCAGATAGATGCGGAGCGTATGCAGGCAGCACTCGTACATCAGCGTGCCCGGCATCACCTGGTCGTCGCAGAAGTGGCACGTCAGGAACCAGTCGTCGGGATGGATGTCCGCCTCGGCGCGGATCTGACCGAGACCGTACTTGCCTGCCGACGGATCGAGCTGCAACACGCGGTGGACGAGGTTCAATCGGCCCGATGGCAACGTGACGGGAGCGCGAAGCCGCAAGCGTGAGAATGCCGGACCGAAACACGCGACGAGATCACCCGCACGGAGGGCGGCGAGTTGATCGTCGTTGTACGATTCGACCGTCATCGGCACCGGATCGTCCCAATCGTCCGGTCGCACACCCGGCCGCGGCTGCTTGTCGATGGCGGTGTGAACAATCCCCTGTCCCGCGGCGAGTTCCGCCATCGTGAAGAACCCGGCGCAACCGTCGCGCATCGTCAGCAGCGGGTTGCCGTTGACGGTGGCGTCGAACTCGAACCGGAACAGGTACGTCTCTCCCTGCCGGAAGAAGCCGTTGATGCGGATGTCGTAATGAATCGTGTTCCCCGGCCCCGGCAGCGCATCGTGAAACGTGACGACGGCGTCGAGCAGCCGGTACGACGCCAGACCGCGGGTCTGGAAGTCGATCCCCAGCCACCCCGACAGAAACAGATCCGCCTGCCCCGACTCCACGGCCAGGCACGTCGGAATCCGGCCGCAGTCGAGATACCAGTCGTCGGCGTGGATGTCGTGCTCGGTGACGACGCGGCCGTGCGTCATCGACAGCGGCTCGCCTTCGATTTCGAGAATGCGGTCGACGAGCATCAACGGCACATCGGGCAGCCGCACGCGCGTGAGGAACGAGTCGATCTCGGCGAACTTCGGCCCGAGCACGTTGCCGATGGACCCGATGGCGAATTCGAGGCACTGGGAGTAGTCGAGGGTTGAGAGTTGAGGGTTGAGGGCCAGAGAAGACTTACTCGCGCGCACCGAGATCGGTTCCGGGCGTATCACCGCGGGTGGTGGACCGCTTGCCGGCTTAGCGGTCTTCGGAACTGTGGGTGCGGAGACCACAACGTCGCCGCGCAACACCATATCCCCCGCGAGCGATTGCACCTGTTCCGAGAACCGCAGGAACGCCTCGTGGGCGGCAATGCGCTCGGTCATCCATTCGTCCCAGTCGGCGACGGCGCTGGGAGCGGAGGCTGAGACCGGCTGCGCAACGGACGTGCGGGCAGACATGGGCATTGCTTCAACAACGGGAGCAGCATGGGAGGAACGTCGCGGTGCGGACGGCGGCAGCGGCGCGGGGGCCGGTTGCGGCGCGGTTGTGGGCGCTGGGGTGCGACGCCCAGGGATGGCGATCCCTGGGCTTCTGGGGATCTGCCACCGCGCGCCCTGCGTCGGCGTCACCACGCACGTCGGCGGTGCGGTCTCGGGACGGTGCGACGGCAGCGCCGTCTCCCCGCCGTACAACACCGTCAGATCCACCGGCACGCGCTGCACGATCAGTTCGCCCAGCACGCGGAGCGCGTGCGTCACCGGATCGGCCGTCGCCGGGGTGACGGGGCGAACCCAATGCGGGCGGTCGCCCAGAATCTCGTCGATCATCTTCGTGCAGGACGACCCCGGTCCGATCTCGACGAACAACCGCACGCCGTCGGCATAGGCTTTCTCGATCACCTGCGGGAAATCGACCGTCCCCACGGCTTGCGCCAGAATCGCCTCCGCACACGCTTCGCGGCTCAGTCCATACGGTCGGCCGGTGGCCGAGCTGTAGACGGTGACGCCCTCGGGCACCTGCGTCGTCATTCGATGCAGTTCCGTGTACGCCTTCGCGACCTCTTTCAGGACTTCGCAATGCACGGTGCTCGGCGCAGGAAACGGAACGAATTGCGCATCGAGTTCGCGGACCAACTGTTCGACCTGATTGCGTCGCCCGCCGATGACGCACTGCGCCGGCGTGTTCACGATCAGCAAATACGCTTGCGGATGCTGTCCCAACGCTGGCCGCACGACATCGGCCGAACGGTCGATCACGCCCGACAGCCACGGCACGGCTTCATCGGCGGGAATATCCCACGCCTGTCGCGCGGCATCGAACGGAAACGTGAGATCGCCGCCGAACAGCGCTGACTGTTCCATCCGGGCCAGCATTTCATCGCGGTCGGTCCAGGCCCGCAGGCCGAACAGGGCCGCCGATTCGCCGAGGCTGTAACCGATCGCGGAGTGCGGACGGATGCCGAACAGCGACAGCCAGTCGCAGACCGCGGTGCCGAGCGCGACCTGGCCGAAGATCATCCGCTTGTGATCGCGACCGAGGGCTTCCGTCGACGGGCCGTTCCAAATGAGATCGGGGCCGTACTGGCTGCGGAGGCGTTCGTTCTCGGCGTCCTGCCGCCGCAGCATCTCCGGCCAGGCAGTGAGCAACTCGCGACCCATGCCGAGGAAATGATTCCCCGACCCCGGAAACACGAACGCCAACCGGCCGTCGCGACCGAGCGGCTGCGGATCGAACCACACACGCGGTTCATTGAGGGTGTTCGCTTCGGCGATGCGCTGCGGCAAGTTGTCCAGTGTCGCTCGCAGTTCGTCGAGATCGCTCGCCAACACCGCCGCGGCCAACCGGCGGCTGGCATCCAACGGACGGTGTCGGAACCATTCGCGCGCCGCGCGTTCGATCAAACCACGATCCGGCAACATCGTGCGGCAGTCGCGCATCGCCGCGCGGAGTTCGTCGGCATCGTTCCCGTCGAAGACGAACAACGCCGCGGGGAATTCGCCCAACGGTTGCCGGCGTTCAATGGTCGCGCGGGCGGCTTCCGGCGCTGAGGCCTCCTCCAGCGCGAGGCTGGCGACGCTTCCCGATGCCGTCGCCATTTCCACCACAGCGCGACGCGGGCCGTGACAGCGGTCGCGCAGCCAGAACTGATGCTCGGTAGCGCGATCTGCATCCGCCGCGACCGATTGCCCCGGCGGCAAGACCTGTTGATGCAACGCCAGCGCCGCCTGCACGACGTTGAGCAACCCCGTCGCCGCTCCGCACTCCGCGACCGGTTCTGCGACCAGGCCAGCGGTCGTCTTTTCCGGTCCCCTCGCCCCCGCTTCGGGGGAGAGGGTTAGGGTGAGGGGGTCGGACGCTACCCGCGGTGTCGGCGTCGGGACACCAGCCCGAAGCGTCAGCGAGGACGGGCGCTCATTCGACGCCGGCGGCAGGGAGCGCTCGCCCTCGCTCACGCTTCGGGTTGGTATTGATGGCCGATCAAGCGCTCGCCCCCTCACCCCGACCCTCTCCCCCGAAGACGGGGGCGAGGGGGCCAGGAGGCTGTCACCGACGATCAATACGGTTTCAGACTCCGGTCGCTGATGCTCCCGGCTCGCCTGGGAGAAATCGTGAAGCACCGCATAGATGCGGTCGCCGTCGCGGACGGCGTCGGCGTGACGCTTCACGATCACCGCCACGGCGGCGTCGGCGAACGGTTGTGCGGTGTCCTCATCGCCGGCGGGTTGCAACTGCCGGCGGATGTCGCTGGGCAAATCGACCGCGCCGACGATGGCCCGATCCAATTCACCGCGCTGCAAGGCCCGCATCGCAATCTGCAAGGCATGCACGCCGGACGCGGCGTCGCTCGACACCGTGAAGCTCGGGCCACCGACGTCGAACTCGCGCGCCAGCCGACTGGCGACGATGCCGCCGAGGTTGCCCATCACGCGGTTCGCGGTGAGCGGCGGCCCGAAGGCGTCGCGGAGTTCGCGCACCCAGTCGTCGAGTTGTTCGCCGTCGAGCGACAAGCCGAGTTGTTTCGCCCAAGCCGGCGCGGACTCGGCAATGGACCAGCGGCAATGAAAGTTGGTGGTGTTCGGGTCGAGGCCGATCCCCACGAACACGCCGGTTCGGTCGCCGAGGTCGCGCGGCAATCCGGCGTCGTCCAAAGCGGCGGCGGTCACGAGCAGCATCAACTGCTGTTGCGGCAGCATCTCTTCCAGCTCCACCGGCGGGATGCGAAACGCGCCGAGCGGAGTGCGGACTTCGTCGATGGCGAAACCCGCGCGTGCCGATGGTGTCGCGGCGATCCCCCAACCCGTCGTGCGATGCTGGACGACATCCTTCCGTGCGCCGAACAAGCGTTCCTGCACGTCGCGCAGAGACGACCACGGTCCGACGTGCGTGCCCAGGCCGATAATCGCAACAGCGTCGGCGGAGGCTTCTTCGCTCGGTCCCCTCGCCCCCGCTTCGGGGGAGAGGGTTAGAGTGAGGGGGCCGGGCGCTTCCAACGACGTTGGCGTCTCAACACTAGCCCGAAGCGTCAGCGAGGGGGAGCGCTCATTCGACATCGGCGGCAGGGAGCGCTCGCCCTCGCTCACGCTTCGGGTTGGGATTGGTGGCCGCTCAAGCGCTCGCCCCCTCACCCCGGCCCTCTCCCCCGAAGACGGGGGAGAGGGGGCAAGAATATCGTCGGCGGCGACGAGATCACTGGTCCATTCCTCCAGCAGCACGTGCGCGTTGATGCCGCCGAAGCCGAAGGCGTTGATCGCCGCGCGGCGCGGTGTCGCCGAGTCGCGCTGCGGCCAACTCTCGGCCTGCGACAGGACGCGGAACGGCGAATCCACACGGTTCAGCGCTGGCGCGGGTTCGACGAAGTTCGCCGTCGGGGGCAGCGTCTTCGTCTGCAGCGCGAACAGCAGCTTCATCAGGCTCGCGCCGCCGGCCGCTGTCAACAAATGGCCGACGTTGGACTTCACCGAACCGAGGACGCAGCGTCGTGACGACCCCGGTTCTTCGCGCCACAACGTGTGCAGACTGTCGAGTTCGACCGCGTCGCCCACCGGCGTTCCGGTGGCGTGGCATTCGATGAGGTCCACATCCCCGGGCCGCCAACCGGCCAGATGATACGCGGACTGCATCGCCCGGAGTTGCCCTTCGGAGCGCGGGGCCAGCAGGTTCGCGCCGCGATCGTTGGACAGGCCGATGCCGGCGATCGTGGCGTAGATGCGATCGCCATCGCGAACGGCGTCGCTCAACCGCTTCAGCACGAACAGCCCGGCCCCTTCGCCGACGATCAGGCCGTCCGCCTCTGCCGACAAGGGCGCACAGCGGCCGCGCTTCGAGAGCGCCTGCAACGCGGCGAACCCCATCTGCGTGTACTGGCAATCGGGCCGCGACAACCCGCCGGCGAGCATCACGTCGGCCCGATGACTCAGCAACTCATCGCTGGCCAGCTTGAGCGCATACAGCGACGACGCACAGGCGGCATCGAGTGTGTACGCCGTCCCCTGCCAACCGAGCGCATTCGCAATGATCCCCGCGGGCAATGCGGCTGCGGTCCAGTTCCGGCCGGACCATTCGCTTTGTCCCTTCTCCCCCGCTTCGGGGGCCAGTAACACCTGCCGCGCGAAACCGCGCAACAACACGTCCCGCGCGAGCGCCGATGTGGACTCCGTCGGCAGCACGATATGCCCGAAGATCACGCCGGCCCGCAATGGATCAACGGACGGTGTTCGGGCATCGCGCACGGCATCGGCGGCGGCTTTCAGGCCGATGCGGACCAGCGGGTCGAGCGTGGATAATGTCTCGCGATCCAAGGTCAGTCCGGGAAATCCGTCGGGCACATCATCGAGAAAGCAGCCCCACTTCGAGTAGACGCGATCGGGTTGCGGGGTGCCGGGCAAGTATGCGGCATCCGGCGAGAGATGCCAGCGACCGGCAGGCACATCGCGGCCGTTGTCAACGCCGCGGGCCACGTTGTCCCAGAACTCCGCGACGGTGCCGGCACCG
>JAWXBB010000143.1:0-5905 GCA_034439795.1 Planctomycetaceae bacterium | reverse complement strand
GACGAGAGCAACTTTCAGCAAGAGGTGGTGCGACATCTGGGGACCGAGCACCGTACCTTGCGCTGTTCGTTCGACGATATCGGCCGCGTCTTTCCGCAGGTCATCCGTCATGCCGAGACACCGATCCTGCGGACGGCCCCCGCGCCCATGTTCCTGTTGTCCAGGCTGGTGCGCGACGCGGGGTACAAGGTGGTGCTGAGCGGCGAAGGGGCCGACGAGAACTTCGGCGGGTACGACCTCTTCAAGGAGGCCAAGCTCCGCCGGTTCTGGTCGCGGTCGCCCGAGTCGCCGAGCCGGCCGCTGCTGCTGAAGCGACTCTATCCGTACATGAAGAACATCCAGTCGCAATCGCCGGCGTACTTGAAGGCGTTCTTCCAGGTCCGGCCGCAGGACCTGGGGAGTCCGTTCTTCTCGCACCTGCCGCGCTGGGAATTGACGAGCCGGCTGAAGGCGTTCCTGACCCCCGAAGTGCAGGCCGCCGCCTACGATTGCGATCCGCTGGCCGAGGCGCAGGCCCTGTTGCCGCGGGCCTTCTCGACGTGGGACACGTTCTCGCAGTCGCAATACCTCGAAGCCACGGGTCTGTTGCCGGGCTACATTCTGTCGTCGCAGGGGGATCGGATGTCGATGGCCCACAGCATCGAATGCCGGTCGCCGTTCCTCGACGTCCACCTGGCGGAGTTCGCGGCGAAGCTGCCGCGGCGGTTGAAGATGTGCGGGCTGGACGAAAAGCACATCCTCAAGCAGGCGACGCGACGGCTGGTGCCCGAATCGATTCGCCGCCGCCCCAAACAACCCTATCGCGCCCCCGATGCGCAGAGCTTCTTCGACCCCGCAACGCGATCGGCCCGGTACGAATACATCGACGAGTTGCTCTCAGCCGAAGCGATCGCGCGGACCGGCCTGTATGACGCGGCTGCCGTGACCAAATTGGTCGCAAAAGCCCGGACCGGAGCGGCCATCGGCGCCAAGGACAACATGGCCCTGGTGGGCATCCTCTCCACGCAGCTCGTGGTGGAACAGTTGATTCACGGTCGGACCGTCACGGCGTCCGAACCGGTTTGCGTTTAATTCGTCCCGTTATCGGAACACCAGACTCGTTCAGGAAACCGCCATGCCGACCATCGAAGCCGACATTCGCAAGTTCGTCGCCGACAACTTCCTCTTCGGGCGTAAAGAGCTGCAGCTCGCCGCGGACGATTCGCTGCTCGAACTGGGCCTGATCGATTCGACCGGCGTCCTGGAGCTGGTCACGTTCATCGAGGGGCAGTTCGACGTGAAGGTCGAGGACAGCGAGCTCGTTCCCGACAACCTCGACTCGATCAACGCGCTGATTCAGTTCATCGAATCCAAGCTGGCGGCGGCGATGTAGAAGCGATCATGAAACTGAGGTCTTGCCCCCTCGCCCCCGTCTTCGGGGGAGAGGGTCGGGGTGAGGAGGCGAGCGCTTGGCATCGCATCCGAAGGCGGTACAGCTCGTGAACATCGTAGAGAGCGCCCGGCCCCCTCACCCTATCCCTCTCCCCCGAAGACGGGGGAGAGGGGACCAAACAAAAAGCAGAAATCAGCGGGAGCCGGGCATGTTGCTCGAAGAGTTCTTGGAACAGACTGCGGCGCGGGTGCCGAACAAAGTGGCCCTCGTCTGCGACGGCCGCCGCGTGACGTACGCGGAAATCGACCGCGCGGCCAATCAGATGGCGCACGGCCTCATGGCGCGCGGCGTGCGGCGCGGCGACCGGGTCGTTCTTTTTCTCGACAACTCCGTCGAAGCGGCGACCGCCGTCTGGGCCGTGCTCAAGGCGGGGGCCGTGTTCGTCATGGCGAACCCGACCACCAAGCCCGACAAGCTGACGTACCTGCTGAACAACTCGCGCGCGACGGCGCTGATCGCCCAGGCGAAACGATTGCGGGGCTGCGAGCACTGCTGGCACGAGACACCGCATCTGAAAGCCGTGGTGGTCGTCGGCGACCCGGCTGATGTCATCGGCTGCACGCACCCGCTGACCGGCTGGGACGCCGTGATCGCCGAGTACGCCGATCGGACGTCGCCGCCGCCGAAGCAGTGCATTGACGCCGATCTCGCGGCGCTAATCTACACCTCGGGGTCCACCGGCAATCCCAAGGGAGTGATGCTGACGCATCACAACATGGTCACCGCCAACCGGGCGATCACGTCGTACCTGCGGAACACTTCCGACGACGTGGTGCTCAACGTCCTGCCGCTGTCGTTCGATTACGGGCTGTACCAGTGGCTGATGTGCTGCAACTACGGCGGCACGCTGGTGCTGGAGAAGTCGTTCACCTACCCGCACGCGACGCTGGAGCGGCTCGTGCGCGAAGGGGTCACGGGCTTTCCGATCGTTCCCACCGTCGCTGCCATTCTCCTACAACTGGATCTGACCAAATACGACCTGTCGAAGCTGCGGTATCTCAGCAACACGGGCGCGGCGTTCCCTATCGAATACATCCGCAAGCTCCGTCAACTGCTGCCAGAGGTCGACATTTACTCGATGTTCGGCCTGACGGAATGCAAGCGCGTCAGTTATCTGCCGCCCGAGGAGATCGACCGCAAGACAGGTTCGGTGGGCCGAGCCATGCCGAATTGCGAGACGATGATTCTCGACGACGCCGGTCACCGGCTCGGTCCCAACGCGGTGGGCGAGCTCGTGGTCCGCGGCTCGAATGTGATGAAGGGCTATTGGGACGCCCCCGAGGAAACAGCCAAACGGCTCCGCCCGGGGGAGATCCCGCACGAGATGTGGCTCTACACCGGCGACCTGTTCCGCAGCGACGACGAGGGATTCCTGTACTGGGTGGGCCGCAAGGACGACATCATCAAGAGCCGCGGCGAAAAGGTCAGCCCCGTCGAAGTCGAGAACGTTCTGCTGCTGCATCCGCTGGTCGCCGAGGCCGCGGTCGTCGGCGTCAGCGACCCCGTGCTGGGCCAGGCGGTCCGGGCCGTTCTGCGATTGCAGCCCGCCGCCGTGCTGACGCCCCGCGAAGTCCAGGCGCACTGCCGGCAATACCTCGAAGATTTCATGGTCCCGCAACAGATCGAGCTGCGCGAGGCGTTGCCGAAGACGCCCAACGGCAAGATCGACAAGAAACAACTGCTGGAAGTCTGATTTCATATGTGGAGCGGAGTCGCTCCGTGGAGTGTTCTGCGATGACTGTGACTCAGGCCTTTTCACGACAACTGCTGCAGCTCGACGCGGCGCAGGAGACCGCCCGGATCATCGACTGGATGCAGTCGACTGTGGCAACCACGCTGAAACGCCGGGGCGTGGTGCTTGGTCTCAGCGGGGGCATCGACTCCAGCGTGGTCGCGGCCCTCGCCGTCAAAGCGTTCGGTCCCGAGCGCGTGTTCGGCATCATGATGCCCGAGCGCGATTCGGACGACGACAGCGTCGCCCTGGCCGAGCTGCTGGCGGAATCGCTGGGCATCGAGACCGTCGTGGAGAATCTCACCCCGCTGCTCGATGCCGCCGGGTGCTACCAGCGGCGCGATGCGGCGATCCAAAGCGTCGTTCCCGAATTCCGGCCCGACTGGAAAAGCAAGCTCGTGCTGCCGCCGCTGCTGCAAGGGAAACGCTTCAGCCTGTCGTCGGTGGTCGTTCAGTCGCCATCGGGTGAACGCCAGCAGGCGCGGCTCACGCTGTCGGCGTATCAGACGATTGTCGCCGCCACCAACTTCAAGCAGCGTTGCCGGAAGATGCTGGAGTATTTCCACGCCGACCGGTTGCGATACGCCGTCGCGGGGACGCCCAACCGGCTGGAATACGATCAGGGCTTCTTCGTGAAACAGGGGGACGGTGCGGCGGACTTCAAGCCGATCGCGCACCTCTACAAGACGCAGGTCTATCAATTGGCGGACTACCTCAACGTGCCCGAAATTATCCGCCTGCGACCGCCGACCACCGACACGTACTCGCTGCCGCAGAGCCAGGAAGAGTTTTTCTTTTCAGTCCCCTACGGCACACTCGATGCCTGCCTGTTCGGTCTGAATCACGGTTACTCAGCCGAAGAGGTCGCAGCCGAAGTCGGACTCACGACCGAGCAGGTGCAGCACATCTACGAAGACATCGAGTCGAAACGCCGTGCGACGGATTACCTGCATCGCTCCCCGGAGATCATCGAGCCGGTGCTGCCCTGATTAACGCCGGGTGCCATGCTTGCAGCAGCTTTGGGCAAGCATGACACCCCAATCCTCATCGACCGACAAGAGAAGATGTTAAGACCACAGGGTTTTTACGCCGAAGGCGTTGTATATCACAGCCCAGGGTCGCGAGTCTGCGAGCGCACCCTGGGTGGCGATCGATGACGAACTCAATACCCTGAAAGGGTTAGATAGAGGTTAGACGCCGCCGTTGATGCGACCCTTTCAGGGTCGATTCACCTCGGATGTCATTTTCCCAGGGTGCGCTCGCAGACTCGCGACCCTGGGCTGTGAGATCGAACGCCTGCGGCGTACATGACATCCGACCAATGTTTTGCCACCAATGGCAACAACCAGGATTGGATTTTGAAATCACTTCTCAGGCAACTTTGCTGCAGATCGAGTAACTCTTGTAGACAACTCGCACGGCCGACACGGCCGTAGCACCCGACCTGAGCTTCCAACAGGCTGCGTTCCATGTCGACGACCTGGCCGACATCTTCGGTGAGTCCCCGCTGGTCTGTGATGCAGCCGGAGGTCGCCGTGCTGCGCGAGCCGCTGCTGGCGCTCTGGCGTCGAAATCTTCCCACCGCGGCCGAGCATCGCTTCGAGTGGCTCTACGCCAGCGGTCGCGCCCGGGCCTGGACGCTGGGTGAGAACGGAGCCGCCTTGACCGGCGCTGCCGGACTGATGCTGCGCCGTTTGTCGGTTCACGGAACACTCGTCGACAGTGGCGGCGCCATCGATCTGAATGTCGATCAGGCCCAACGCTCGGTCGGCCCCGCATTGACGTTGGTCCGCGCGATCACCGATGCGGCGGATGCCGATCAATGTCCGGTGCTGTTCGGGATGCCGAATCGGGCGGCGACGATGGTGATGAAGCGGGCCGGCTACCGGGAATTGGGCGAGTTCTCGTCGTGGACCAAACTGTTGCGCAGCGAGCGCAAGGTGCGGCAGGTTCTCGGTTCCCTCTGGGCTGCGAAATTGGCCGCCCCTGTGACCGATCTCGCCCTGAAGTTCCAATCGCGGGAGTGGACGTCCCCCTTGCCGCGGTCTGTCATCACCGAATCGCCAACGGGCTTCGACCAGCGGTTCAACCGCCTGTGGGAGCAGGCCGCGGGCAGTTTTGATGTCATCGGCGAACGAACTGCCGATTATCTGCACTGGCGGTTCGCGAGCTGCCCCGATCTCGACTATCGAATCTTCACGCTGGCCGAGCGATCCAGCGGCGATCTGCTGGGGTACGTGGTGTGGTGGGACGACGGCGAGCAGGTCGGACATGCAGACCTCGCCGCCGTCGATGAGCCGACCACGCTCCTGTTGCTCGCCGAATTCAGCCGCCACGCCCGCCGGCTGCGCGCCACGGCGATCAGTTTCGGGTGCTTTGCGCCGCCGTGGTTCTACCAACTGCTGCGGGCCTCCGGGTTCCACCACCGAGCGAACCGCCACCCGGTCCTCTGCCGCTGGCTAGACGCTTCGACGCCGGCCGGTCGCGACAGCTCAGCCTGGTATCTGACCAAGGCCGATTGCGATACGGACGTCTGATCGAACGCAGAGTCTTCGCGGCTCACTCGTTGGAGTCCAGCCTTTAGGCTGTCTTTGCTCCGGGTGCTTGCGACAACGGTGTGCGGCAGAGCCAAAAAGCACAGCCTAGAGCGTTTCCATTTCAGGTCTAGCGTTTGAACCACCAGTCGCGGGGTGCTACTCGCGCCAGCACCACAACGGATAGCGCATTACAACGCTAGACCT
>JAWXBB010000142.1:0-10953 GCA_034439795.1 Planctomycetaceae bacterium | reverse complement strand
TCGTGAGACATCGTCAAGTGACCCGGACGCTCCAAGCGTCCGGGTCACTGAGCTACTCGAACAGCCGTCGTTGCGCTTCCGCCTCATCAACAGGCGTCGGCAAGCCCAGATGCGACAGCGCGGTCGCAGTGATGACCCGACCGCGCGGCGTGCGCTGGATGAAGCCCAGCCGCAGCAGGAACGGTTCGACTTCGTCCTCCAGCGTGTCCGGCGGGACGTTCATCGTGTGGCCGATCGCCGTCAGTCCCGCGGGGCCGCCGGCGAACACGCGGACCAGCGTCTCCAGATAGCGGCGGTCCTGGCGGTCGAGGCCGAGGGCGTCGATCTCCAGCATCACCAAGGCGCGGTCGATCATGTCCGCCGTGATGTTGCCCAGGTCGTGATGCACGGTCGCATAGTCGCGCGCCCAGCGGAGCAGGTTATTGGCCTTCCGCGGCGTCCCCCGGCTGCGGACGGCGATTTGCGAGGCCGATTCCGTGGCGATCTCGGTCCGCAGCTTTTTGGCGCTGCGGCTGACGATCTCGGTCAGTTCCGGATCGCTGTAGAAATCGAGATGCTCGCGGAACGTGAAGCGGTCGCGGAGCGGGGCGGTCAACATGCCGCTGCGGGTGGTGGCCCCGATGATCGTGAACGGCTTGAGCTTCATGTTGATCGTGCGGGCGGACAGCCCCTCGCCCAGCACGATATCGACGCGGAAGTCCTCCATCACCGGGTAGAGGAACTCCTCGACCGCGGGCTTCAAGCGATGGATTTCGTCGATGAACAGCACCGAGCCGTAACCGGCGTTGGTGAGGTACGACAAGAGGTCCTTCGGGGCCTCGATCGCCGGGCCGGAGGTGATCTGGCATTCGACCCCCATCTCGCGGGCCAGCATCAATGCCAGCGTGGTCTTGCCGAGACCGGGCGGACCGTCGAGCAGGAGATGTCCCAGCGGCTCCTTCCGCTTGAGCGTGGCGTGCAGGTTGATCTTGAGCCGTTCGAGCACCTTCCGCTGCCCGACGATCTCAGTCATGCGCTGCGGCCGCAGCTCCTCGTCGAGACGGTCGTCGTTGGGGTTGAACCCGCCGAAGGGCGATGGCGGCGCAGCGTCAGCGGTCGGCGGCGTTTTGCCGCTGGTTCCTCCCTGAAAGATTTTGTCGCGGGCCATCCGTGGGCTTTCCGATTCACAGGTTCGCCGGATTCAGGACGGCGATACCCGGACCGAAACTTGCGAAGCGATTGAAATGCGAGCTATTGAACGTCAACAGCTTCGGCACGGCGTGGGCGTGGCAGACGGCCACCAACCGTGCATCGTGGACCTGCTTGCCGACCACACCCAGTGTGAGAACGATGGCTTTCCACGCCGCGAAAATGTCTGGGGTATCGTCCAACAACGGAAACTTCGCTTCGAATCGCTCCATGGCAGCATTCGCCTCAATCGTCGACATTCCCAAGCCGTTCAGAGCCAGCGGTCTCGTTGCAATGTTTCGGAATTCGATCAGATTCTGCGGCGTAATGTGCAGCATCTCGTTCCGGCGATGCAACTCAGCTACGGCCGCGACGGCAACTGGATACGCCAAGTCCGCCTGATTTGCCATGCGGCCCAGCACGCTGGTATCGACGAGGACTGTCATTAGTCGTACAGCCCGTCGCTGCTGAGTGCGGTGTCAGGTAAGGAGACGCCGCAGTCGATCGCGATGGCGAGCAGTTGGCGCTCCCATTCATCCTGCGGCTCGAACGGCAGCGGGCGCGGCCCGAAGCGCTCGCGCAGCGCCTCCAATGCCAACGCCTCCGGAGTCACGCCCCGGCGTTGCGCCTGCTCATTGAGCGCGGTTTCCAATTGTGGGGTGAGATTGATGACCATGTATGCCTCCGACCGGACTCCGTCAGTCTACCATACTACGCGGCCGTCCGCTGGCCGGTCATTTTGCAGTAGGCGACGGCCATCATCAGCGTCGTCAACGGCGCTGTGAAGACCAGGCCGACGAACAACGCGCAGACTCCCAGCAGGTTGATGCCGAACGCTGCCAGGAACAACACAAAGATCGTCCCCAGATTGCCCTCGACATACTTCTTGGCACGCCACAGGCAGTCGATGCCCGGAGGATCTTCATCCACCAGCACATACGCGTAGGCCCAGAACATCAGCGAGAGAATGATGCCCGGAATGATGAGGCACACGAATCCCAGGAGAACCATCAGCGCGAACAGGATCGTCGCTCCCGCCATCCGCCACAGGTACTTCCCGCCGGAGAACAGGTCCCCGATGGCGGCCGGATCGCCGCGGCTGATGTTCAGCATCATTCGATTGAGGCCGCACGCGAAGAACCATTGCCCAAGGTAGGCAATCGGCAAGAAACACCACGACAGCGTTTGCAACAGCATGGCCGTCTCACGCTCGCCTTGCTGCTGCATGACCCCGGCGATGCCTCCCAGAATGGTTTGCGGCATGCTGACGGCGATATTCAGCAACCCCGCCACGATGACGCCGCCGATGACCAGCCCCATCTCCTGCTTGAAGATGGCCCAGGCCGTCGACAGTACGTCGCCCGCTTCGATCTTCTGCGGACCGCGTTCGCGCGACTTCGCCGACTTGAGCGGTTCGCCGCACGACTCGCACGCCTTCGTGCCGCCGGGGTTCTTCGCGCCGCACATCGGGCAGGTGATTTCGGCCGTCTCGCCCGGCAGTTCCGGCAGATCGGCGTCGTCGTAGACGTCATCCACGGCCGGACTCGGCACCAGCACCGCTTCGCCGCAACCGGGGCATTTCGCCTTGCGGCCGGCTTTGTCGTCGGACGTGCTCAGCGCCTTGCCGCAGTGCGTGCAACTGAATTCAATCGTCACGGTGGGGACATCCTCAACGGTGGGAAGTCGGAGTGGTGGACAGGGTATCAGAACACGCCAACGCAGGGGAGGCCGCGAAGGGATGCCATGCCTGGCACCCGGTGAAGAGTTTTGGTCCACAGATTTCGCAGATGACGCAGATTTAGAAGAGGAGATCCGATGGTTCTCGAATTTGTCCGCCTCGGTCTTCAATCTGCGGAATCTGTGAAATCTGTGGATAGAATCCCCGTCTTCGAGCTTGAGAACAGCTGCGAAAAATCCTGCACCATCTTGCTCGGCCGCAGCCAGTACGAGAAATCGGAGGCCGGGAAGGCGTCGCGCGTCGCGGGCTGCTGCAGGTTGAGCACCATCGGCCGCTGCACGCCCGCCAGGAACTGGACTTCGTACAACTCCGTGCAGCCGGAACCGAAGTCCCAGCGGCCGATTTCGACGCCGCGCTTGAGATCGACGATGGCGATGCCGCACAGCAGCTTCTCGTGCCGTTGCTGCACCGGCAGGCCGCCGAAGATGTGCTTTTCGCGGATCGTCGACATCCCGACGATCGCATAATCTCCGAGGAGGCACAGCCCCCGCAGATACGCCGGCAATCCGCAGACGACGTCCCAGCCGTTCGCGCCCGGTTGATGCCGGCAGAGTTCCCCCGTCCCCGAGTTCAGGAACCACACGGCCCCCTGATGCCACCGCGGGGAATGCGGCATCGACAGGCCGCGCAGCAGAATCTCGCCCGAGGGAACCTGCATCATCACGCCGCCGTCGGCCTTCTTCTCACGCCACGCTCCCGGACTGTCCGTCGTGCCGAGGGCCGTGACATACCGCGGCTCGCCGTCCACCATCGCCAGCCCGTTGAGATGGCAGCGGTCCTCGGGCGCGAGTTCCGTCAGGAACGGCGGCTTCCACCGCGGCACGAAGCAGTGGTCGTGACTCAGTCCGGCAAGACAACCGAACCGCGTATTGACGATCCACAACCCCTCTTTGCCGAACGCCAGATCGTGGACGTTCAGGTCGCCGGTGTGATAGCTGACGCGAGGGAGATACAGCGCGTCGTACTTGCCGGGTGACTCTTCGAGGTAGTCGCGCGCGAGCAGCGGGGCGTTGGCGAAGACGGTGACGTCGTGCCGGGTGGCCATCGCAAACCGCGGCCCCTGCGCGACGATCCCCAGCGGCTTCTCGAAGTCGCGAAGCAGCAACGTCGGCTGCCGGCCATCCCACCCGATGAGCGCCAGCTTCCCCGCCTGATACGTGGTGACGGCGAGCGACCCGCCGGAGGCCTGCAACCAGCCGGCGAAGCCGTCGGTCACCGAGCACGTAATTTGCGACGCGGGATCGTTCGGGCCGGGATTCATGGAATTGGTCCGGAAGTGGGTGCCATGCTTGCAGCTTTGGGCAAGCATGTGGCTTTGGGAATCACTGCACGAAGACATGCTTGCCCAAAGCTGCAAGCATGGCACCCGATCGCCTGCGAGTGTCTTTAGTTCGATGCCGAGACACGCGCGGTTGGAGCTGGGACGGTTGAGATTGTCCCTGTTGGATGACGGGTACCGCAACTCATAAAGCGCGAGTATCCTCACTTCACAGCCCCGAGCGCAAGCGAGGGAGTCACAATCCGAACAAACAATGGCTCCCTCGCTTGCGCTCGGGGCTGTGACAGAACACAATCTCACTCGCCGATGATTGACAGCATCGCTGTTCGCAGTTCGGTTACCGTCGCGGGATTCTCGAAGATTGCGGCGTACTGGTCGGACATCCGCCGGGACAGCGCTTCGCGGCGCTCGGCGTCGCGCGCGATCTGCACGGCGGTCTGGACGTAATCGGCCGGCGAATCGGTTGCGAGTTCCCCCAAGCCGGCGCGGCGCAGCATCCCCGAGCCGTAACGGTTGCGGTGATATCGGCCGGTCAGCGTCACCAGCGGCGTGCCGGTCGCGAACGCATCCGCGACGGTGTTCCCGCCGCCGCCGTACCGCGGGGTGTCCAGCGCGACATCGGCGGCCCGCAGCAGCTCCAGATACTCCTCGCGCGGCATGAACGGGAAGATTTTCGTCCGCTGCTTGATGTCGGGGATCGACCGTCGCAACCGCGCCATCAGCTTCTGCGTGATCGTCGGCTGCGTGTGCCCGATGAAGCCCAGCACGGCGTCGGGATCGGCGTCGAACAGATCGTGCAGGATGGCGTCGAATTCCGGATGCCACTTTCGCAGATTCTGTTGGCAGACGTAGAGATGCTGTCCGGGACGCAGGCCATACCGTTCGGTCGGACGTGGTTGCAAAGTCGTCGGCCGCGGATAGATCGTCATGGCCCCCGTCAGCCACACGAGCCGTTCGGTGAAGTGCCCGGCGGCGTCCTCGGCTTCGACGTGGCGGCTGGTGAAGAACAGGTTGGCGCGCGGGTTGCCACTCGTGATCGGCCAGCCCCACGAACTCCCCTGCCACGGGGCGGGTTGCCAGAACGGCAACAGGTAGTTGAACGCGTCGGTGCCGATCTCCCAGTAATACAAGAGGTCCAGCGACTGCGTGGCGAGGAAGGCCGCGGCGTCGACGGGTTTGGTCGGGGTTTCCAGAATGAACCGGCCCAAATCCGGCGCGACGAACCGCAGCGTGTTGGCGGCGATCCGCGGGCAGACGATCGACACCAGCAACTCGTCGTTCGGCAACTGCCGGATGATCTCGCCCAGACACCGGTTGAACACTCCTTCGTGTCCCGATGTGACGACGAACCCGACATGCGACCGGTCGCGATTCGGCGTCCGTTCCAGCGGCGCGATGCGGTCCAGATAGAGCTGCGCGAACAACGTCTTCAGCGGCCGGTCGTCACAGCCGTGATAAGCCCATTCCATCGGCGGCTCGAACCAGCCATCCTGGTCGTCGGTCCGCGGCAGCGCTCTGGCTTCCTCCACGGCGCGCGTCAACCGTTCGGTCGCAAAGGCGCGGTATTCGTCGATGGCGGCGACGGAATCGGGCACCGCCGGGCAGAGCAGATCGGCCCGCAATTCCTGCCAGAAGCGTTCGGGGCGATTCGCCGCAGCGCGGCGCAGCATCTCGGCAGCGGCGGGGATCTCGTCGCGCGTGATGAGAACGCCGGCGATGGACTCGGCACACTTGTCCGCGATCTCCGGCGACAGTTCACCGGCCCGTCGGTAACTGGCGAGCGCGGCGTCAGTCTCGCCGAGTTCCGCCTGCGTCGCCGCCAGGTTCTGCCAGGCTTCGGCCCAGTCGGGACGGAGCTGCGTCACCTGTTGCAGATGATCGCGGGCCGGGTAGATGCGGCCTTCGCGGCGGAGGCTGTTCGCGAGGTTGAACTTCGCGCGGTGATGCTGCGGCTGGAGCTTGAGCACCGCCTGATAGCACTCGATCGCGGCCGGGTCATTCTGCTGCTGTCCCAGCACGACGCCGAGGTTGTAATGCCCTTCGGCGAGCTTCGGAGCCAGCCGTACGGCCTGCCGCAGACACTGTTCCGCCTCGGCGAGCTTGTCCCCCTGCCGCAGAATTTCGCCGAGATTGACGAACGCCGACGGATCGGCCTGCCCGCGGGCGATGAGTCCCTTGAGCAGTTGCTCGGCGGTATCGCGATCGCCGGTGCGCGCCGCGCACAACGCCTGCAACGTGACCGCCGGCAGCGACGCCCGGGCCGCGGCGCTGGCCCGCGACACCCAGTCGCGGCACTCCGTCCACGCCTGCCGCTGAAAGGCGGCCATTGCGTGTTGCATGAGGTCGTGATCGGTCATCATTCTTCCGCTTTTGACCTCGAAGAGGTCGCAGACAGTAGCCGGGGGTCGAGTCTGCGAGACCCCCGGAATGTGTCGTCAGTGGGACAAGCATCCCGGAGGGATGCCAGAACACCGGACGTTTCTGGCATCCCTTCGGGATGCGAATTCTTCAACGCGGCTTTCCGGGGGTCTTCGCAAAGCCTTCGACCCCCGGCTACGCTATGCGATCCCTTCGGGATCGAAGACATACGTTCATCCGCACACCGCGATGACTCCTCACTTCCGACTTCGCACTTCTCACTTCCAACTTTCCTCACACCCCCTTGGGGACCGACCAGTGGCCTTCGCGGTAGGTGCGACGGAGCATCGTGTGGGCTTCGGCGTCGTTGAGGACGGCTTCCTTCGCCGGGTCGAACTGCACCGTGCGGGTCACGCGGCTGGCGATGTTGGCCAGGTGGCACAGCGACGCCGAGAGATGGCCGATCTCGACGTCGGCATTGGGACGCCCGCCGGAACGGATGCAGTCGAGGAAGTTCTGATGGTGGGCGGTAAGGTCGACCGAACCGGTCCCCTCCTCGATCAGCTTGTTCTTCGGGCCGAAGACCTGGAAGCCCTTCCCCTTGCCGAGGATCATCAGGCCCTTGGTGCCGTAGAAGGCGTTGCCGTTCTCGTGGCCTTCCTGCACGTAGGGGGACCAGTCGCGCTGCTCGTAGATGAGCTGCTTCTTGTGGCCGATCTGTCCGTCGCCGGGGTATTCGAAGACGGTGTAATAGCTGTCGGGGAATTCCTGGTCGTCGTCGAAGAACAGCTTCGTGCCGAGGCCGGAGATTGTGGAGGGCTGCGTGGTGACGCCGAGACCCCAGCGGGCGATGTCGATGTCGTGGACGCCGTCGTTGCCGATGTCTCCCACGCCGAAGTCGCGCCAGAACCGCCATACGCCGGGGAGCATGTTGGCGCGGTAGGGGCGATACGGGGCCGGTCCGAGCCACAGATCGTAGTCGAGATTCGGCGGCGGGGCCGACGGCTGCGTCTTGCCGATGTTGCTGCGCAACTGGCTGTTCCACGCCTTGGCGACCAGCACGTCGCCGATGATCCCCTCGCGCAAGAGCTGCATGGCTCGCATCACGTGGGCGGTACTGCGGCTCTGCGTCCCCACCTGCACCACGCGGTTGTGCTTGCGGGCGGCTTCGAGCAGCAGCCGGCCTTCGCGCAGATTGTGCGACACCGGCTTCTCGACGTAGACGTGCTTGCCGGCGGTCACCGCCAGGATCGCCGCGGGGGCATGCCAGTGATCGGGCGTGGCGATCCAGACGGCGTCGACCTCGGGATCGTCGAAGATGCGGCGCATGTCGGTCACGGTCGCGGGCGCGGTGGACACGGTCTCTTCGATGGACTTGGACGCCGCGGTCAGCCGGTTCTTATCAACGTCGCAGAGGTACTTGAGCCGGGCATCCTTCCGTCCGGCGAGCAGCCGCAGGTGACTGCCCCCCATGCCGCCGCAGCCGATGAGCGCGACCGTGGCCTGTTCGTTGGACGACCCGGCCCGCGCCCATTCGGCGGCGCTCAAGGCGGCGACCGCGCCGGCGGACTGTCCCAGAAACGAGCGGCGAGTGACGGTGGGCATCGTAAGGGCTCCGTGAGAGGGGATGTGTGGATTGGAAATCCTAAATTCGAAGCACGAAATCCGAAGGAAGGAGGAAACGATTTTTGCGGCGCGCGTCTTGACTCCCGTTGCGCTCTTCTCCGGTCCCCTCGCCCCCGTCTTCGGGGGAGAGGGTTAGGGTGAGGGGGCCGAGCGCTCCCTGCCGCGATCGAAGTCGAATGAGCGCTCGTCCTCGCTCACGCTTCGGGTTGGTATTGAATCAGGACTTTTGTTCCTCAGTCGCGACTTCCTCGCCGCTGAACCGCACGTCGATCAGCGTGGTCACGCCCCGCTTCGACTCGGGGTTGTAGCCCTTGCGGAGCAGCACCCGCCAGACCCAGTCGCCGTCGATGCTGGTGATCCCCTCTTCCGACGGCACGTAGGTTTCCCACGTTTCGCCGGGCTTGAGCGGATGGTTGAGATCCTGCCCGGCCAGCACGTATTCGCTGAACTCGGGGAGATCGTAGAGATAATGGAGGTTCTCGCCGTTGCGGCGGTCCGCCTCCGGGCTGAGGAAGTTCAGCGCAATGAATTTGGCGGCCTTCTTGTCGAAGATCCGTTTGTACAACAACGTGGCGTCGAGCGGCGCGAACTCCTGATCGGTGGAGACGTTTTCGAACCGCAACGTCAGCTTCAGCACGGGCTGCGTCGGCTCTCGTTGGGCCGTCTGCTTGCCGAACGCATGCTCGAACTTGATCGGGCTGCGCGACACGCGGACGGGCGTCACGCGGACGTTGCCGAAGCGCTGCGACTCCCCCAATCGCAGTTCGTGCCCGGGGGCGACGTCCAATTCCGGCGGCACCTTCTTCATGCCGATGTGACCCGACTTGTCCATCGGCGGCACCAGGTCCGGCAGACTTTCGAGCGCGTGTTCCCCACCGCCGCGCATGGTGAGCAGCAGGAAGAGCAGCGCCAGCGTCACGGCGCTGGCATAACCGGCGACCATGATGAACCATTGCCGGGGAACGACGTCACCCGTGGCGGCGTGCGGTGGCGGCGCGGCGGCCATCGGGGCAGGGATCGGTGCGGCTGGTGATGGCTGAACCGTGAACAGTTCCGTCGGCGGCGGTGGCGCGTCGGACGACGGAAGCACTTGCGTCGCGGCTTCGGCAACCATCACCGGCTCGGATGCTGTCACCGGTGCGACGCCGTGACCGATCTGTGTCGGCGCATCCATCACCGCCTGTTCCGCGGCGTCGGGCGGGAGCTGGATCGTCGCAGCGTTGGGATCGGCCGGCACCGCCGTGGAGAAATCGGGCAGATCGTCCGTCGCCTGGAACAGGTCGCCGGCGACGGGTTCCTCAGCGGGGACGACGAACTCCTGCAGATTGGGCGAGCTGTGCGAGATCCACCCGCCGGGATTGGGGGCGGGATCATGTTCCAGGACATCGGCTGTCTCGCCAATATCCGCCGCTGACGGCTGCAATCCTGGCGGGGCGGTGGCTGCGCCGAAACTCGTGGTTGCCTCCGAGACGGGCGACACGCCGGCCGTGACTTGCACCGCAGCGGTCGTGGGCTCCGCCAACGGCGCGGGCAAGTCCGTTTCTGAAGCGGCATCCACCTCGGGCACCGAAAGATGGGCCTCGCACAGCGGACAGGCGACGATCACGCCGGCCTGTTCCACCAGCAGCCGGCCGCCGCATTGTCCGCACGTGATCTCGAACGCCATGCCGGGATTCCCGGGTGAAGTTAGTGGTTAGTTGGGAAGAATGACACGGGTTCCGTCGTTGCCACTGACCACTGACGAAGGACCACTGACATCCTTCATCAGTGTGTGCCACCGTATTCTGACGGCCCGTTGGCCGTGAAGCAATTCGCTCCCGGCTCCGAACGCGACCTGGCCCAGAACCGGCACGCCGCTGCGGGCTTCGATCTCCGCGGCGTTGGTGGCCGTGGAGTGATCGCAGGCGCTTGCGCTGGTCTCGTTGAACACGATGCCTGCCACGGACAGCCGTCGGCTGCGGATCGCCTCCACGGTCAGCAGCGTGTGATTGATCGTCCCCAAACCGGGACGCGCGACAATCAGCACCGGGAACCCCCACGCGGCGACCCAATCGGCAAACGTGGTCCCCTCGGTCAGCGGGCACAGCCAGCCGCCGGCCCCCTCGATGATGACACCATCGCTGCGCCGACCGCAGCGCAACAGTCCGGCATTGATCGCCGCGACATCGACGGTTCGATGTTCTAGCTTTGCCGCAAGCGGTGGCGTGAGCGGAGCGAGGAACCGTTGCGGACAGAGTTCATCATCGACGACCTCGGTTCCCAGCGCGGCCCGCAGCCGGTCGAGGTCGTCCCAATGCGCACAACCGGCGGCATCGAACGCAGCCCCCGAACACGCCGGTTTGAACGCGGCGACGTTGCGGCCCTCCGCCCGCAGTTGCCGGACGATGAGCGACGCGACGTGCGTCTTCCCCACGCCGGTGTCGGTTCCGGTGATGAATAGGCCGTTGAAACGGGGTCTTTGTTCGGTCCCCTCTCCTCTGTCTTCGGGGGAGAGAGATAGAGTGAGGGAGGAGAGCGCTCCGCAGGACGTGGAAACCGGATTTGTCGAAGTGGGAGTGTCAACTGAGGCGCTCGGCCCCCTCACCCCGACCCTCTCCCCCGAAGACGGGGGAGAGGGGGCCGCCCTCGCTGACGCTTCGGTTTGGCGTGTTACCATCGCACACTCACCTTTGCGCCGACTCCCAACTGTAACGTTTCCGCGGCGGAGCCGTTGCCGACGGCGATCTCCAATCGCCCGCTGCTGCCAATGAGCGCCAGCGCCTGCCCCGGTCGCTCGGCATAACAG
>JAWXBB010000141.1:0-10594 GCA_034439795.1 Planctomycetaceae bacterium | reverse complement strand
GGTCGGTGGTCAACGGGGTTCTCATCGGCAAGACGCCCAACCAGCCGCTCGCGTCGTTTTCGTATCTCTGCACGCCGTCGTCGTATCGCGACTTCGAGTTGAAGCTGCGGGTGAAGCTGCTGCCCGGCGGCAACAGCGGCGTGCAGATCCGCAGCCGCCGCAGCGACCCGGCGAACTTCGACGTCCTCGGCCCGCAGGTCGAATTCGTCGACGCGCGCGAACTCATCTGGGGCACGCTGATCGAAGTGCCGAGCGCCAACCGCCCCACCTATCGCCCCACCTATCGCGCCAACGTCGACGCCGTTCAAGCGGCGCTCAAACCGGGCGAATTCAACGACCTGCTGGTGACCTGCCAGGGACGACACGTCACCGTCCGGCTCAACGGCACGCTGGTCAACGACGTGGACTACCCGGACATGTCCGAGACGGGGATCATCGCCCTGCAACTTCACAAGGCGAAGCCGATGGAGGTGCAGTTCCAGGAGATCTCGTTGCGCCAACTGAAGACCGTCTCGCCTCCCGCCGACGCGAAAACCTTCCAAGGACATGCCTACAAGTTTTACCCCGAGCAGTTGTCGTGGAAGGCGGCCAAAGCGCGCTGCGAGGGCTTGGGCGGACATCTGGTGATCGTCGAGTCCGAAGCCGAGAACGGCTTTGTCGCCGGATTAGTCGCCGATGCCAACCGGGATGACTGCTGGATCGGCGCCACCGACGAAGCCTCGGAAGGACAGTGGCGCTGGGTCGATGGCCGGCCGCTGACTTGGACCAATTGGTTCACAAGGCAGAACCAGCCCAATAATAAGCCGCCAGGCGAAGACTATGCCCTCATGTCCAATAAACGTCTCGCCGTCGACGGATTGATCGGCTGGGAGTGGTCCGATCAGCCCAACCAGGCATTGCCGGCGCACAAGCCGGGCTATCTCTGCGAATGGGATGCCACCCCGAACAGCCAAGCCACCGCATTGGGAGCTGATTTGGACGACCTCGCGCGCTGGCAAGGCAAATGGCGCTGTATCGCGGAGAACACTCAAGGTCATAACGCCACCCTCGAAGAGGTGGCGGAGCGCAATCACACCATGCTCATTGAAGGGACTCGGCGATCCGTCGAGCGGATGATCAATGGAAAAATTCAGCCCTACAGTGGCAGGTTCCGCATCAATCCGGCAGCCGTGCCCCAGGAATTCGATTTCGACTTTGACGACCTCAAGGTGGCGGGAGGACAACGCGGGTTGTACGAGTTCGATGGCTCGGGGCTGAGACTCATCTATCGGGGCAGCAACACCGAAAAGCCCGCGCGTGCCAACTGGAGTGACAAAGGACAGTCCAACGTCTCGTGGTTTGAATTTGAACGCGTGGATGACGGCTGGACCGACCTCTTCAACGGCAAAGACCTCACGGGCTGGCAGGGTCGGCAGGATCTTTGGACGCTGCGCGACGGCGTCCTCACCGGCCAAGCCGGCTCCAGCGACACAAACTCGTTCCTCTTCAGCCCTAGGCCGTACGCCGATTTCGAGTTGCAGTTTCAGGTGCGGATCGGCGCCAACGATAACTCCGGCGTGCAGATCCGCAGCGAAATCCTGGACCGTAACCAATGGACGGCCCGCGGTCAGCAGTGCGACATCGGCAATCGCCCGGGAGATTTTTGGGGTGGCATCTATGGTGAAAACTTGCCGGGGGGGTGGTTGCTCAAACCCGGTAGCGCGCCAGCCGTCAAGTCCGGCGATTGGAACGACTATTCCCTCCGTTGCGTCGGCCGGCGCGTCACGATCCAGGTGAACGGCGCGACCACCGTGGACGGCGACGTGGCGGAGATGAAGGACGCAGGACTGCTGGCGTTTCAGATTCATCGGGAGAATCAGCGTCCCGTCGAGTTTCGCAGCATCCGCATCCGCCTGGCGAACCTGGCCGCAACGAACAGCCTCGATCCCGACCGCAAAGCGGCCGAATGGGTACTCGGAATCGGTGGCCGGGTCCGCGTCGCCGCCGGCGAGTCGGTCTCCCCGTGGATTCTGCCGGGCGGGTCATTGCCGGATTCGGCGTTCCAGTTGCACTCAGTCTTCACGGCCGACGACGGCAAGCCCTGGAAGGAATCCGAGTTGAGGGTACTGTCGGGGCTCGCCGGCCTGCGGGCGATCAACTTCGAACAGCCGATTTCGCACACCGATGCCACGATGGAGATCGTCGAGACGCTGACCGGCCTCGAATCGCTGCGGTTTGAAGACTCCAACGAGATGACCGACGCCGGCCTGCGACGGCTGGCGGCGCTGACCAACCTGCGCGCCCTCGGCCTCGTCTCGTCGCGCATGACGGATGCGACCCTCGAAGTCCTGGCCAGGCTGCCGCAACTCGATGACTTGAGCCTGGGGATCACCGGCTACGGCAGCGATCCCGGCAAGGCGGCGCCGCTCGTCACGGCCGACGGGCTGGCCCATCTGAAGAAAGCCGACAAACTGTCCAGCCTGAATCTCTACGGCGTGCCGGTCGATGACGCCGGATTGCAGCGGATAGGCGAGTGCCGGCAAGTGCGCAGCCTGAAGCTGGGGGGCAGCAGCGTCAGCGATGCCGGACTGCAACATCTGGCGGGCATGACTCAACTCACCACGCTCCGCTTGCGGCTTACGGCCGTCACCGATGCGGGCCTGGTTCATCTCCAGGGTCTGCAGAATCTCGAGACGCTCGATCTGGAAGGCTCGCCCGTCACTGGTCGCGGCACCGAGCACCTGCGCGGTCTCGAAAAACTCCGGGGATTGTGCCTGTCGGCTTCACCGGTCGACGACGCCGGGTTGGAGCAGATCAAATCGCTGACGCAGTTGACGCTGCTCGATGTGCGGGGGTCGAAGGTCACTGACGCGGGCGTGCCGCATCTGGTCGGACTGGCCGAGCGGCTGGAGGTGCTCCATCTGATCGGCACGGCGATCACCGACGCCTCGGTGCCGCATCTGGCCAAGTTGAGCAACCTCAAGAGTCTGAATTTGGACGGCAGCCAAATCACACCCGCAGGTCTGGGGCGGTTGCGGAAAGCGCTGCCGCAGTGCAACATTTCGCCCGCACCGTCCAATCCCCAATAATGCGGCTCCGGGAACTCACCAGCCCCGCTGTCGTCAAGCGGCTCGCCGCGCGGCGTTCGACTCGCAAAGCCTGAATCGTCACCGGCAAACCGTCCACGGCAGTGGCGCACCCGCCGGTGGCAACTTTACCAACTGCACCTGCTGCACGGCGTCGTTCTTCGAGACGTCGGCGAGCGCTTCCGGCGTCGGTTCGTTGTCGAGGTTCAGGATCGCGATGGAGTCGCCGCCCGGTTCGTTCTTCAGCCGGCCGAGCGCCATGTGGGCGATGTTCACCTGGTGCTTGCCGAAGACGGTGCCGATGTAGCCGATGACGCCCGGCTTGTCGACGTGGCGGTACAACAGCAAGAGACCGTCGAGGTAGGCGTCGAGCTGGAACTGGTCCAGCCGCACCAGCCGCAGGAACTGCTTGCCGAAGATCGTACCCGCGGCGGTGATCTCGCCGCCGTGATCGGTGGTGACGGTGGCCGAGACCAGCGTCGAGAAGTCGCCGACTTCCGTCGAGGACGACTCGGTGATCTCGATGCCGCGCTCGTGGGCCAGCATCTCGGCATTCACGACGTTCACGTTTTCGGACAACGCCCCGGACATCAGCCCGGCGGCGAACGCCGAGGAAATCAGCTTCGTCTTCTTCGACGCCGCCTCGCCGCGGTACATCAGCTTCGCGCTGCGGACGCCCCCCTTGTTGAGCTGCGACATCAGCAGGCCCAGCCGCAGGCCCAGGTCGAGATACGCCTGCATGTCGGCCATCTCGGCGGACGAAATCGGGGCCATGTTCACCGCGTGCCGGACTTCGTTCCGCGTCAGGAAACCGGACAGAATCTCGGCGGCCTCCACGGCGACGAGTTCCTGGGCTTCATCCGTCGAAGCGCCGAGGTGCGGCGTGACCAGCACCTGCGGGAGGTTCACCAATCGGTGATCCTTCGGCGGCGGCTCCTCTTTGAAGACGTCCAGCGCGGCTCCGGCGACGTGGCCCGATTCAATCGCGTCGGCGAGGGCGTTTTCATCGACGATGCCGCCGCGCGCGCAGTTGATGATCCGCACGCCGGGCTTCATCGTCGCAATGCGGGCCGCATTGATGAGCCCTTCCGTCTCCGGCGTCATCGGCGTGTGGACGGTGAGGAAGTCGCACTTGGGAAGAATCTCGTCGAGATCGCGGTAGAGTTCGATTCCCTCCTGAGCCGCGCGCTCGGCGGTCAGGAATGGATCGTACCCCAGCACCTTCATTTCCAGCCCGATCGCGCGGCGGGCGACCGACAGGCCGATGCGGCCGAGGCCGATCACGGCGAGCGTCTTCCCGGCGAGCTGCGTGCCGGTGAAGCTCTTGCGGTCCCACTTTCCCCCCTTGAGCGCGGCACACGCCGGAGCGATGTTGCGGGAGAGGGCCATCATCATGGCCAGTGAATGCTCCGCGGTGCTGGTGGTGTTCCCCGCCGGGGTGTTCATCACCACAATGCCTTCGCGCGTGGCGGCCGGCAGGTCGATGTTGTCGACCCCCACGCCGGCCCGCACGATCGCCTTGACCCGCCGCTGATCCTTGAGAATCTCCGGCGTGAACTTGTACCCGCTGCGGACGACGGCACCGTCGGCCTGCGACAGCGCCTCGCGCAGTTGCCCGGCGGTCATTTTCTGCCCGCCGCGGTCATCGACCTCGATGCCGGGGGTCTCCAGGAGAATCTTCAGGCCCGCTTTGGACAGGGCGTCGGTCACCAGCACGCGATACATCAACTTGCTCTCAACAGATTCGGGGAACGGAGGTTACGGCGATCCGGCCGGGTGGCGCAATCCCGGCGGAACTCGGCCGAATCGTGTAGCATACGGTGCCGTGATGGTGCGCCAAGTCTCTGGGGGAAGGCATCAACAGCGGTCCACGCATTGGTTCGACGGCTACAATGCTCGCGGGAGCGATGATGTCATGACCATCTCTTCGCGAACGCCGGAGGGAGAACCATTGCGATGCCCGGTGTGCGGCGGCTCGGCCGCAGTGAACGTGTCCGATCCAGCGGGGGATTCCGTCTGCCCGGCCTGCGGTTATCTGCTGTGGCAATTCCGCGATGCTGTCGGACCCATCAGCGGCATTCCCCTCGATGAGATCACCTTGAGTTCCTTGCTGCGGGAAGATCTCGGCGTTGATTCGCTCGCTGTGGTCGAACTGGTGATGGAACTTGAAGACAAAGGCATCGTCATCGCCGACGAGGACTACATGCAGTTCCGAACTGTGCGTGATGTGATCGAGTATCTCCGACGTCACCCGCCCGAGGGACACAACTGAAGGAACCATCCATGTCCTGCCCCGTTCCCCCCATCACTGAAGAACAACGGTCGGCACTCAAGCCGTGGGCCATCGGGGTCTTCGTCTCCCAAGCACTGGTGGTGGCGTCTTGGGCACTTCTGGCGGTCTACTCCCGTGTCATCGACTTTCGTGTGTTCTGCATCTGGTTTTCGTTGCCCTGGCTGGCGGCCCGTGGCTATGAAGACCTTTGTGAAAGACGGATGGTTCAGATCATCGGCGAGTCATGGTCGCCGCCAACGGGACGAGTGCGTTTGCATCGGAGGTTGTCTTTTCGTCGAGTCATGACCGCGGTGATGCTGACGATCCTTGTCGTCTCGGTCGTCACTTTTTTCCTGTGAGTGAACTAATCTGTTACAATTCTCGGTAGAGAATTGCGGCCATTCATTCCAGGAACTTCATGCGCATCCTCCTCGCAAACCCCCGCGGCTTTTGTGCCGGGGTGAATATGGCGATCGACTGTCTCGACGAAGCCATCCGGCTCGTCGGGCCGGATCTGTACGTCTATCACGAGATCGTCCACAACAAATACGTCGTGGAGCGGTTCACGCAGCAGGGGGTGACGTTCGTCGACACCATCGCCGAGGTGCCCGCAGGGGCGATGCTGCTATACAGCGCGCACGGCGTGTCGCCGGAGATCCGTGCCCAGGCCCGCGAGCGCGGCCTGCGGACGATTGACGCCACCTGCCCGCTGGTCACCAAAGTGCATCTGGAGGCGATCAAATACGCCGACGCCGGGTATCACATAGTGCTGATCGGCCACGAGGGGCACGACGAAGTCATCGGCACGATGGGGGAGGCCCCGGCGAGCATCACTCTCGTGGAGACGCCGGACGAAGTCGCCGCGCTCGAGTTCCTCGCCGATGCGAAGCTGGCGTATCTCACGCAGACGACGCTCAGCGTCGAAGAGGCCGGGCGCGTGATCGCCGCGCTGAAGGGGAAGTATCCGCAGATCGAAAGCCCGCCGAAGGAGGACATCTGCTACGCGACCACGAACCGGCAGGAGGCGGTGTCGATTCTCGCCGCCCGGGCCGACGTGGTGCTGGTCCTTGGCAGCCAGAACAGCTCCAACAGCCGCCGGCTGATGGAAATGGGCCGCACGGAGAGCCGCCGCGCGTACCTCATCGACGGCGTTCACGAACTGCAGCGCGACTGGTTCGACGGCGTCGGCACGGTGCTGATCACTGCCGGGGCGAGCGCGCCGGAAGTCGTCGTGCAGGACGTCATCCAATACCTCAAAGACAACTTCGCGGCCGAGTTGGAAGAGGTCACGACCCGCGAAGAACACGTCTCGTTCCCGCTGCCGAAGGAACTGCGGCTGCTGCAACGAGCGACGGTGGCGAGATGAGCCAGGGTCGCTATGCCGGCGACTCTGCAAAGGCCAAATGCCGGAGCGCGGTTGCCAGCGCTGCGACCGCCTGCTCCTCGTTGTCGATCTGTGGGATTCGCCACGCCACATGGCCGTCCGGACGGACGAGCACGGCCCCGGTCGCCTCGACTTCGGAGCGTTGCCGCCAAACGCCGTCGCAGTCGGTCACGTCGGCCTGGCCACGTCCGCCGATGGACAGGCAGCTCACGGGCAATCCCTTGTGGCTCGCCAGCCGTCCGACCGCTGCCTCCCACGCCGGTTGGCCTTCGGCATGGATCAGCAGGAGGTAGCCTTCCGGTGGCAGGAAATCATAAATCGCGACGCGGGTACCGTCGCCTTGCATCACCCAAAAATGCGGCAAGCGGGCGCCCGGCCACGTGGTCGGTCGATAGTTGAGAATGGGATCGTTGGCTTGGGGCAGCGGCGAATTCTCCGGAATCACCGCTCCGCTGCGGTAGACCGCGCCCAAATCGCCTCCGACGCGGTAATGCTCCGATCCGGTGGGAAGGTGGGCTGCGAACTTGGCTCGCAGGTCGTCGCCGCGCGGACCGGCATCGTCCAGTCGGCGAAATCTTCGCAGCCCGAATTGCACAGCTCGCTTGACGGCCGCGGCTTGCCATGCTGTCGGCAGAAGACGAAATAACCACGAATTCTGGATGGTGACGAGCCATTCGCGGCCTTTGAGATTCGCGCCGGCCAACCGCTGCAGCGACTGCGTGCGCTCCAGGTTCCTGACGCTGATGTCGATGTTGCGCTGCGCGACGGGGCGGCGTTCGAGTTCGTAGGTGACCAGCAGCGCCGCTGCCGCCGTGCCATGGCAGACGGCCGCGAGCTTCCAGGCCAGATTGTGGGCGTCCTGCACGCCCGTGTTGAGACCCAGCCCGCCGGTGGGGGGCATCGCGTGCGCCGCATCGCCGGCGAGCAGCACGCGGCCCTGCTGAAACGTCTCCGCCATGCGCGCCGACATCACCCACGGCGAGGCGTCGCACAACCGCAAGTCGGGGAGGTCGCGCGTCCCCAGCGCATGCGCGATCAAGTCGAGGCACATCGGTTCGGTGAAGTCCTCGGCGCGCTGTTGCGGGGGAAAATAGGGCACGTTCAGCACCCATTCCGTCGGCATCCAGTAGGAGATGAGGACGCCGGTGACGTCGGGATTCATCAGCCAGTAGAGCGCGCTTTCGCGACCGCGGATGAGACCACTGAGGTCCGCCGTGAAGTGCAGTCCCAGCATGTGATGGAACACCGGCCCCGTCGCCGCAATGCCGAGCGCACGACGGGTGGGACTCGAAGCGCCATCGCAGGCCACCAGCCATGCACTCTCGATTTGCTCTCGATCGCCCGTGTTTTCGCGGTGAATCGTCACGGCGACTTGTTGGCTGTCCTGCTCGACCGCTTCGCAAAGGCAGCCCGGACGAAAGTCGATCAGCGGCGTTTCGCGCACGCGCTGCCACAGCAACCGTTCGAGTCGGTTCTGCGGATACAACACGGCCCGGGTGGGACTGAGCGCGAGGATCTCGTCGTAATCCGGCGGCGCCGCCGGTTGCCGGCCCAGTTGCCGACCGGCGATGGTGACCACCCAACTGATATGCCCCACCTCGGACTGCGGCTGACAGGTGGCCTCGACGTCCTGTGCGACGCCGATTTCACGGAACACCTCCATCGTCCGCGTATTGAGAATGTGGGCCGCCGGATGCCGTTTCGGCTCCGCGTTGTGCTCGACGAGCACCGAGGGCACGCCGCGCCGCGCCAGCAGCAGGCTCAGCGTCAAACCGGTCGGCCCGGCGCCGACGACGACCACGGGGTGCATGGGCGCATTGCTCGCAAGTTGACGGTGGGCGATGGCCTCTCGTAACCCTGCGCGGGGGTTCGGGTCAAGCGAGGCGGAGGCTCACCAGCGCGTTCTCGGGTAGTGTACTAATCTGCTCGTAGTTCCGCCTTCAGGCGGCTCGGACCGCCTGAAGGCGGAACTACCAACATGGTGCCACGTCCCCTAGAGTCGAACTATGGACACGACCCGTTCTCGGACTCGTCCAACAAGTGCGATGTCGTACGCACCACTGGCCGCTTCAGAACGAGGCGACCCAGCGGACGCCCAACAGGTGGAATGTGCCGAAGTCGGCCGATTTCCAGATCTCGTGATTCACCATCAGCGAGGTCGGTCCGGGCAGCGCGACGGTCAGGCCGTAGGTGTAGCGCTGAATCGACGAATCGGGAAAGATGATGTAGCGGTGCTGGTCGAGCGTGTCGTACCGCGCGAGCAGGCCGATCCGCGGCTCCTTGACGATCCGCACTTCACCCTCAGCCACAACGCCCTTGAAATACTCGGGGTCGTTGCGCAGCTTGAAGTCGGATTGTCGCGCCGCATACTCGAAATAGAGGCGGAGGAGATCCTCATGACGGTAAATCAGGTCGGTGCCGTAACAATGATAGTACAAACGGTCGTCGGCGCCGTCGTCCTGCATTTGGCCGGCCATCCACGATGTTCCGAACTTGATCGACGAGTTCCCGACCGTCAACCGCGCCCCTCCGGCCGGCGAACGGTTGTTGTCGTAATACGCCCGACCGTCCCCCGGCGACCACGACAAATCGCCCTGAAACCCGTTCACCGCATACAGGCTCAGTCCGGCCGCAAAGTCGCCCGCCAGCGGTGCCCCCAGGTCCAGATTCACCCCTTCATCGGAATAGGGCGCGGCAACCACCGGCAGATACCGAACGCCGATGACCGGACTATAGCGACGACCCATGTCGAAAATCAGCGGGTTGTCCACCGTGCGGTAGACGCCGGGGTGGCTCATCGCCTGAAACGCGCCGAAGGGGACGACGAACCGCCCGGCTTTGACTTTGGCATTCCATTCGCCGGCCGGACAGTCGCCGCAGGGGTCCGTCGTGCAGTCGGCGCTACGCCCCGCTTTGCGATCACTGTCGACGAGCTTCAGCAAATCGAGCGTCGCGGAGCCGTCGACCAGTTCGACGGAATACCCCTTGCTGAGATTGAAATCCGAGTGGCAACTCGTGCAGGCCATCACCGTGGCGCTGACCGGCCCGTCGGGCTGCCAGTCGGCGCCGATCCAGACGTCGGCGAAGAAACCCGGGCTCAAGACGTCGTGCTGATCGGCGCCGCGCCACATCGTCGAAATGGTGGCGTTTGTGCTGAAGGACGACCCTTCCATGAGCGCTTGCGCCGATTCCACGACGCCACCGCCCCCGTCGCCGGCCGAGGCCACCGAGGCGAGATACGTCGCGATGGGAGTGACCGCACTGCTGGGAATGCCCGCGTCGGCCTTGGCCGCCATGCGCTTCGTCGTCGATAGCCAGCCGCTGAACGATTTGCGTTTGTTGAGCGACCGTTCGGCGTCGTGACAATCGACGCAATACGACTCGAAGGCGGCCTGCCCCTGAGCCACCAGGGCTGGATCAAGCGTGGTGGCGGTCTTGTCGGCGGGAGGCGTCAACGGGCTGGGCGCAGGGGGCAGGCCTTCCTGCAGGTAGCGCACCAACTCCTCCCGAGTGGCGGCATCGAGGCCCTGCAAACGCTGCACGATGTCCTGTGCGGCTTCGCCGTCCGCGGCTTCCGACACCGGGCTTTCCGCGGCTGCGGGGGGCGGCGCGACGTCGGCGCGAACCGACGCAACGATCAGACCCGCCAGCAGATAGGCCGTCGAAATCCACCAGATGCGGTGCGGCATCGAAATGCCCTTACGGCAACGGAATATCCGCGGAGTTTTCCGGTGGTATCGACATTGTCGATGACGTCGCTAAAACCAATTCTGCGGGTTAGCAGCCCGTTGATGTAGTCCGATTCTTCGCGTCAGCTCGCGAGCGCCAGCTGCGGGAGGGCGGCCGAGGCCCGGAGGGACCGGCCGGTCAGGG
>JAWXBB010000140.1:0-20110 GCA_034439795.1 Planctomycetaceae bacterium | reverse complement strand
CCCAGCGCCCCGCCCCGCGAGATCGCGCCCCGCATGCCCCGGCAGACCTTTTGTCGGAGCGACTTGATGAAGAGCCGCGACAGCAGGCCGAAGATCGTCAGCTGCATGTCCCAGTGAGGGTTACCCAGATCGAACTGGTCTGAGGCCCCGATCATCCGCTTCCGGAGCTTCTTGACCAACTGGGCGAGCTTCCACCATTCCAGTTCGTCGCGCGAGGCCCGCGTGAAGTCATCGATATACAGCGTGTCGATGGGATGCTGCGGATCGGCCAGAACGACTTTCAGGGACGAATAGCCCTGCCGGGAGGCATCCAGCCCCGTCACCGAGTAGTCGGCATTGACGTAGCACCAGGGAATGAACCGCTGTTCGCTGAAGGCCTTACGGAGCGCGTTCACCATCTGGTCTTCAATCGAGGTCGGCTTGCTGTTGTCGCACGAGTACCGGAAGTAGCCCGCCCCCAGCTTGGCCGGCTGCGCGGCCTTCACCAGGGCCGCCGCCACCGTCGCACAGGGAGGTACACCGCGGTGTCGCGCCTGGAAGTCCGCGACCATGCTCGCGATCACTTCTGGCGTCACCGGTGGCAAGACCCCCGAAGTGACCAAAGCCGGGAAGGCGGCGCGCTGCCCCTTGAGATAGGTGGTGGCGAGCTGGGCCAAGACGGCGTCGTCGGGCAGACCACGGTCGCACCGCGCCCGCCGGCGTTTACGGGCGGACCGCGGCACGGGGCCCGCGGGATCGGAGTCGAGAGGCTCCGACGTCGGCTTCGAGGAATCGGCGGACTTGACTTGAGACGGCTGGGGCGGGACATTCCTTGTCATGGCAGGTGGGCCTTCGGACCGGTTCACACAAGGGAACCGACCGGAGGGCGTTTCGGCGATCAGTCCGCAGGCTGAGAGGACTCGGCCAGCCTGTGGAACTCATCTACTGTGAACGTAAGCACTTGCGCAATTGCAGTGTGCAAAAGTTCAATTGCCGAAAAGTCGTTAGGAAATGTCCATCGCCAGTCATCCCGACTCCAGAAGCCTTGCTCGCAACACCTGCGATCAAGGCTTTTTTCTTGGCTGGGGCACGAGTTACGACCGTTTGGTCGGCTTCCGCTTCGGTTATCACCTTCGCCTTGTCGGTGCAGCAATGTGCATCAGGTGGCACCTGCCGGCGGCGTGTAGGTGTAATTTCTGGAACCTCCTCAGAATCGAAATGAACTCGGAGCCTCCGCGGGCCAAGCTGCATCATGGCGAGCGGCTGGAAGGACTGCTCCGTGTCTGAGGTTCCCTCGCCATTTCCGTGATCAGCGTCCAGATTCGGTGGAAGCAAGGGCAGGTCCAGCGAGACCCGCGGAAGCGAATCCAGTGCCGTCTCAACGTCCAGCAACTCCGGGTCGGTGTAGACGTTCATGGTGAGGTCAATGGTCGAATGCCGCATGGCCGCTTGAGCGGTCCGGGGCAGGACTCCGCCCTTGCTCAGCAAGGTTCCAAATGTGTGCCGAAAGGCATGCACGTCAATGGTTCGCCCCCGCTCATCGACTTTGGGGATTCCCGCAGCCGCCAAGTCACGGTTCAGGATGCGGACCAACCCGTCCGGAATCTGAAAGAGGGGGCGCGCCAACCATTCCGTTTGCTTGGCTCCCTTCGATGGTGGATCGCCCTTGTGCGTTTCCTGGGCTACCGTCGCCAGCCAGCCTCGCAGATCGTCAGCTAAGTCGCGTCGGAGCGGGATCGGGCTTCCCTGGCGGTTTTTCTCGTCGGCGGCCTCAAGGATGAAATGCGGACGCGGGCCATCCAACACTACTTGCCCGATGGTGAGCGAAGCCAACTCACCTTTTCGCAGACCGGTGAGAAACAGCGTCTTGTAGATCAACGCCCGCTCCCTCCCGGTTCGCTCAAGTTCGGAAATCAGCGAGGGGTTGTCAGCAAGCCGTTCCCGCCCAAGTGCCAAGGCGGCGGCGAAAGTCTTCGGACACAAGGGCGAAGCGATCCAGGTATCGCGCTTCCGTTTCACCTGGGATTCAGGTTTGCGGACGGGCAGACGGCCAAAGTCGGCCAGCGGGCGAACGCTGGAAACAGTCACGAGCCGCTGGAGTTCGCTTTCGGTGAGCGACCGACGCTTTCGGCGCGGGTCTGTCTTCGCGTTTGCTTTGCCGTTACCCAACGGGCGAAGCGTTTGCCATTTTTGGTGAACACCTTCGCAATCTCGGGAACATCATCCGTGGACTGCTTCTTAAAGACGTGACTCACGAAATTGAACTCCTGCGAAACCCGATTTCAACTGGCAACCGGCGAGAGGTGAGTTCAGGGCAGGCCCTCCGTGAGAGACCGCCCCACAATTCCTCAACGCAGCGAACCTAACTGTGGATCTCGCCGCCCTTTAGATTCTTGCCACGTTCGATCGGCAATCTCTGAACGATTCGAATTACCGACTCGCCAACTTGCGACTTGCCAATGCTGGCCTGCATCCCCCTGCAACCCAGGCCAGGATGACGTGACGCGGCCAACGCACCAGCCTCCCAATCTTCAGGGGCGCGGGCAAGGCTCCCCGGTCCCGCAGGTCGTACAAGGTCCGCCGGCTGAGCTTCAAAAGCTTGGCAACGTCGGACGGCGACAGCATCTGATGGGGGTCTTCCAGGCTCGTACCAACCGGAGCGGGGCTGCTCATATCTCGACTCCTTGAGGGCGTAGTTCTGGCACTGGTCTCGCTGACCACCTACTGCAATAGAAACGAACCGGGCCGAACGGAATACTCGCGCGGAGACCTCGCGGTCCGCTGCTTGATTCTGCAAGTCTTTTCGTAGCAACAGCATCCGCTGGACTGCCTGCTGGGCAATTCCCCGCCTCGCACAATTCCGCAGCATGAAATCGTTTTTACCTTTGAGCGGCTGGAGTAACCCGTCCTACAAAGAAAAGGAAAAGCGATGACCCTCCTGGAAGCGGCGAAGAACCTGGTTGCGAGCGACTGGTCGATCATTCCGGTGCATGGAGCCGTCGACGGCAAATGCACATGTGGACAGGCAGGCTGCAAAAGCGTGGGCAAGCATCCCGTCTTCACGGGCTGGGACGACAAGCTGTTTCAGACCGTTGAGGAGGTCGAGAAGCACTGGCGTGAACATCCTGGACACAACCCCGCCATCGTCACGGGAGCCGCTAACCGAATCGTCGTCGTCGATGTCGAGCGCGAAGGCTGGGATCAGTTCTGCCAGCTTCAGGAGAAGTTCGGCCCGCTGCCGGCCACTCGCACGGTCCTGACGGGCGGCGGGGGATGGCACTATTACTTCGTTGCGCCATCCGGCGAACCGCGGATCGGCAATCGGAGCCACCTGTGTAACTATGCGATCGATGTTCGGGGGAATGGCGGCTATGTGGTCGCACCGGGCGCGGTTCATCGCACTGGCGGCGAATACCAGTGGCATAACCCGTTTGCGGCGTTTGCCGAGATGCCAGGATGGCTCTACGACTTGGTCATCCGCGCAAAGAGCGAGGGTGATAAAACCGAGCCACGCCAACAAGCTCAGACAATCTCTGCGGACACGGATCGCCGTGAGGCGGTGCAGCGGCGCGCACAGAAATACGCGCTGCACTACCCGGTCGCAGTCTCTGAACAGGGGGGACATAACCGCACGATTGGGCTGGCGCTTCGCCTCGTCCGTGACTTCGCTTTGCCGATCGAAGAGGCATACCCGCTGATTGCAGATTGGAACCAGCGCTGCCAACCGCCGTGGACGGAAGCTCAACTCCGTTACAAGCTCCAGGAAGCTGATCGAGAGGATCGCGGTTGGGAGCCTCGCGGCAGGTTTCTAGTTGGCAATCAGGAGTCGGCGATCGGCCGCATCCCATTTCCTGTAGATGCGCTACCTATGCAAGTCCGGCCTTACGTTGTCGAAGTCGCCGCTAGCATTGGGTGCGAAGCTGAGTTCGTCGCCGCCCCGGTCCTTTCGGTCCTTGCCGCGGCGATCGGGAACAGTCGCTGGGTGCAGATTATTCCTGGGTGGAGCGAGCCGGCCGAGTTGTGGACCGCTGTAATTGCACCGTCAGGATCAGGAAAGTCGCCCGCCATGAAAGCCGCGCTGGCACCCCTGAATCTGATTGAGCGCCTGTGGCGGAGGGAGTACGAGCACGCCCTGTCAACATCCACTCAGGCGGCGAGTTCACATCAGCAGTGTCCGGTTGGCCAAGTGTCTGGGAATCCCCAGACCAATTGTCCGCCCGCTCCTAAACTGCCGACGCTGCGTCGAATCATGTGTGGCGACGTGACCCTTGAAAAGCTCATCGGCCTCCTCTCAGAGCAGCCGCGAGGGCTCTTGATGGCGGCCGACGAACTTAACCGCTGGATTAGCAGCTACTCTCGTTATCAGCGCGCCAGCGACGTTTCGCACTGGTTGTCCATTGCAGACGCGGACCGGCTGATTTACGACCGGAAAACTGGAAACACTTCGATCGACATCGCGCGGGCTAATGTGAGCGTCACGGGTGGAATCCAATTGCGGACATTAGCGAAGGCGATGTCGGACGCGGCGCTTGAGGAAAACGGCTGGTTCGGCCGCACTCTCTGGACCATGCCAACAGATGCTAAGCCGGTGCGTCTCAGTTCGTGCGTGGTTTCAGAAGCAACTCGCGCAGCATACGCGGCGTTAATCGGGCAGTTGCTTCAACTTTCAATGGTTAAGGAGCAGAATTGCGATGACTCTCCTGGACTCGTGTGGATGACGTCCGGCGCATGGGATCATTTCATGCATTTCGACGACGAAGTCGTCGAATCGATGTTTGGCATGACCGACGGCGAGCGGTCTATCTGGTCAAAGTTGAGGCGACACGCAGCGCGACTGGCCTTGGTCCATCATGTCACGACGTTGGCCCCCCTCGGCCATGACATGTCTGCGCTAACGGCGGAAAGCGCGGCGGCAGGTATCGCCCTTGCCAGGTGGTTTGGTCACGAAGCGTTGCGCATTCTCCGGAATCTACGTCGGGGAGGATCGAAGTCCGAAACGGAAGACCTGATTGACTTGATTCAGCGGAAGGGAGGGAGCTTGACTCCGCGCGAGTTGTCCAGGTGCCGCCCCCAGCGATACGAAACTCCGGCTCAAGCAGAAGCAAAGCTGGACGAACTGGTTTCGAGGGGGATGGGGATTTGGGTGGACCTGGCGTCTGGTCCCAAAGGTGGACGGCCGTCGAAAACTTTCAGCCTGACGTAACCCAGGGGGGATCGTCGGTTTCGTCGGTTTCGTCAGTTAGAACTAAGGGGTGTTTGACGGGCGTACTCGTCTGAACTGAAACTGAATTCACTTTCACTAGGCTTTGGGCGGTTCTACTTTCAGGAACGGGTAACCCGGAGGGCAAAAGGAGGAACTGACAAAACTGACGAAACCCCCCAAAACCTGGGTAACGTCAATGAAGGCGAACATCATTCGGCAAAACGGACAAAACTAGGGTTTGTAAGAACAGGCTCGATTGGGTTCGCTCCATAGGAAATCACTTTGGCATATGCCGGTAACCCGGAGCATTGCCGGTTCGCGCCTTCGCAAGAAAATGGCAGGGGTACTTGCTTGAAGAACCTGCCATCCGTCGGTTGGGAAGCTTGCCTTCGACTTCTAAGGTCGGCTCGGTTGTCGAAAGACGACGGCTTGAACAACCCAGCGGTTCGGCAACCAGACCTTGCGGCTGGCTGACTAGGCCGGGCTACTCAGAATCACGTCGACCATCACAATGCCGATCCGTAGAGAATTGTCGGGAACAAATGGGCCGTCACAATTCTCGCCTTAGCCCCGCCAAGCCGAGCAACTCCGAATTAGCGCTCGTCTTCTTGCGACTCCGCACTATCCATCTTGAGGGGGTTGAGCGAAGCACGGGTCGCTCCCCCTCACAACCTGCGGAAAGCCATGACGATCGAAGAATTGAAGCAATTGCAAATCGGAATGCAGAATACCCTTACCGGGTGATTCGTCAGTTCCGATTCGCCTCATGTTCGCTCTCAATTCTGCGTCGAATGCCGGATCATCATAGAGCGCAGCTTCCGGCGTTTGGCGAAACCCCGGTGGAAGAAATGTCTTTGCGATGGCGAACTCGCCGTCAAATGCCACTGGACAATAACTAACTCGCACGAAAAGCCCACTCCCATCATCTCGAAGGCTGCTGTTTATTACAGATTGAATCGGAAACGTATTCTGCGACCCAAGCGGCATGTCTTGAAAGAGCGATACCGCAGGTCCGTAGCTGCCTTTGCTAGGGTTCCAGAGTCTGCAAGCGGAGATTCGGTGCTGGTTGTAAAGCACGGGAAACACATCGCCATGTCCTGCGTAGGTCGTGCAGACAGAGAGCAGCCGCTCGTGGAGCCAATCGAAGAAGTGGTCGCCGAATGCCAGCGTGCGGACTCGACCATCCATGAAGACGGTGTTCTTTAGCGGACTGAAACGCAGCAGCCTGCCATCACCAGACAAACTCGTTGACATCTGGCGAAATACGCCGACGATCTTCGTACCGTAAGGATCGAACTGGACGTCGTTCGTTTTCAGCAGTGGCGGAAGGCTCGGACCGGCGTTGAGAAATACTTGATGGCCGAAGTTCGTCCGAAACCAGAACCGTTTAGGAAACGTGCCTGGGTGGTTCTTTAAGTCGTCCTGTACCAACCAGTTCAAACGCTCGTTGGCTTCAGCGAACCCCAATGTGCGGACGCAGCGGTAAAGCCTCTGCTCCCAGTCTGGGAAGGCCGGGGAATCAAAGGAAACACTTGCTGCCGCCGACTTGATCAGATCCTTGAATTGCGGCTCAGCATCACCAATCCAGTGGATTTCTGGATACTTCTCAGCAGCCCGCTGGTTTTGGAGTTGCGTCATACGGTAGTTGGCATCCTTCGCCTTCCGCTCGGAGCGTTTAAGTTCGTTTCGCCGCTTTTTCCCGTCCATTCATCGCACCGTTTCAGAGGAGATTGGCCGGCTAGCTTTCTCCCACCGCAAGGCGCTGAATAGCGCAGCGATCTCTTCCGGGATTTGGTGAGGCTTCGCTTTCGCGACGATACCGCCACGCAGAAGAATTGGTCAAGGAGCACGAAAGCCTGGAGACGACTCCAATCAAAGCACAGCCATTCGCCGCCGACGGACCATCTCCTGGCGGTTCTGATGTTGCCCAAAGCTGGTCCAGTCCGCGCCAGAATTGGCTTGGAGTTGGAATGGACGCGAAATCAAAGCGCGCGTTTTTTATCGCGCGAGACTGCCCCACCTACTGCTCGATATATCAGTGGCGTAGGATTTACAGAAGTCCGCCGAAAGGAAGGCGAGTGGGTTTCGAGTCCAGTCCAGGATCTGGTTGCCGCAACCTATACCTGTTCGCACTCGGCTTGGACCCCACTTGAGGTTTCGAGCCGGCGTTTCGGAGTGGGTTACCGGAAGTCCGACTCCGCCGAAACAGAAACCCGTCGCCCCCGAATCGTTTAAGTAAATAACCCAATCGTGATTGGGAAAATATCGGCCGAAATCTGGCGAGACGGGACTGGCCAACCCAAGGTTGCTTTGGCCGAGCGCCAAGACCGACGCTGTCAATTGGACTTGCCGGTCGTCCCACGGGATTCCCCGTCGAGAACACGTTTTCCTATGACTGCCGCGGTGCGTTTTCGTAAGCGCCCCACCGGGTAGTTTTCGTTTCCAACCAGCGCTCCCGGTCTTCCCCGCTCATGTTAGACTAGGCTTCCTTTCCCATCGGAGAGCCGGCATGACTGAGGTCTACCGTTTCGCTGCTCGCGTTGCCGAGCGCTGGCCGAACGAAGTCCAGTTAGTGCCTGACGATCCTGACGCTTTCTTGGCGTATCTGGCCCGCTCCGGGCTGACGTGCGATCCGTTCTGGCATGGCCCGGAAATCTACGTCAGCGTCGGCAGTCAATCGCTCGTGGCGGCAAGTGAAGGCGCGGAGCGCGTCGAGTACGCAGTTGAGCGCCGCGGCACTCGCATGTTCGGAGTCGATCAGCCCCACCCGCCCGCCTACCTGCCGGTGGCAATGTCCCAGACCTTCAACTCACCCGGCGCGTTGGCGATGGTCCCACCAGCAGAAGCGAACAGCAGACCGTCCGGGCTGAATGCCACGGACCAGACCGCCTCGGTCCCTTTGAGGGTGGCTCGTTCCTTGCCGGTGGCCACATCCCAGAGCTTGACGGTCTTGTCGCGGCTGGCTGAGGCCAGAGTCTTGCCATCCGAGCAGAAGGCTACGGACATTACTGACTCGGTATGACCGTGCAGGGTGGCCCGCTCTTTGCCGGTGGCCAGATCCCAGAGTTTAACAGTCTTGTCGCCGCTCGCCGATGCCAGGGTTTTGCTCTCCGAGCTAAAGGCCACGCCATAGACCGCATGGGTATGCCCCTGAAGGGTGGTCCGCTTGGCGGTGGCAACGTCCCAGACCTTGACGGTCATATCATGGGCCGCCGCCGCCAGCGTCTTGCCATCCGGGCTGAACGCCACGGACTCGACACCGGATGTCGGTTCGCTGGTCTCCTGATCCTCTGTGGTATGCCCTTGGAGGGTGGCTCGCTCTTTGTTGGTGGCCAAGTCCCAGAGTTTGACGTCGCCGTTCAACGAGGCCAGGGTTTTGCCATCCGGGCTGAATGCCACGGAGTGAACATGGAACGTATCCCCCGTGAGGGTGGTCCGTACCTTGCCGGCGGGCACGTCCCACAACTTGACGTCCATGAGGTCGGGGAAGTAACCAGGCGATCCGATTGTCCCCGATGCCAGGGTCTTCCCGTCGGGGGAGAACGCAACACAGCCGAGACAGCCCTTGTACTCGCCCAGGGTTGCTCGCTCCTTGCCTGTGGTCATGTCCCACAATTTCAGCGTCCCGTCGTAGCTGGCTGAGGCCAGGGTCTTGCCATCCGGGCTGAATGCCACGGCTACGACCGCATTGGTATGCCCCTTGAGGTTGGCCCGCAGCTTGGGTTCTTGTGCCGACAGGAACGACACCGACAGCAGTCCAAGACATGCGACACCCAGCCACGCCGTCACCCGCCGCCCTTGTTTCACATTCGGTGTCATCGCTTGCCTCCGGTTATTTGTGTGAACCTCAACGCTCGCCTGGCCGAACGCTGTAGCTCACCTGCCAAGGCGGCGGGTGACAGGTTGAATTCACCAGTAATGTTACTCGCCGCCGCGGTCAGGTGCAGCGCCTGGTTCGGCGATCTGCGAGTACGCCGCGGCCAAGTACGACTCGACGATCGCGTGCAACTCCAAGAAGCGGCGGGCCTGCGGACAATCCGCCTCCGCACCCGGCTCGTACTTGAACACGATCTCGCTCTGACCCAAGCTCTCCGTGTAGCGTCCCAGCAGGGCGAAGCACGGGCCGGGCTCGGTCGGCACGGCCTCGGCGAACTCAGCGAGGATCGCCGCGACCCGCTCGCCATCCACGGCCCCGAAGTGATGCGAGACGCCCATCGCCCGGCCGCCCGTGCTCGGGGCGGGTGGATGGTGACGCACCTCGCCATAGAACCCGTCGGGGACCAGACGCCGGATGTACCAACGGATGCCCGGCGAGCAGTCTCGTCGCCAGACGAGGGCGAAAGCGGGTGTCATCCGATGCCCCCTCCGCGGCTCGGGCTTTCAACGCCGAACGATAAAGTTCAGCAGCGGGGCCGGCTGGAAAGACTTCATGGCTCCAAAAGCCGTGATGCCGGCCCCGTCTGCTGCAACGGCTGGTTCGGCGGGCTGCGCCCAACCCTCCTGGACGAGGGTTCGATCACAATTTGCCCATCAGGAACAGGATAAGGAGGATGATGAGGATAAGCCCGACAAGGCCGCCGCCCCCGGCAAGTGCGTTGTTGCCCCTGCGGTAGCCGTAGCCCCCGCCGAACAGGACGAGAATCAAGATCACGACAAGGATCAGTTCGATGGGACTCATGCTTCACTCCTAGGGAAGGAAGACGAACACCGTCCCGCCGTCCGCCGACGTTCTCGGAAGTTCTTCCTTCGATGCCGAGTCTGTCCCGGCGAGGCGCGTTTATTATCAGGACGTTTGTCGGATTTCAACTGGGCCCGGTGCCCGGCCCGACAGTTGCCCTGCCCTACAACCGGCCGCCCCTCTCGCCGAACGACCAAGCTCAGCAGCGGCGGGGGCTGCCGAACCTACGAACCCTGGGAAACCGTACTGCCCCCGCCGTCTGCTGCAGCGCCTTGTTCGGCGGTTGCACGCCACCCGCGCACCGAAATTGCACCCGCGATCAACGCCGTTGCACTCAAAGCAACCGTCCCTACCAATGGCCAAACGTGGAGGGAGAAATCGTGGGACCATTCAGCCCCAACACCCGGCTGGTGTGACGTGACGGTAAGATAGTGAAGGATTCCGCCGTGAGTGTATCCCGTGATTCCGCCACCGGGAATCGGCCCTCCGTGCCCTGACGACGATCCCCAAAGAAGAAACGTGACGCCCCACATGAGAAACCAGACCAGCGCCTTTCGAGCGCGGCGGGGTGGCTGACCTTCACGCTTCGGAGGAAGCGCGAGTACGGCAACGCTCGCAACAACGCTGGCCAAAGCCAAGCCGGCGATCAAAACTCCAACGAAGGGGGTTGATGGGCCGAGGTCGACCACTGCGAAAAGCATGGTGTTTCATCCTACACTTGGTGCCGCCGAACAGGTATTCTGCCGCGAATCCGCGGTAAAACATTACCGCACTTTTGCGGCATAGTATGGAACAGCCGATCCTGATGGATGCTACCCGGCAAGGGCTTGCGACGAAACCCCACGGGAGTCGCCATGCTATACCGCACCTTGAAAGGTGATATGCCGCAGTCAGCGAAAACGTCCCGACAGCAACACACTGTCAGGGCATTTTGGCGATCGGCGTGCGGCATCCCACGAATCGACAGAACCGACCCAGCACCCGGCCGACGAATGCCACCCGGTCAGGATCTTTCTCCCTTTGCCGCTCTCGGCGGATGAGGGCGCGGGAGAGGGTGAGTGGTTTTGCGAGTCGGGCGACATGGTCAGCAGGACCAACTTGCCGCACGGTCCGCTGCTGGATCAGCACGAGATTCTCCGCCGTGTTGCCGCGGGGTTTCGGCGAGTGGTCATCGACTGGGCCGAAGGCGACCGGCCGGCTGAGGCCCGCGCCGCCAAGGCGGCCGAGGACGGCTACAGCGGCATCCTGCTGGAAGCCGAGCACGAGTTGCGGAGCCGAACGGTCCTGGTGTCGCTTGCTGACGAGGCCGGAGCGGGAGCAGCTTGGGTTCGGTTCTACATGACCCCCGACACAAGCGGTCTGGAACTGCACTACGAGCCGCCGGGGGCCGAGGCGGCTTGCCGGGCGCTCGCAGTCAAATTGGCCGGACTGCTCGAATACGAGTTCTCGACTTGGGAAGATGAAGAGAACGCCGAACTAGACGATGCACAGCCGGATTGACCACGAACGCATCATCCCCAACCTGCTTTGCCAATCGCACTTTTCCGCCAAATGATGGACTGTCGCCAAGTCAAACCGAGTTGGTTCAGCCAAGTTGAGAGCGAATTCAGCCCTTTCAGGAGAGTTGGACGCCACAACACATTGGTTTCAGCCGACTCGGCTAGCCGAAAGGCCCGGTTCAGCCGAGTTCGTGGTTACTTCGCGGGACTTGCGGTCAGTTGACGGCCCCGAAGGGTTGGTTTGGAAGGGAGTCGCTTCAATATGGCGTACACCGTCGGGCGACTCAGGCCCGTGGCTTGGGCAATGTCGACGATCGAAGTTCCCTCGACACGCAGTTGGGAGATGATCTGTCCCGAGGCGGCATTGATCGCGAAACCATTGTTCGTGTTGCCCGCTGTGATGCTGTAGGTCACGGTGTTCATTTCGGGGTCGGTTGTGACCACTGTCCCCACGACCGTGCCGTTGGGTCGGTTCTCCTGAATCGTGAACGTGGTCGGGGCGAGGAACGTCGGGGCCTCGTTGAGGTTGGCGATGTTGACGGTGATGGTCTGCGTGCGGCTGTTCGCGGGGCTGCCGTTGTCCTGGGCTTTCACTTGCAGCAGGAACTGCGGCGTGGCCTCGAAGTTGATTGTCGCTTTCGCCACAGTGATCACACCCGTCGTGGCGTTGATCGCGAACTGTGCATTGGGGTTGCCGCCGACGAGGCTGTAAGTGACAGTGTTCCCTTCCGGGTCGGACGTGTTCACATCGCCGACTAACTGGCCGACCGGGCGGTTCTCGGAGATGGTGAACGTCGTCGGGGCGAGGAACGCCGGTGCCTCGTTGAGGTTGGCGATGTTGACCGTGATCGTCTGCGTGCGGCTGTTGGCCGGGCTGCCGTTGTCCTGGGCCTTCACTGAGAGCAGAAACTGCGGCGTGGCCTCGAAGTTGATGGTCGCCTTGGCGACGGTGATCACGCCCGTCGTCGCATTGATGGCGAATTGAGCATTCGGGTCACCACCCACGATGCTGTAGGTGACGGTGTTCCCCTCGGGATCGGACGTGTTGACGTCGCCCACGAACTGGCCCACCGGGCGGTTTTCGGAGATCGTGAACGTCGTCGGCTGGAGGAACAGCGGAGCTTCGTTGAGGTCGAGGAGGTTGACGGTCACCGTCGCGGAACTGGACAACGCGGTGGGCGCTCCGGTGTCGGTCACCTGGACGGTGAGCTGGAACGTGGGATTCAGCTCGAAGTTGATGGGGGGCACGCTGTTGACGGTGATCTGCCCGGTGGCGGCATTGATGGCGAAGGCATTGCTGGTGTTGCCTGCAGTGATGGCGTACGTCACCGACTGTCCCGGATCGGGATCGGTGGCGACCACCGTGCCGACGACGTGGCCCACGCTGCGGTTTTCGGAGATCATGAACGTCTGGGGCATGATGACGGGCGGCGATTGCCCGGCGAACCGCTGGGCGTAAACGCCTTCGTCGTCGCCGTCCTGGTTGTAGCTCGACCAGACAACGACGAAATCGCCGTCGGCGTCCAGCGCCACCGTCGAATGCCGCTGCTTGTCCGTGGTGTAGGTGTTGGCGCGGAACTCGCTGCCCTGGGCCACACCGGCCGCGCTGTATCGCTGCGCATAAATGCCGTAGTTGTTGCCGTCCTGGGCATAACTCGACCAGGTGACGACGAAGTCGCCGTCGGCATCCATCGCCACTGTCGAATAGAGCTGATAGTCCGTGGTGTACGTGTTGACCTGGAACTCGCTCCCCTGGGCCGCGCCGGCGGCGTTGTACCGCTGCGCGTAAACGCCATAGAGGTCGCCGTCCTGACCATAACTGGACCAGGTGACGACATAGTCGCCGTCGGCGTCCATCGCCACCGATTGTGGAGATTCGCGAAACGTCCGCTGCGCACCGGTGGTGTACGTGTTGACCGCGAACTCGCTCCCCTGGGGTTGCGGGAGGCGGACGCGAATCGTCCGGGAGAAAGCGCCGCCGGGGGTGCCGTCGAAATTGCCGTCGAGCGCGTTGCCGGCGGTGTCGGTGATGGTTTGCTTGGCCGTCAGGACGTAATCGCCGGGGGTCAGCGGGGCTGAGAACGTCAGCACCGCTTCGTACTTGCCGGTGGTTCCGTTCAGCCCGAACGTGATGCTGCTGATTAAACTGCTGACGTCGTTGCCGTTCTTCGTCAGCGACCAGTTGGCCGGGTTGGTCACACTGGCCGGACCGCTCGTGCCGCCGGTGGTGGAGAGGTTTTCGGAGAAGATCACCGTGACGGCGGCGGGCGGCGTGACGAGTTGCTCGTCGGCGAACAGCGTGTCGCCGGCGACACGCAGTTCGGTGACGATCGGCCCGGCGGGGTCGGCGTCATCGGGGCCGACGTCGTCATAGCGCTGGGCGTAGATGCCGTAGCCGCCGCCGTCCTGCGTGTAGCTCGACCAGACGACGACAAAGTCGCCGTCGGCGTCCATCGCCACCGTGGAATCGCGCTGCTTGTCCGTGGTGTAGGTGTTGGCGCGGAACTCGCTGCCCTGGGCCACGCCGGCAGCGTTGTATCGCTGCGCATAAATGCCGTAGTCGCTGCCGTCCTGACTGAAACTCGTCCAGGTGACGACGAAGTCGCCGTCGGCGTCCATCGCCACCCTCGAAAATCGCTGGCTCTGCGTGGTGTACGTGTTGACTCGGAACTCGCCCCCCTGAGCCACGCCGGCCGCGTTGTACCGCTGCGCATAGACGCCGAAGAAAGTGCCGTCGTCCTGAGTGGAACTCGACCAGGTGACGACGAAGTCCCCGTTCGCATCCATCGCCACCGTCGAAAATCGCTGGACGTTCGTGGTGTACGTGTTGACCCGGAACTCGCTCCCCTGAGCCACGCCGGCCGCGTTGTAGCGCTGCGCGTAGACGCCGTATTGGTCGCCGTCCTGGTTGCCGCTGCTCGACCAGGTGACGACGAAATCGCCGTCGGCATCCATCGCCACCGTCGAATAGCGCTGGGTGCCCGTCGTGAACGTGTTGACCTGGAACTCGCTCCCCTGGGCCGCACCGGCCGCGTTGTACCGCTGCGCATAGATGCCGTAAGCGTCGCCGTCCTGGCCGAAGCTCGCCCAGGTGACGACGAAGTCGCCGTCCGCGTCCATCGCCACCGTGGATTCGATCTGGGCGTTCGTGGTGTGCGTGTTGACGCGGAATTCGCTTCCCTGGGCCACGCCGGCGGCGTTATACCGCTGCGCGTAGGTGCCGCCCCCGCTGCCGTCCTGGGCGGTGCTCGACCAGGTGATGACGAAGTCGCCGTCGGCGTCCATCGCCACCGTCGAATAGCGCTGGAAGCTCGTCATGTAGGTATTGACGCGGAACTCACTCCCCTGGGCCACACCGGCCGCGTTGTACCGCTGCGCGTAGATGCCGTCGTTGCTGCCGTCCTGAGCGTCACTGGTCCAGGTGACGACATAGTCGCCGTCGGCGTCCGTGGCCACCGACTGCGGCGATTCGGGAAGCGTCCGCTGCGCACCAACGGTGTAGGTGTTGACCTGGAACTCGCTGCCGATCGGCGCAGCCGTCAACAGCACGCGCGGTTCCAGCGTCTGCACGCGAGCGGCGACCGGGGTGATCACCCGCCGCCGCGTTCGCCGCGGCGTTGTCCCGCGCGCCAGGAAAGACCAAGACCACCGCGACAACCAGGGACACATGAGCATGATGGACCGATCTGTGGATGCCCCCGATGGCGAAGTTCAGCAACGGGGCAGGCTGCAACGACTTCAAAACTCGGAGAACCGTGATGCCGGCCCCGTCTCAGCAACGGCTGGTTCGGCCCGGAAACCTTGAATGTCGCCGATCTTCGTTCATCCATGCCGGGGCGCTCGAACTCGCCGGCGGGTTAGGCACTCGGCGGGCCAGAACCGCCACCGGACTTCCGGCCGATGGCGAAGAAGAGGACGGCGGAGTTGAAGAACACGATGGCGAAGATGAGAAAGGTGTAATTGAGCGGCTCTCCTCGGAGGATTGGGCCCGCCACCGCAGCGATTAGCCATGCCACGCTGGCGAATGCCATCAGTATCGGGACGAGCTTTTTCATGTAGTGCGCTCCTGACCGCGAAAACGTCGCTGTGGTTTGATTGCTGTCCTGCCGCCGTAACTGGCCGCAACCAAGTCTCTTAGGGCCGGTTCCACCGGCCTCTTCGAAGAGTGCCAGCGGTTGGATATGACTTGGTTGCAGCGGCCCGTACACCGGCCCTACGAACTATATTCACTGCGTTCGGCGCGGCGCCATACAGTGCGATCCGGCCGCAACTCTCGCACAGGAATGCCCGCACCCGCCCGGCCGTCGGATACGCGCCCGTCCAGAAGCTCCGGCTGTCGTCTGGTCGGCGGTATTCGATCCCCTGCGGACCCGGGCCAGTGCTGCCGTAGTTGTCCTTGTCCATCACGATGATCGGGGACATGGGTCCCTGACACTCGACGCACGTTTTCGCGACTTCGTCTGGCATTTGGTGTCCTTTCAGAATCCTCGCCGGTCCCACGACCGTTGCCGTGTTATTCCGGTCGAGTCGTTGGTGGAACATCAATCTTCAACACTTCCGCAGCTTCGGCGCGGAAGCAGCGGAGCTCCTCGTCGTTGGGTCGATTCTGGTCCATCCATGTCCGAGCTTGATCGTAATACTGGCGCGCTTGAGCGACGTCGCCCGCCCGGTAATGCGCCATGGCCAGGAACCAGTCCAAACTTTGATTGAACGTGGGAAGTTGCCGCGCGTGTTTCAGCGATTTCACGGCGGCTATCCAATCACCGGCGCGATACTGAGCGACGCCGAGGGTCGTCCAGCAGGTCGCATTCTGCGGCGACAATTCCACGGCCTGTTGAGCCGATAACATCGCGGCTCGCGAATCTCTCAGGTCGGGATCGGGACAGGTCGCGAGTTGCCAGGCCAACTCCTGCTGGTATCGAGCGACTGAGGGAAATGCGGCGACGAGCCCGCGGCGAATGAGCAGCGCCCGGCCGTATGCCCGGCTGGCGTCCGCATGGCGACCGGTGCTGCGCAGGCAAAGGCCTTCGGTATAGTGGTACTTGGCGAGCCGGCGCTGGCCGTCGGAGTTACTCGGCGTCCTCGCCACCACGTCGTCCATGATTTCGACGGCTTCATGAAACGCCGGTGCGGCTTCGTCGGCCCGATCGTTGTCGACGAGCAGATTGGCCAGATTGAACCAGGCCACGGCCATCCTTTCCCGAAACACAGGCACATTGGGAAAGTCGCCGACTAACGTACGGTGCATCGCCAGCGATTGCCCGAGCGCCTCCTGAGCTGCGGCCGGATCGATATGCACGAGGCTGTTGCCTAACTCACCGTAGCCATTGGCTAACAGATTGACGAAATACGGCCGCTGCGGAGCCTCATGGACCAGCCCTTGCGCGAGCCGCACAGCCTCCCGGCGAACCGATGCAGCGTCATCGCGGTTGCCAACACTGAAGTACTGCAGGCCCAAGCGACCGTACGCGCGCGAGAGTTCAGCCCGGTGCTCCATCACGGACGTCTGCTGGACGAGACTCTCTAACAGGTCGCACGCCTGTCGGAGCAACACAATCGCCTCGTTGCGCCGACCAAAATCGGCGTGAAGTTCACCGAGCGCAACGCTAAGACTGGCCAGATCGCTCTGAAACGCCAGAACGTCCGGATGGCGTTCAACCAGTTCTTCCCAGATGGCAACCGCCCGTTGCAGGACGGCCAGCGCATGCCCGCGATCGCTGATGGGGCGCGTGCTGTCGTGAAACGGCCGTGCGCCTTTGTGGACCCCAGCCAACGTTTTCCACATGTCCGGCGTGCAGGCTGGATCGCTTTGGAGCTTTTCCACCAGGTCGAGGCACTGACTCAATGCGGCCAACGACGCATCCGGGGAATCGACAGCTGCGTAGATTTGTCCCACGCGATAATACGCGGCCGCCAGTTCGATCTGAACCTGCGGCGCTCCGTTCCCACGTTCGAGAAAGGCCTCGTAGTATTTCAGGGCCGACTCGAGCAGCGTCTTGCGCAACGCCTGCAATTCCGGCTGCTCGAGCAACAGCTCTTCACTGACGAGCGTGAGATACTCATCAACCGCTTCTCTCGCGGATCGCAAGTTCGCTTCCGCCCGAGATCGCTCCGCGTCGGCTTCCCGGCGGGCGTTCTGCGCGACTTTCAGTTGATGCTCAGCCAGCGATTCGGCCTCATAGGCTCGAATCGCCTGCCACGTGCTCGCCGCCACGCCCACGACCAGGGTACTCAGCACCAACGTCGCGGCCGCCACCAATCCTCGATTTCGACGCAGGAACTTTTGGATGCGATAACCCGGCGTGGGAGGACACGCCAGCACCGGCTCATCGTGCAGATACCGGTTCAGATCTTCAGCCATCGCACTGGCGGATTCGTACCTCCGCGTGCGGTCCTTTTCCAAGGCCTTCATCACGATCCAGTCCAGCTCTCCACGCACAGTTTGACGAGGCGGGCTGGCTCCATGTCACGTCGTGCGGCAATGACCGATGTCGAGGCGTCAGCGCCGAGCCGTGTGCTTGGTTTGGGCGGTTCCTCCTCCTTGATCACGCGCAACGCATCGAGAAGCGGCAAGTCTCGCGTTCGCTGCTTGTTGAGCGGCGTGGTGCCCGTCAGTAACTCGTACAGCAGTACACCCAGGGAAAAAATGTCGCTCCGAGTGTCGATGTCAACCTGATTCGATCCCGCCTGTTCCGGGCTCATGTATTCCAGGGTGCCGATGATCGAGCCGAACTCCGTGAACGATGTGGGCCCCGCCAGATTCGAGCCGGTCGCCTTGGCGACGCCGAAGTCGATGACTTTGGGGACCGGCCGACCGTCGTACTGTGCGATCAACACGTTCGAGGGCTTGAGATCGCGGTGAATGATGCCTTTCTGATGGGCGTGGTGAACGGCGAGGCAGACCGGAGCCAACAGTTCCAGACGCTGACGGGGCGACAGCCGTCGTTCGTCGCAATACGTGGTGATCGGCACCCCCTGGACGAGTTCCATGACAAAGTACGACTGGCCCGATTCGGTCGTTCCCGCGTCGAGCACTTTGGCGATGTTGGGGTGGTCCATCAGAGCCAGGGTCTGCCGTTCCGCCTCGAAGTGGCTGGTCACGCTGCGGCTGTCGAACCCCGGCCTGATGACCTTCAGCGCCACCTGGCGCTGGACTGGATGGGTTTGCTCAGCCAGAAAGACTGTGCCCATGCCCCCTTCGCCGATTTGCTGCACCAGCTTGTAGGGCCCGATGAGAGCGCCCAAGCGACAGGCGGACTGGTGATCGAAGGCGGCGGCGGAGCCCGCGACCGGCTCTTGCAAAAAGCCCCCGAGGTTGTCGTAGACGCGTAACAGAGCCTCCATCCGCCGTCGCAACGCCACATCGGGTCCGCAGGCCTCATCCAACGCGATGCGACGCCGAGCGACGTCTTCTGCCTGGATCGTTTCGACGAAGATCTCGCGTTCAGTGGCCACGGGAATGCCCCTCCTGCTGACAGTGCGTCATTTCGTGGCGAATCGCGCAAGCGAATTCACGGAATCTCAGGAACGCTGCGATCTCGACGTTCCGGCGACCGGAGATCCTGAAGTTTGTCGAGCAGCCAAGTCCGGGCATACGCCCAGAGAAAATCGGCCGCCCGCGGGGAGATGGCCAAGACTTCGGCCGCCTGCGTGATCGTCAAGCCTGCAAAATAGCGCAGTTTGACCAATTCAGCCGCTGGCGCGTCGACCACGGCCAACTGCGTCAAGGCTTCATCGAGTGCCACCAAATCTTCGGGAACCTCCGGACCGGCGATCTCGCGCAGATCGACGTCGGCGCGCGCCAAATCGCCGCCATGCTTCGCCCGGTTCTTTCGGCGAGCACTGTCCACGAGAATCCGCCGCATGGCCTCCGCAGCGGCGGCAAAGAAGTGACCGCGGCTGTTCCAGTGTTGTGCCGGAGTTCCCTCAACCAGCCGCAAATAGGCCTCATGCACGAGCGCAGTGGCTTGCAAGGTCTGTCCCGGCTGCTCGCGGAGCATGCGCGCAGCGGCCAGCTTTCGCAACTCCTCGTAAACCAATGGCAGCAACTCCGCCGCCGCGGACGGGTTCCCCTGGTGGATGCGCGACAGAATCTCCGTGACATCGCTCATGCCACGAGCGTAATGTGACGCGCGAGTCGTGTCATTACCGCTGTCGCCGGTCGCTGGAGAATTCTCCTTGACCGGGCGCACTTCGGTGCGACACACCGATGCGTACAGGCGTCAGTTCGCCAACGTCTCGCCGTCCGACTTCCGGTGCGGGTGGGGTTGGCCATTAGCATTAGCAGTCAGGGCAAACCCCCTGGCACGCGCCAAAGGAGCAGGCCGTCCCCTCCGGGCAAACATTGCCGCACGCGCCGCAGTTGCTGGAGTCCCGATACAGATCGGCGCCGTTGCAGTACGTCTCGGTGCATGTCCCATCGGTACAGAATGGGGTCGCCCCGGAGCAGACGTTGCCGCAGGCGCCGCAGTTGGCGAGATCAAACAGCACGGAGGTGCAGGTTCCGTTGCAGCGCGTCGTTCCACTGACGCACTGGTAGTCGCACTCCCCGTTGAGGCACACGCCCACCTCGTTGAGGCCCGTCTGGTTGCAGGCGTAGCCGCAGCCTCCGCAGTTGGACTCGTCGTGGTCGAGATCGGCGCAGTAGCCGCCGCAACACGCCGACCCACTGGCGCAGCAGGTGTAGTTGCCGCAGCTTCCGCAGACGCGGCTGGTGTTGCCGCTGCACGCCTGGCAGGCCGCGAGGCATTG
>JAWXBB010000139.1:0-13940 GCA_034439795.1 Planctomycetaceae bacterium | reverse complement strand
GCCCCTTGTCGTCGGAGGTGACCTCGAAAGCCACGCTCCCTCTCGCGGGGGGCTTCATGCCGACGCCGTCCGGCCAGCAGCGGCCCAACAGCGGCGGCTACCTGCAAGGCCGGTACGAGGTGCAGATCCTCGATTCGTTCGGCCTCGAAGGGAAGAACAACGAAGCGGGCGGAATCTACGAGATCAGCGACCCCAAGCTCAACATGTGCCTGCCGCCGCTGGCGTGGCAGACGTTCGACATCGACTTCACCGCCGCGAAGTACGACGCCGACGGCAAGAAAACCGCCGACGCCCGCATCACCGTCCGGCACAACGGCGTCGTCGTGCAGAAGGACGTCGCATTGCCACGCGGCACCCGCGCCGCCCCGGTCAAAGAAGGCCCGGAGCCGGGTCCGCTGTATTTGCAGGACCACGGGAATCCGATTCGCTTTCGGAACATCTGGGTGGTGGAGAAGTGAGCTAAAACAGACTCGCGAACCCGCAAGCGTCGTCCGATGATCGCTTGCGGTTTCGCGCGGTTCTTCACTTCACCAATCCAACTCCGTCGGGAAAAACTCCGCGATCAGCTCCTCATAGAACGGCCGCAGCGCGGCGACATCGGGGCGGATGGCGGACTTGCTGTAGAGATCGTACGGATTGAACGCGCGGACCCAGCGCAGCGACTCCTCGTCGGCGTCCGTCAACAGATGGGCGTACGCCCCTTCGGTGTGAATCGGGTAGCAGGAGTGATAGCGGATCATCGCCAGCCCCGCGGCGGGCAGGTAATCCTGCACGACCTGATGCAGATATTCGTCGTGGCCCCACGACAGATGCACGCGGTCGAGGCCGCAACCGGGTGCGTAGATGCCGTTGGCGGTCTGATACGCCGGGTGGTGCCGGTCGGGGTTGGCGTCGAAGAACTCGGCGAACACGATCTTCTCCGAGAACGCGCAGCCGACGGGAAACGTGTCGCCGACGACGGCCCATTGCGGTTCGCCGAACAGGCAGAGGATCTTTCCGAGGTCGTGAATGAGGCCGGTGAGGATGAACCACCGCGGATGGCCGTCGCGGCGGATCGCCTCCGCGGTTTGCAGCAGATGCTCGATCTGGCTGAGATCGGTGTCGGGATCGCTGTCGTCGACCAGCGTGTTGAGGAACTCCATCGCCTCCCAGACGCCCATCCGGCGGCGCGACAGCGAACCGTAGTCGCGCTTCTTCGCCAGGACGAAATCCAGCGTCTGGTGCTGATGATTGAGGCGATAGAACTCCTTGACGGAGGCCCGCGCCTCGGCCCGGTAGTCGCGGAAGGCGTCTTTGGGTTTGTCGGTTGTCGGAGCGGGGTAACGGGATTGAAGCGTGGCTTCCCAGGCATCGAGGTCCGTGAGCGGTGCGGACATGTTGTTGTCCTCTATATAGCCCCCGGTCTCCTGACCGGGGGGTCGATGCGCGGACGGCGCGGGTTCAATGTTCGTCCCCCCGGTCAGGAGACCGGGGGCTAAATACTAGGAGGCGACATTCATTGCTCCAACAAAAACTTCCGCAAGTCGGCCAGGCGATCCGTATTGATGAGATCCACCTTCGCGGCGGCGAGCTCGCGCCACATCGCCTCCTTCTCCGGCGTCGCCCAGAAGCGGACCAGCCGGCCGCGGGCGTGGGCCTGTTCGACGAATGCCGTCAGTTTCTGCCGTTCGGCGTCGGGAAGGGGGCCGTCCCCTTTCCACTGGAACTGCGAACTCCACGACGCACTGATCCAGGGCCGCAGGTGCGCGGACTCGTTCGAGTTGAGATCCTCCGGTCGGCCGTCGATCCCCACGTATCGCACGGTCTGCTGCGCGATGGTGGCCTGCGCCCGGTTGCCGCTGAGGACGATCGTCACGCCTTTCGGCTCAAACTTGCCATCGCGCGTGACCGAGAGAATGTCGTCGTATTTGTTCAGCACCTGATGCAATGCGGCGTAGGCGGGTTCGGCGTCCGTCTTGACGTCGATCAGCAGCCAAAGCGTGAAGCCGGGCGTGTAGACCCAGCCGTCGTGCGACCGAATCCGTTCGCGGAGCGGATCGAGATAAAGCTTTTCCAGCGTGCGGCCCGGCCGCAATTCCTTCTGATCGTGGCCGACGAGCAACCCGTCCGCCGTGAGAAAGATGTCCGCCTCCACGCTTCCGAACCCCTGAGCGAGGGCATCGAGCAACGGCCGCGGATGGGCGTAGTCGTTGTGCGCGTGGGCTTGGCGGAGGGTGGAGACAATGGGTTCGGCGGCGGGCACCAAGGCCGTCATCGTGAAGACGATGGTCAACGCGGCGAGCGCAAGTGCTCTTTGGTTCGGTCCCCTCGCCCCCGTCTTCGGGGGAGAGGGATAGGGTGAGGGGGCCGAGCGCTCCGAGAGGCTGTCAAAAAACGAATGATTTTCTTGCAGCATTGCACCGACTCTTTGGTTTTGTGATCTCTACCCGCACAACAGAATTCTACTCCAAAATGAGCTCCACTTCCGAGTTCTTCCGGAATCGGGTCGCTGTCTCATGAATCGACGAATACGTCCGGCCGATCACTCGCAGGCGTTTGACCGATGGAAGCTGCAAGAGTGCGTCAAAGTCGGCCGACATGTAATCGCCGGTGGCGATCGCCTCAATCACGCGGCTTGATCCAATAAAGCCTCTCACAGTGCTTGGAAGATTTGGGATTGGCACCCTTTCCGGGCGGTCGTGTCGGTCGATGTGAACATCCAAGACGTCACCGTTGGGCGAAAGACGAAGAACAAGCCAATGGGTTCCGCGATCCGTTTCCACAGGCACGACCGATTGTTTCCAGCGGGGCTGTTGCTCTCGGATTTCCTTCGGAATCGCGACTTGCACAAGAGTGGCTTCGCGGCCCTCGCCGCCGGCGAGGGCCGTTAGCACAACGTCGTCGACGTGATTTTCGTAGAACTTGACGCTGCCGTCGACGTGCAGAACATGGGTGCCTGGGGTGTGATTGGAACCGAAACATTCTGTTGACGTTCCAAGATTGAGCCGCACGTTGCGCCACCCGTAGGGACACCCAAGCGGCAGAAAATCCCCGTTGGCTTCGCCGACGAGCAATAGGCCCCCCTCGACTCCGGCAGATTGCAGGCTGAGAGAACTGTTGCGGTACAGAAGGTTCTGATTGGCCGCGAAATGATTCGCCCACACGCCGGAGGAATGCGTTTCATCGACCTTCCACGGACAGCTCCAATCACGCGACCGCGGGATACGAAAATGGCCGATTTGTCCCGGATCATTCCAAGGTCGATGAAAATCGACCAAGCTGTACCACGGGGATGACTCTAGATACGGTTCAATCGACGATGTCCACTCATGCAAGGCAGTGCCCTGGGCATTGAATACGCCGCCCGGTGGAAACACCGTGTAGGTATCGTGGTAATTGTGAAGCGCCAGCCCAATGCCCTGGAGGTTCCTCCTCAACTGTGTTCGGCGGGCCGCTTCTCGAGCCTGCTGTATGGCCGGCAAGAACAAGGCGGTCAAAACCAGCAGAGTAATTGAGGTGACAATCACACCAACCCGTGTGACCCTGAATGAATTGTCAGTGGCCAGTTGATCGGACATCTGAACTCCTCAGTTCGCATCCGACAAAAATGCGAACTGCCGTCGCTTGCGCTCCGGGCTGGGATTCGGTCAACCCGTGCCCATCCCCCGATCATACGCTTCCAGGTCGCGCAAATACACCGCCATCGCGGCGTGCAGCGTTTCGCGGCTGATGGTCCATTGCGGGTTCGATTCGGTGAAGCGGTTGCAGTGCTCGACCAGCAAACGATGGATGAACTTGAACAGATGCCGGGGCACCCGCAGCCGGGCCAGCGTGCTGATGAGTTCCGCCTCCTGAATCGCCGGGTCGAACCACTGGCTCAGCTTCACCTGCGCGGTGTTCCCGGTGGAGACGGCCCGCAACCGGTCGTTGGCCAGGTCGTACAGCGATTCGCCGGTCCATTCCAGCGAGCGGATCAGGTTCTGCTTATCGAGCCGGCTGCGCTCGTAAAACTCCTTGTCCTCTTTGGCGAGGTAGAAGCTGACCTCAATCGGCAACAGCAGCTTGAACCCGATCCCTGCATGCTTGAGGAATTTGTTGTCGAACATCGGCCACAGAAAGTCCCGCATCCGCTGGGCCGAGCCGTTGATGAGGTGCGGCTCGTCGACGCGGTCGACCAAAACCGTGATCGACGTGAAGCCGAGCGATTTGAGAATGCTCTGCCACTTGGTGATCAGTTCGTAACGGTCGTCGCTGCGGTCGCGACTGGGGGCCGGCTGGCCGATGAGGTCTTTCCGTTCGAACCGCGAGAGAATGCTCCGCAGCGGGTTGATCGGATGGTCGATCACCTTGATCTGCCGCGACAAGTTCCAGGCGTGCCACAGCAGTTGACCCTGCCGAATCAGCCACGGCCCCCACAATACGATGAGCACCAGCCACGGCCACCAGGATGCAAACTGACTCCAGTTGCCGTACTGGAAGATGAGGCCGCCCAGCGTCAGCGTGCCAACGGCTCCCAGCGCCAGATCCCAGTACGCCTTGAAGTTGAAGTACCGCATCTTGCGTCGCAGCTGCGACCACCGCTCACCCGGCGACAGACTGAGGCTGTGATCGTAGTACGCGGCGAGCAGCAGCAGGTCGCGCTTCTGCGGGCGCGACAGTTTGACCAGCCGGTCTCCCTGCACCTCGAACGGGCCGATCACGCCGTCGGAATGCTCGTCGAGGATGTCGCTGACCAGCTTGGTGACGCCGAGCGACAGGATGGCGTCCATGTGGTCCCACAACCGGAACCGGGCCAGCGACCGCTCGGGGTTCGTGCCGAACAGCTTCATCCGCTCGTGAAAGCAGTCGAGGAACGGATTGAAGTCGTCGTACTCGATGACGAACACCCGCCGCTCGGGATGCTGGCGGTTGTGCTCGGCGGTCTGATCGACGATCTGCAGCCGGAGCGCGGTCTTGCCCGACCCCTTCTCGCCGAACACCACGGCGGTGGCGGGTTCGTCGGCGGCTCCAAAGATTTTGTCCCACGCGGGATGGAAGACGTCCTTGGCGCAATACTGCTTGAACAGCGGATCGGTCTGGGCGTCCTCCTGGCTGAACGGATTCTGCGACAGCCCGTGATGTTCGAGAAACTGCTGGACTTTCATCGTGTTCCGGTCGTGACAGTAACGGAGGCCATCGCCGAGCGCGGCGAGGGAACCCGCCACTGTACGGTCGGGAACCAAGGTCGTCCACTGCCGCACTGGTGAACGATGGGTTCCGCCGGAAGCCGCGGGGTTCCTTCCCCGCGGTCTCTTATGAAAACAGAAAGCCGCAGGGGAGAACCCTGCGGCTTCTGGCGATCGCATCCCGCACGATCCTGGGTCAATTACGATCCGAGGAGGGCGCTCACGGGCTTGTCGTCGTCCGCACGCTCGGCATCCGGACGCCGGTCACGCGGGGCGCCTTCGGGCGGACGCGGGCGGTTGCCGTCACGACCTTCCGGCGGCCGGGGGTGATCCCCTTCACGGCCTTCGGGGCGAGGACCACGGTCGCCCTCGCGGCCTTCCGGTCGCGGGCCGCGGTCGCCTTCCCGACCTTCAGGACGAGGCATGGGGCCGCGGCCTTCCGGGCGAGGGCCGCGATTGCCTTCGCGGGCTTCCGGTCCAGGACCATGGTCCCCTTCGCGGCCTTCGGGGCGAGGAACGGGACGACCTTCGGGACCGGGGCCGCGTTGCCCATCACGCGGACCGGGACGGCCTTCCAGGCCGGGACCGCGTTGACCTTCGCGCGGGCCGGGCCCGTGTTCGCGGATCTCGTTCAACTCGCGACGCAGCATCTGCACCTCTTCACGCAGCTCACGGATGGCCTGCATCATGTCGTGCATGGCTTCCATCGGCGGGGTGAAGTCGCCCCGCGGCGGACCGTCGCGGAATTCGGGACGCGGCCCCGGACGACCATCCGGTCCCGGACCACGTTCGCCGTCACCGGGACGACGCGGACCTTCACCCCGTTCGCCGCCGCGCGGGCCGCGCGGCGCATCGGGGCGGTCGCCATCACGCGGACCAGCACCCGGTGGACGTTCTCCGTCACGGGGACCACGAGGAGCATCCGGGCGATCCCCTTCGCGAGGACCGCGCGGGGCGTCCGGTCGATCGCCGTCGCGCGGACCCGGCTTGGGCGGACCGTCCTCCCGCTGTGCGAACTCACCCTCGAAGTCCGACGCCGGATCGACCGAAACCACCCCAGCGGGCGATTCATCCCCCTGCACCGTCGGCGTCGTGAACGTCATTGCCGTCCAGCACGCCGCCGTCACACCCATGCCGGCGAGTCCCAACGACCACCAGCCCGACTCGGCCGCGGATGTCTCCGTGCCGAGCACCCGTTTCACCCGATGCAAAAGCGCCATGCGAGTTCCTCCCATTGCCACCCCCAACTGCGGCCCGGCACACGCCATCCGCCTGATCGCCACCGTTTCCAACGCCCGCGCGTAGGCCACCGCTTGACCGGTGGCCGCCACGGCCTCGGCGTCGCAACACAACTCCCGCTCCGCACGAATCTGGCGGGAGACCCACCACACGCACGGATGGAAGAACAAGATTGTCTCGACGAACCTTTGCAGGAGATTGACCCACAAGTCATGCCGACGGATGTGTGCCAGCTCGTGGGCGACGACCGCCTCCAGCACCTCGGCCGGCACGTCCGTGATCCAGCTCGCCGGCAGCACCACCAGCGGACGCAGCCACTGCCACGCGAACGGCTCGACCACGCGGTCCGACAGCACCAGCCGTGGCGACCGACGCAATCCCATTCGCTTCACGAGCCGATCGAACCGCCGCTGCAACGCCTCCGGCACGGGCTGCAACTGCCGGCTGAGCGCGATCAGCCAGACCACGCCGACGGCCAATCGCGTGCTCAACAGCAGCACGCCGCCACCCCACGCGGCCAGCACATACGGCTGCCACGCGATCCACGAGATTCTTGTAGGGCGGGCTGTGCCCACCACGTCGCTAGACACAGTGGTGGGCACAGCCCACCCTACGAAAGCCGGCCACATCCCAGCGTTCGTCTCTGGATCAGTCACGCCGACGACCGCATTGCCGCCGGTGTTTTCGTCGAGAACATCATCGAACCGGGAAGATGCCGGCAACGTCGCGGCTTCCATCACAATTGAAGAACGAACATCACTCGCATGACCGAGCGTCAGCAATGTGACAACCGGCGCAGCGGCCATCGCGGCGAACACGGCCATCCAGGCGGCATACCGCGCGTGCGGCGTGGCGAGTCGCAGGCATCGCACGGTCAGCCCGCCAACGAGGGCGAGCAGCGTTCCCTGCCAGAGGAAGTGCAACAAAGCGGCGGTCACGGCGACCGACCACGGGTGCGACAGCCATTGCCAGACGATCATGGTTGTCCCTCCTGCCGCGGTTCGAACTGTTCCAGCGCCTTGCGAATCTCAGCGAGTTCTTCCGGAGTGGGCTGCGTCTGTTCGAGTAAGTGCGCGACAAGGGCTGACGTGGACCCGGCGAAGGCCCGCTGCCAGACATCGCCGATCAGGCCGCTCAAGGTCGAGCGTCGTTCAACTTTGGGCCGGTAGCGGAACGCGCGGCCTTCGGGTTCGCGGTCGAGCAGATCCTTGTCGGCCATGACGTTCAAGAGGCTCATCACCGAGGTGTAAGCCCGCACGGGGCCGATGTGGTTCAGATGATCCAACACCTCCCGCACGGTGAGCGGACCGGACTCCCACAGGAGTTTCAGAATTTCGAGTTCCGCGGGGGTCGGATGCGGAGCTTTGGGTCGGGCCATGATGCGTCGGTGTCCTGTTCGTCCGTGTTGGGAATGATTTTACTGGCGAACCAGTAGGTGTCAACTAGGAAAACAGTAGAGAGCGCGAATTATGTGATCGCTTGGGTTCTCATGGGGAAATACAGCCAGTTTTCAGGGATTTCGATCATCCTGTGACCGGGATCGCTCCGATTCTGAAAAGTGGGCATTACCCACTTGACGCAACGCCCACTCCAAGTAAGAATCCACTCGGAAACCAACGAGGGAAGAAAATCATGGAAACCAAAACCGTTGACAGCCGGGGCCGGTTGGCGCTCGGATCGGAGTTCGCTGGGAAGACGGTGCTGGTCAAGAAAACCAAGCAGGGGCTGACCATCGTGCCCGCCGTTGTCATCCCGGAACACGAAGCCTGGCTCTACAAGAACCCCGCCGCCCTGGAGGCCGTCGAGCGCGGCCTCGCGCAAGCCAAAGCGCGTCAGTTCGTCGAGAACCCGCCTGTGATTGACGACGCCTGGGGCGACGAAGAACTGGACTAACGTCTCTTGGGAAATCCGGTGAGTTTTCGACTCAAATGGCTGCCGGAAGCCCAGACCCAATACGAAGCCATCATCGCGGCGGCTGGAAAGATCGCGCCACGTGCGGGAAGGAAATCCTCCAAGCAGGCGGGGTTGTCGAAGCAAGTCAAGAAAACTCTGGCGCTCTTGCAGCGCGATCCGAAACACCCCGGCTTGCACACGCACCCTTATCATGGATACGCGAATCCGTATGAGCCGGGAAAGCCCCTCTGGGAGGCTTACGTCCAGAACCGCACACCGGGGGCCTATCGCGTCTTCTGGTGTTATGGTCCCAACCGCGGCGAACTGACGATTGTCGCCATCACGCCGCATCCGTGATATCCGCCTGCATCGCAAAACATGATTATGGAATGGTTTGGGATCGAATTGACCGCCCCGGCGAACGCGGATACCATCCCCGCCCCTGGAATCAGGACGGTTCCAGCGCCCGCCTGCACGGAGGCTGTCGATGTCTCAGGCCGCGTTGTCGCCGGTTCTGCCGTTTGCGCCGATCGAGCAACTCCGCGCCGCACGGGGCATCATTCAGCACGAGGGGCAGGCGCTGCTCGACGTCGCCAAACGGCTCGATGTCGCGTTCTGTGACGCCGTCGCATTGCTCGCCGGTTGCCGCGGCTGCGTGATTGTCACCGGCGTCGGCAAGGCCGGCCTCATCGGACAGAAGCTGGTCGCGACGCTCTGCTCCACCGGCACGCGGTCGTTCTTCATGCATCCCACGGAAGCGCTGCATGGCGACTTCGGTTGCCTCGGCAGCGATGATGTCCTGCTCGTTCTCTCGCACAGCGGCGAGACCGACGAAGTCTGCCAACTGTTGCCACTTATCCGCGGATTGAAGCTGCCATTGGTGGCGATCACCGCCCACGCGCAAAGCACACTCGGCTCACAGGCCGATGTCACAATCGCGCTCGGCCGGTTGACCGAAGCCGGGCTGCACGGTTTGCCGCCGACGACCAGCACGACGGCGATGCTTGCCGTCGGCGACGCGCTCGCGCTCGTGGTCGCCGAGAGCCGCCAGTTCACGCCGCAGCAATTCGGCAGGCTGCATCCCGCCGGCAGCCTCGGCCGCCGGTTGACCGCCGTCCGCGATGTGATGCGGCAAGGGAATGAACTCCGCATCGCCGTCGCGACCTCCACGGTTCGCGAGGTCTTCACAACGCTCTGCCGGCCCGGTCGTCGCACGGGGGCCGTGATGCTCGTCGATGACGATGGGCTGCTCTCGGGTCTATTCACCGACAGCGATTTGGCGCGATTATTGGAACAGCGCCGCGATCAGCAACTCGACCGCCCCATCGCGGAGGTGATGACCGCCGGGCCGTTGACGCTGTCGCAGGACGCCATCCTCGAAGAGGCCGTGCAGCTTCTGAGCAGCCGCCGGTTGAGCGAGCTGCCGGTGATCGACGACGAACGCCGCCCGGTGGGGTTGATCGACATTACTGATGTGATCGGCTTGATGCCGTCGGAACCGGGGTAGGATCCGACGGGGTGGAACCCGTCGGCTTCCGTCTGTCCCTTAGCCCTTAGCCCTTAGCCTTTAGCCTTTAGCCTTTAGCCTTTAGCACTTAGCCCTACATGTCCCAACGCTGCCTGCTGACGTTCGCCGTGGTCCTGTGTCTCACAGGGATGTACGGCGTTTACGCGGCGGTGACGCGGCCGATGCTGGCCTTGCCGGTGTTGAGCGTGCCGGCGGCGGCGGGGATCGAGACCGAGCAGCCGCGGCCGGTCGAGAACATGCGCATCGCCGAGGCGCATCTGTCGCACCAGCCGTGGGTGAAGTCGGCGAAGTACCTGCTCCGCAGTCACGACGCCTTCGTGTACGCGAACGAATGGCAACCCGAAGGGAGCGAAGGCCGCGTGCGGTTGTGGCCGTTCGCGATGGCGTGGGTCACGAAGGACGCTGCCACCGGGGCGGAAGAAGTCGTGACGGTCGTCGCCGAGTCCGCCGTCGTGAAGTTCGCGGGGTCGTTCGATTTGCCGTCGCCCGATCCCGGCCGCATGGTCGCCGCCTCGCTGGAAGGTCGCGCGCAGGTCGCCGGGCCGAAGGGCTTGGTCATCGACGGCCGCGATTTCTTCTTCTCCGAGCCGGCCCAAAAGCTGTGGAGCGACCAGCCGGTGTCGTTCGCATACGCCGGCAACCGTGGCAGCGCAGACATCCTGCAACTCGACCTCATCCCCAAGCAGGGACCGGCGGGCAAAGACCGGCCGCACGTGTATGGCGTGAAGAACGTCCGCCTCAGCCGCAACGTGAAGATGGACCTGCAACTCAAGCAGCGCGGCGAACCGCTGTCGCTGAAGATCAAATGCGCGGGGAGCTTCGACTACGACCTCGAACGCCGAGTCGCCGGCTACACGACCGATGTCGTCGCGTTCCGTCAGACCAGCCCCACCGAGTTCGACTGGATCGAATGCGACCGGATGCAAATCGAATTCGGTGGCGAGGGGGCCACAACGGCGGCAACCGCGCCCGCAGAGCAGACCACGGATGACTACCAGCATCTCGATTCGCAACTCAAGTTTCAGCGAATGTCCGCGTTCGCCGCGGCCCGCGCGCCGGACGCCAAGACGACGCCGGTGATCCGGCTGTTCTCGATGCAGCACAAGCTGCAATGCGAGGCCACGCAGTTGGATTACGAGGCGGACCGGCAAACGCTCCGGCTGACCCACCCGCAAACCGTGCGCGTGTTGCAGGCGAACAGTGAGATGCAGTCGCCGGCGATCGAGCTCGGCTGGGGGACCGGCGGCCGGTTGCAATCCGCCAACTGTGCCGGGCCGGGCTGGATGATTCATCGCGATCCGAAGACGAAGGAGGCGTTGTTCGCCGCCGAATGGGAGCAGCAACTGCGGCAGACGCACGATCCGCAATCGGGCCTGGATCTCCTCGAACTGCACAAGACGGCGTCGTTCCGGCAACCGACGAAGAACAGCGCACTGGGGGCCGAACTGATCCGCGTCTGGTACACGGCTCCCGCGGACCAGGGCAATCCCGTCGACGGCGGCGGTGAGCTGTCCCCGCCGATCAAGGACGTGCAACCGCAGCGTCTGGAGGCCAGCGGTGACGTCGTGCTCATCAGCCCGCAACTGGAGGCGACGACGCAGCACCTCGAAGTCTGGCTCGATGAGTCGCTGCCGATGATCGCCGACGCCGCATCGAACGCCGCCGGTGCGAATCAGCCGTTCGGTCTTTCATCGGGGGGCAGCCAGGGGCCGACCACGGGGAAGGCCGAACCGCCGCCGACGATGGTCGCCGACCGCATTCGAGTGCGGCTGCGTCCCGGCGAGAAGACGCCGTCCCCCGCCGACATCTGGACCGAGGGCCGCGTCCGGTTCGAGCAGCGCCGGCCGAACGTGCCGCAGCCGCTGGTCATCACCGGCGATCAGGTTCACATCGAGAACCACGGCGCCGAGCGGCAGATCGCCCATGTGTTCGGCAAGCCGGGGCATATCAAGGACGCGAGCCTGACGCTCGAAGCGCAGTCGATGCACCTCGACCGGGCCGACAACCGCCTGTGGGTCGACGGCGCGGGGCTGCTGCGACTGCCGGTGAAGACCGACATCGACGGCAAACCGCTCCCCAAGCCGCAACCGCTCGATGTGCAGTGGAAGGAACGGATGTCGTTCGACGGCCGCCTGGCCGCGTTCCACGGCGACGCCACCGCGGTGCTGGGGGACCGCCGCATGACGTGCGAGACGATGCAGGTCACGCTGTCGGAAGGCATCCGGTTCGATAAGCCCCCCGCCGGCAGCGACCGCGTGCAACTGGCGTCGATCTACTGTCGCAACGACGTCGAGTTGAATCACCGCGTGTACGTCGAAAGCAAACTCACCGAGGTCTTGATCGCCAACGTGTGGGAGCTGCGGATCGACCGCGAAAGCGGCGAACTGCACGCCCAGGGGCCGGGCGACATGAGCGTCTGGCGGCGCGACGCGGCCTCGCACACCGGTCTGCCGACGCCGCAAACCGCCAAGCCGAACCGGCCCACGCAGATCGACGACGCCGAGTGGGAATACAGCCACGTGAAGTTCGACGGCCAGATGCGCGGCAACCTGCACCGCCGGTATGCGACGTTTCTGGAACGGGTGGAGATCGTCCACGGCCCGGTGCAGGCGCCGGACCCCAGCCACGCCATCAATCCCGATGCCCCGCTGCCCAAGGGGGCCGGCTTCCTGAAGTGCGCCGAACTGCGGGTCAGCCAGAGCCCCCCCGACGCCAACGACCGCCGCTACATCCAGCTCGTCGGCTTGGGGAACGCGGAACTGGACGGCCAGGGCTTCTTCGCCTCGGCCGACCAGATCACCTACGACGCCGCGAAGAAGTCGTACATCCTGCAATGCTTCGGCAAAGGCAAGGCCCGCATCTATCGCCGCGGCGGACCGGGCGGCAATGACGTCTATACGACGCAGCGGATGGAGTTTTTCCCGGCGACCAACGTGATCCGCGCCGACGGCGTCGCGGGCGGTCAGGTGACGCAGTGAGGGCGGCCTCCTCCGTTGGAGTCCAGCCTTCAGGCTGTGCCTTTGTCTTAGACCGAAGAGAAGAGCAGCCTAAAGGCTGGACTCCAACGTCACTCAATCGTGTATTTCGCGGCCATCGGCATGCGGCGGCCGCTGCCGAAGGCGCGGGCCGACAGCTTGATGCCCGGCGGAATCTGGCGACGCTTGTATTCGTTGCGGTCCAATCGCGTCGCCACCCACTTCACCGTCTCGGCCGGATACCGCTGGCACAACGTCTCGACGGACGCCTCTTCCTCAATCAGCCCGGCAAGAATCGCGTCCAGCAGCGGATACGGCGGCAGCGTGTCCTGATCCAACTGGTTCGGCGCAAGCTCCGCACTCGGAGCCTTGTCGATGACCGCCTGCGGAATTACTTCGCGACGTTCGCGGACTTCGTTGATGTGCCGGGACAATGCATACACGTCGCGCTTGAGTAGATCGGCCAGCACCGCGAACCCGCCCGCCATGTCGCCGTACAGCGTGCAGTATCCCATCGCCAGTTCGCTCTTGTTGCCGGTCGCGAGCGGCAGCCAGCCGCGATGATTGCTGCGGATCATCACGATGGCGCCCCGAATCCGCGCCTGCAGATTCTGATCGGCGAGCGCCGCCGGAGCCGACAGCAGTTCCGGTCCGACAACGTCCAGCGTCTCGTACGCGCGATGCACGGCGTCGATGGGAATCCGCACCGCATCGACTCCCAACCGCTCGGCGAGCGCGACGGAATCGTCCACGCTGTGTCCCGTGCTGTACCGGCTGGGCATCATCAGGCCGTGGACGTTTTCCGGCCCCACGGCCTGGGCCGCGATGTACGCCGCCAGCGTGCTGTCGATGCCGCCCGACAATCCCAGCACGCAACCGGTGAACCCCGACTTCCGCATGTAATCGCGCAGGCCGAGAATCAACGCGTCGAGCAACTGCGCCTCGCGGCACGGTTGATACGCCGCGATCGGCGGCGGCAGACGATCCACATCGACCAGATGCAGATTGCTGTCGAACCCCGGCATCTGCACGACGACCTGCCCGGCGGCATCGAGCACAAGGCTGTGGCCGTCGAACACCAGATCGTCATTGCCGCCGACCTGGTTGACGAACACGAACGGCTTGCCGTGCCGCAGCCCGTGCCGTTGCAAGAGCCGCACG
>JAWXBB010000138.1:0-8028 GCA_034439795.1 Planctomycetaceae bacterium | reverse complement strand
GGGCTCGGCTTCGCACAGGGCGCGGGTCCGCCAGTAGCGGTAGTTGACCATTTTCTGATAGGCGTCGATGGTCCGCCGGTGACGCGCGATTTTCTCGGGGGTCTTGGACGCCGCGGCGATGTCCTCCTCGGCCATCTCCATCCGGAACTCGATGACGTCCCCCTCGTAGGGAACCGTGAACAGTTCCTGACCGTAGATTTCGGTCCACTCCTTCAGCCCGGTCGCCCACGCTTCGCGGGTCTGTTCGCGCAGCTTGTCGCGGACCTGCGTCTGCATCGAGGTCAGCTCGTCGCCGCTCGGCTTGCGGCCGGCGGACAGGCGGTCGAACTCTTCGTTGAACCCGTATTTCTGCAGGGCCGAGGCGTAATCGAGCTGCGAGCGGGTGGGATACGACCGGAAGATCGACCGGTCCATGATCGTTTGCCGGCGGCCCTGGCCTTCGACGTCGTTCGCCCGATAGAACCATTCCTTGGCGGCGAGATAGTTGTCGAGATCGCCGTCGTTCCACTCGGGATCGACGCCGCCGTTGAACTTCGGATCGGGATCCTGGCGGAAGTAGCGGCGGAAGAAGCGGGCCTCGTCGGACAGGCCGAGCTTCGCTCCGTAGATGCGGCCGACGTGCCAGTGCAGATCCGGCGACAGCTTGTTGCGGGCGACCCCCTTCTGCAGGAACTTGCCCCCCTCCTTCACCCAGAAGTAGCGGTCGGGGACGGCGTCCCATTCCACCGACACGTTGTACGCCAGATTCCAGCCGTTGTACTCCCAGACCTTGGTGAAGTGCGGCTGCAGGCGGATGATCGACTCCGTCGTCGCCCGCATCTGGGCCCAGTCTTTGTGATTCTTCTGCTCCTCGGCCTGCACCCACAGAATGTTCGCCGCCACGCCGCGGAGGCCGAGCAGCACCAGGTTCATTGCGGAGCCGGACGGATCGAGCGCGCCCAGGTCGCTTTCGCCGAGGTCCAGGTCGGCCCGCTGCTTGGCGATGTAGCCGGAGTTCTGGCCGTCCCGGTCGGCGGGCATGCCCAGCGCGATGATGGGGATCAGCAGCAGCAGCAGGCCGCCGAGATACACGAACTTGCGTTGTTGCGAGCTGAACTGGTTCATTTGGATTCCAGCTCCCGGATCCGCAGGCAGAAGTACCCCAGCAGCACGCAGGGGAGGAAATAACCCAGGACGATCGCGATGCCGGGAAGCACCGCGGAGTCGAACCGCACGTCGAACCCGTTCGCCAGATACGTCAGCGAATGCGTGAAGAAGTCGAAGCTGGGAATGATCTGCTCGACGAGCCACAGCCCCTGCAGCATGATGCCGTCGACGAACTTCATGGCCTGCGTCGCCGGGCCTTCGGGCAGCGGCGTCGTCGGGTTCATGTGGGCGACGATGCGGTAGATCGACTCGAACACGCCGCCGCCGTTCTCCGCGCTGCCGCTGACCAGCTTGTGCATGAACTCGCGGGCGGTCTGGCCGACGATGATGAAGCAGAACGTGACCAGCGTGGCGACCGGACCTTTGACGAACGTGCTCGCCGTCACGCCGAGCATCACGACCAGCAGCAGCATCAGCTCGATGCCGAACACCGCCTTCACGTAGCCGACCCAGAACGGTCGGTCGGGCGTGCGGATGAACAGATCGGGCCGGGCCATGCCCAGATACTGACCGGGGTCGATGGCGATCACTTCGACGACCATGCTGCCGGCGGGGTAGACGACCTGCTTGGTCTGTGGATCGACGACCGCCTGCTTGGAGATCACATCGTCGATCAGATCGTGCGCCTTTCCGGATTCCGCATCGGATTTTCCAGCAGCGGTGGCTTCTTCAACCTTGGGGAGCGCCCGCGGAATCACGTCGGTCCGGCCGCGGAATTCGTTCACGGTCTTCAGCGAAATCGGCACCCGCAGGCCGGTGTCCGGATTGATCAGCACGTACTGGTAATACAGCGGGCGCCGCATGTCCCCCTTGTGACTGCGGAACGCCTGGAAGCGGTTCTCGAGCCGCAGGTTCCCTTCGGCGTCGAGCACCCCGGCGTCGAGATTGGTGAAGGTGAACACCGCGCGGGCCTTGCTGGCCCCTTCGATATAACTGTGAAACATCCAGATGTCGCCGACGTTGATCCCCGCGGCCGCCGGGTTGCCGTCCCGGTCGATAAAGTGCAGCGCGCCGAAGATCGGTTGCCGGCAGGTGAGGAACTTCTTCGCATCCTCGGACAACTGGCGGTTGATCCAGAACTCGCCGACGACGGCCATCACCACGAGCACCACCGTCGCCACCACGCTGAAACCGAGCATCCGACCGAGCACGATCTCCAACCGCCGCGCGGGCTTCGTGACCACGGTGTGCAGCGACCGCTGCTTGATGTCCTCCGGAATCCCCCAGCAACTCAGCAGCAGCACCACCGGCAGGATCAGCCAACTGATCGCCCGCAGCACGAACGTCACATACACCTTCACCTGGAACTCGGGCGGCAGATCGGAGGACGACAGAAACCATCCCGCGAACATGAACAGCACGGCGAACACCACGAACACCAGCAGCGCTTTGCGGCGAATCGCCTCCCGCCACGTCAACTGGGCCAGCGCCAACACGCGCTTAGGGGAGATCGAGAACACGTCGGACAGCATCCCCCCCAGCTCGTTGCCCCACAGCACCACGCCCCGGCCGCCGCGGCTGGCCAGCATCGCCAGGAACGACACCCCCATCACGAGCGCCACGCTGACGCCGCAGACAATCACCCAACCGATCACGGCGGGCAGCAGATAAAAGGGTACTGGATCGAAATCCATAACCGAGACCTTGTTCGCGGACGAAATCGCTGGAGTGACTGAATAACGATGATCGAGCGGGACTGACGACCGGGTGGCGGGGCTAATGTCTACTTGGCCCCGCCATTCTGGTGAGAGTCGGAGCCACACCGAAGCGGCTTAGGCCCCGCCACCCGATGGATGATTGGGCTACTTCACGGTCCCCGCGGGTTGGGCCGTGTCGTCGGTCACCAGCCGGCGACCGGGCCGTTCCTTGCTTTCCTGCACCGTCCGCAGGAACAGCTCTTCGAGGCTCGCCGTCGGGTGATCCACCTGGTAGCTCGCATTGTGCTTTTTGAGCACGGCTTCCACCTCGGCGATCGCGGCCGGGCTGAGTTGCGAGCTGAGCACCTGCGTCTGGTTCTGGCTCTTGAGCAGTTCGTCGACCCGGCCGAGCACCTTCAGCTCGCCGCCGTAGAGAATCGCGATCCGGTCGCACACGTCCTGCACGTCGGCGAGCAGGTGGCTGCACATCAGGACCGTCTTCCCCTGCTTCTTCAGGTCGAGAATCAAGTCCTTCATGTCGCGGTTGCCGAGCGGGTCGAGGCCGCTCGTCGGTTCGTCCAGCAGGACGAGGTCCGGGTCGTTGATGAGGGCCTGCGCCAAGCCGATGCGGCGCGTCATGCCCTTCGAGTATTCCTTGAGCTGCCGCTTCTTGGCGTGCGAGATCTTCACCAGGTCGAGCAGCATCTCGGCCCGCTCCTTGCGGACCTTCGCCGGCATGTTGAACAGCCGGCCGTAGAAGTCCAGCGTTTCCTCGGCATTGAGGAAGCGGTACAGGTACGACTCTTCGGGGAGATACCCGATGCGCTCGTTCTTGCTGACGTCGGCGGCCGATTTGCCCAGCACCTTGATGTCCCCTTCGGTGGGGAACAGCAGGCCGAGCAGCAGCTTCAGCGTGGTCGTCTTGCCCGATCCGTTGGGACCGAGCAGCCCGAAGACTTCGCCTTTGCGCACGTCCAGGCTGAGCGAGTTCACCGCGCGGACCTTTTTGCGGCCCCAGAAGTCGCGGTAGATCTTCGTCAGGTTGCGGATCTCGATGACCGTCTCGCCGGGCTGACCGTTAATGCTCATGAGACTGCCTGAATCGGTAGGGAACTCTCGACGGACAACCGCCCGTCGCACAATGTCTTTCGATCGGCCCGGCTTTCGCCGGGAATGACAAGCGCACGAAATGATGACGGAACGCAAGGCCTTACGTCACGCGACTTCAATTCGCTGGAGGCCCATTTCGGAAACTTGCCGGTCCCGCAACGGTCCATTCGGACGAACCGCTACGCAACGGCCAAACCGCGCGGCTTTTCATCATCCAACCCGGCATCGTAGACCCATCGCCGATCAGTTGCAAGCCGCGCCGCGGCTTTGAGTTGGGTCAGTTTCGGAGAAGAAGTATTCTCACGCAATGGCGCAAAGCTCGCCAAGAAAACCCGGGAAGGGAAATCGCTCTTGCCGATCCAGCCTCTTCTCCTTGGCGAGCTTTGCGCCTTTGCGTGAGGCCATCCTGGATTTATTCCCTTTCCTGTGGGAAATGCCTGCGGTAGCATATCTGGCCGCGGAGGGAATCCGCTCACCGAATCGGGAAGACAGCCGCACGGATGCGAGTGGGACGACATGGACGGTGCAGCCGCCGATCTCGACGCCGCGGTTCACCTGTGGCGCGACCGGGTCAACGCCCGGCTGGCGTTGTACGTCTCGCCGTTGCCCGATTGCCCCGAACCGCTCCGCGAAGCGATGGCGTACAGCCTGCTCGCCGGCGGGAAACGGTTGCGGCCGCTGCTCACCGTCTTCGCGTGTGAAGCCTGCGGTAGCGATCCGGAACTGGCCCTCCCCGCCGCGTGTGCCTTGGAAATGGTGCATACCTATTCTCTGATCCACGACGATCTGCCGGCGATGGACGACGACGACTTCCGCCGCGGCCGGCCCACGAATCACAAGGTCTACGGCGAAGCCATGGCGATTCTGGCCGGTGACGCCCTGCTGACGCTGGCCTTCGAGGTGGTCGCCCGGGATGTCGCGCCGGCCGCTGTCGCCGCCGCGTGTTGTGCCGATCTCGCTGCCGCCGCCGGGCATTGCGGGATGGTCGCCGGGCAGGTTGCCGACATCGAAGCCGAACGCGGCGGGTTGACCACCGTCGAGGAACTGGAGGCCATCCACCGTCGCAAAACCGGACGTCTGATCGCCTGTGGTCTGACAATGGGGGCACAAATTGCCCAAACGGACTCGGATTCCGTCCATCGGCTGCGTAAGTTTGGACAATGTGTTGGGTTGGCGTTCCAAATTACGGATGACCTCTTGGACGTATCGGGCGATCCGGAGAAAATGGGAAAGGGGGTCCGCAAGGACGCCCATGCCGGGAAGTTGACGTATCCCGGATTGCTCGGCGTCGCCGAAAGTCGCCGCCGGGCGGACGCCCTGATTGATGAAGCCGCGGCCTTGGTCGCCCCGTTCGGAGACCGCGGCCGGCATTTGATCGCGCTCGCCAGGTTTGTCGGAAAGCGAGACCACTGAGATGGACTTCCAACTGCTGCCGCAGATTCAGTCGCCGAAAGACCTCCGCCGGCTGACCGATCCGCAATTGCTGCAACTCGCCGACGAAATCCGCGAAGCGCTCTGCACCGTCGTCACCGACCGCACGGCGCACTTCGCCAGCAATCTGGGCGTGGTCGAACTCTGTCTGGCGTTGCATCAGGTGTTCGATTTTTCGCACGACCGGCTGATCTGGGACACCGGGCATCAGATTTATCCGCACAAGCTCATCACCGGCCGGTTCGCCCAGTTCCAGACGATCCGCCGCAAGGGCGGGTTGATGGGGTTCCCGAACCCCAACGAAAGCGACTACGACCTGTTCATGACCGGTCACGCCGGGGCGAGCATCTCGACAGCGCTCGGGCTGAAGGCGGGCGACAATCTGCTCAATCAGGCGGATCGGCGGTCGGTCGCGGTGATCGGCGACGGGGCGTTGCCCTCGGGCATTGTGTTCGAGGCGATGAACAACGCCGCCGAGCTGAAATCCGACCTGCTGGTCATTCTCAACGACAACAAGATGGGGATCTGCCCGCGCGTCGGCGGGCTGGCGAAGTATCTCGACAAGGCCCGCGTCGCGCCCTTCTACAACGGCCTCAAGCGCGACGTGTCGTGGCTGCTCAACAAGCTGCCGCTGGGGGAAACCGCGCATCACGCGCTCTCGCAGTTCAAGGACGCGCTCAAGGGTTTCCTGCACGGCGGGATGCTGTTCGAGGAACTTGGGTTCCGCTACCTCGGCCCGGTCGACGGTCACGACCTGCTCGGCCTCCGCCGTTATCTGGAAATGGTCAAGGAAGTCTCCGGCCCGGTGTTGATGCACGTCTTCACGCAGAAGGGGCACGGCTTCGAGCCGGCGTGCAACGACCCGGTGATGTTCCACGCGCCGCCGCCGTTCCAGCGGAACGGTCACAACGGCGTGGCGTCGATCAAGAAGAGCGCGTCGCGGGCCTACACCAACGCCGTCAGCGACGCCCTGTACGATCTGATGCAGCGCGACCCCAAGGTGTGCGTCCTCACCGCGGCGATGTGCGAAGGGAACAAGCTGTCCCGCGTCCGCACGGATTTCCCGGACCGCTTCTTCGACACCGGCATCTGCGAAGGGCACTCGGTCGCCTTCGCCGGCGGCATGGCGAAGGCGGGCATGAAGCCGGTCGTCGACATCTACAGCACGTTCCTGCAACGGAGCTACGACCACATCTTCCAGGAGGTCGCGCTGCAGAACTTGCCCGTCACGTTCTGCATGGACCGCGCGGGCCTCGCGGGAGCGGACGGACCGACGCATCACGGCGCGTTCGACATTGGTTATCTGCGCGTGTTCCCGAACCTGATTCTCGCCGCCCCCGGCGATGAGCACGACGTGGCACCGATGCTGGAGTTCGCCGTCAACTCGCCGCAGCCGGTCGCGATCCGCTATCCGAAGGCCAACACCGAGGCGGTCGATCGCCCCGAACAGCCCATCGAGTCCGGCAAGGCGGAGGTGTTCGCGTGGGGAGCCGACGGCATGTTCATCGCCTACGGCACGCTGTTCAGCCGTTGCGTGGAAGCCGCCCGGCAACTGCGGACGCTCGGTTGGGACGTCGGCGTCATCAACGCCCGTTTCGCCAAGCCGCTCGACACGGACACGATGTTCCGCGCCATCGAAGACTGCGGGTTCGTGCTGACGGTCGAAGAAGGAGCGCTCATGGGGGGCTTCGGTTCCGCCGTCCTGGAAGCCGCGAACGACGCCGGGCTGCGAACCGACCACATCCGCCGGCTGGGCTTGCCGGACCGGTTTATCGAACACGGCGAACGGGACGAGTTGCTGGTTGACGTGGGCCTCGACGTCGACGGCCTGGTCGCCGCGGCGACGTCGCTCGCCGAGAAATTGGACCTCGAACCCGCAACCGTGGCGAAGACGGCATAGAAGAAGATTGGAAAACCACAAAGGCGCAAAGGACGCGAAGGAAGAGAAGGCATTAGGATTTAGGTCAGAGGAAAACAAATTGGCGCACCGTTCCACTTCTTGGCCGTTCCCAATGCCCAATGCCTTTCCCCCCTTCGCGTCCTTCGAGCCTTTGCGGTTGATCTGACCTCTTGGCTTTTCGGGGCCTGATGAATGGAGTCACCCATGCCCTGTCGGTCGCTGTTTCTGTCTGCCGCGTTTGCGGTGATGGCCACGCTTCCCGCGTTCGCCGACAAGCTGACTATCGAAGAGCCGGTCGATGATGACCGCGTGTTCGGCGTGGGCTTGCGGCTGGATGTGCATGGGCAGGCGCAGACCCGCGGCGAGGACAACAAGCCGCAGGCGTTGCCGATGACGGCGTCCGCGGCGATCTCGTATCGCGAGCGACGGCTGCTCGGCCTCGGCAGCCGGGCGGAGACGCTGCGGGCCGTGCGCGAATACGAACAGGCTCAGGTCGACATCGACGTCGCCGACGAAAAGACCGCCGTCCGGTTGCCCGACGCGCTGAAGCTCGTCGTCGCCCAGGGGCGGGTCTCCGGCGCGGAGATTGTCAGTCTGGGCGGAGCGCTGTCGGCTCAGGAGCTGGAACTGTTGTCGCCGCCGTGCGACAGCCTGACGCTGACCGCGCTGTTGCCGATCGCGCCGGTCGAGCCTGGGGACACCTGGACGCCGGCGACGTGGGTCGGGCAGTACCTCGCGCGGCTGGAGGCGACGACGAAATCGGAAGTGAGCTGCAAGTTCGAGCGGCTCGAAGGGACGGTCGCC
>JAWXBB010000137.1:0-3445 GCA_034439795.1 Planctomycetaceae bacterium | reverse complement strand
TGCCGACAACCTGAGCTACGAGTTCACCGGTCAGCGCGTGCAGCTCATGTCGCAGGAAGAAATGACGACCGCCGGGGGAGACCGCTTCGCCGCGGCGACCACTCGGCAATCGACGCAGGCGTTCGCGAAGCAGTTCACCGAGCGCTACGCCGACCTCGCCGAACAGTCGCCGCTGTTCGCCGACCTGCAGAATCTGTTCGACCTGTGCGTGATCACAGCGCTCATCGACAAGGAGAAGCTGGCGACGCAGGTCGGGTGGACGATGGACCTGTTCCTCGACGCCCAGCGGCTGCCGCACGAATCGGGACCAGCTCCAAAACAGGTGCCGTCGCTGTCGAACTTCCGCCGCGTGAACTCGGGCACGATCGTCGGCCTCGTCGGCGGCGGCGTGACGGTCCATCCCAACCGCCTGGTCAATCCGGCGTCGTTCAAGACCGACCCGGGGCGGCGGCTTGATTCCGTCCGCACCGAGTCACTATCGGCGACGCGTGTTGAAGCCCACCCGTGGTGGTGGGATTGACGTCGATTTGACTCCCTCTCCCGGCGCTTCGCTGGGAGAGGGCTGGGGTGAGGGTGCTTCGGCTTTGACTTCCTCGCGGTGCAGAGCCAAGACGGAAAGGCACCCTCACCCTAACCCTCTCCCACCGAAGCGGCGGGCGAGGGGACAAAGCCGCTGAACCTGACCATCTTCCTTACGGTTCTTGCGGCGATTCCCAACGATACTAATTCCATCGCCGACCATTGGATGGTGACCCCCTTGTCCGACGACGCCCCTCCCGCCGAGGCCGATCAACTCCGTCTCGATCACTTTCTGAAGATCAACGCGCTAGTCGCCACCGGCGGCCATGCTAAGCTGATGATTCAGGGTGGCGAGATCAAAGTGAACGGCGACGTCGAGACCCGCCGACGACGGAAGCTGCATCCCGGCGATGTCGTTGAAGTCGGCGGCAAGCAGTTCTCCATCGCGAATTCGCCGACGGGCGTCTGATTCTGATCGCGTGTGGCCCGGTTGCGCATCGGCTGCCGGGGTCGCAAAGTGATCACAGGTTTGTCACAATCCCGGCCTTTTCAATGACCTTCGGCAGTTGACGGCGCTCCGGTAGATTCAACGCGGCCAACCGCGCCCGCCTGCGAGGACTCCGTCGATGGGGATTTGGGACCAGCTTCTCGGCATCGCTTGCCTAGGGGCCATGATCAGTTTCCTGAGTGCCGTCATCTGGTTGATACTGTGGATCAACGACCGGCAGAAAGCGCGACTGCTCGAAAAGCAGCGTGCCAAGGGCCAGTTGGCCGCGAAAACGGCGGCCAAGCCGTCACCCTTCTGGAGCGGTTGCGGCGTCGTCGGCTTCTGGCTGGCGGTCGTCATCTTGCCGGTTACGAAGTGGCAGACTGTCGATCCGATTGGACAATGGTCAGCAGTCGCGACGTTAGTTTTCGGCACGCTGCTGGGCTTGCTGATTGTGGTCCCAAATCTCCGGTATCGCAAATTGAAGCTACAGCGTGAGCGCTTCCGGCAATGGGCCGTGCCGCGACTCGTCAATGCGGACTCGCCCATCGTTCGGCCTCCGAGTCCGACTGCTGGGAATCCATCGCATTCTCAAGACGCTGCCGCGCGGCCCGCTGGAATCGTCCATGCCATGCTGGTCACAGCCTTCATCGGGGTGCCCGTCTTGTTGTTCTGGCTTTCGCGCCGCGGAGTTCCGATCGGACCACTGATTGCCCCAATCTTCGTCGGTGGACTATTCTGCTTCCTTGCCGCTAACTACGGTTCGGCCTTACTTCGAGCCCATTCGAGCAACAGAATGTTCGCACAGGCATTCACAAAAGATCTTGAGACGGCTATCGCGGTTCTGGAAGCCGAGAAAGATCGCTGTGACGGCATCAATTTGATTTGCAACAACCTCGCACAGCTCTATGTCCGGAAAGGCGACTGGGCCAAGGCGCTGGAATTGATCGATACCCAGCTCGAGAAAACGCCCCAGTTTTTGCTTGTTCATTGCAATCGCGCCCATTGCCTGATGCACCTGGGCAGGCTGGAAGAGGCCGAACGAGAGTATCGTGCTGCCGGTCTGGAGCTCGCTCACGACGCATTCCACCTGATCAACTACGCCGAACTGCTCGTCGAACTCGGTCGTTGGGACGATGCCGCACTGTTGCTCACTGAAGCCCAGACTGTACTCGATGAGTCAGGCGGGCTCTCGGGCGAAGTTCGCCGGACCCGAGCGGACGAAATCGGCCGCTTGCGTAGGCGTCTGCCGAGTTCCGTCGTAGAGAACGAACGGCATTCCCACCGCTGATCAGCAACGAAGAAGGCATGCCTCAACCGGTGTGCGTTTGGATCGCAAGAACCTGCAGGGCCCAACATGCCTGAATCGCAACCGCCCGTGCTCCGCCGCGGGCTGATTCTCGCAGCGTTTCTGGGGCTGGCGGTGGTGGTCGGGCTGAACGGCCGCGCAATCACCGACACGTTGTTTCGGGGCCTCGAGTGGTCGAGACAGTTGGGCCCGTTGTCCTACGTGGTGCTGACGCTCGCGTACGCTTTGGCCTGCGTGTTCCTGATTCCCAATGCGATTCTGGCGATGAGCATCGGCTGGATGTTGGGCCCCGTGGCGGGAACGATTGTGTCGCTGCTGGGATCGGCGCTGGGCGGGACGGTGAATTATCTCATCGCCGGCCGACTGGGGCGGAACTGGTTCGACCAGCGCGTGGCGGCGAGTCCGCGCTTCCGAGCCGTGGAGATCGCCTGCCGCACGCGCGGCTTTCAGATCGTCCTGCTGACGCGGCTGACGCCGGTGTTCCATTCCAACATCATGAGCTACTTCTTCGGCGTCACCAGGGTGCCGCTGCGGGCGTTCGTCGTCGCGACGGTCATCGGGCTGCTGCCCCGGACGCTGGCCTCGACGTTGACCGGTGCGGCGGCGAAGTCCCTCGCGGACCTCCAGCAATCCGGGCACGGGCTGGCCGATCAACCGCTGACGGCGTACCTGCCCTACATCTTCGTCGTCCTGGCGGTGATCGCGCTGATCTACATTGGCTGGGTCTCCACCGTCGCCTTGCGTGAAGCGCTCGACGAAGCTCAAGCCGAAGCGGCCAGCCAACCGATCCCTGGCGAGCCGGGAGCGTCAGCGACCGGAGATCGAAGAACCTCCGGTCGCTGACGCTCCAGGCTCACCCCCTACGCCAGCACGTCCTGAATCACGCGGCCGTGGACGTCGGACAGCTTGCGGTCCAGGCCGTTGTGGTACCACGCCAGCCGGTTGAAATCGTAACCCAAGAGGTGCAGGACCGTGGCGTAGAACTCCCAGACGTTGGTGACGCGGTCGACGCTGCGGCGGCCGAAGTCGTCGGTCGCGCCGTAGCTCGCGCCCCCCTTCACGCCGGCCCCCAGCAGCCAGACGGTGAAGGCGTCCGGATTGTGGTCGCGGCCGGTCGTGTCCTGCTGATG
>JAWXBB010000136.1:0-4677 GCA_034439795.1 Planctomycetaceae bacterium | reverse complement strand
CCTCCCGTCCCATCGCCCTGGAGATTGCCATGACTCGCGTCCAAACGTTGTCTGTGGTTCACGTCACCAGCGACCTTGCCGAGAAGCCGATCGAGCTGCGAAACACGATTCGCGACTGCCTGCGATCCGGGCTGGATGTGGTGGTGATCTGCGACGAGACCGTCTGTCGTCGGGCGACGCGGCTGGCCTTGGCAACCTCGAAGCGGGGCGACGAATTCCCGAACCGCCGGTTCGCCGTCGTCACCCCCCGGGTGGACGAGTTCGTGGACACGCTGCCGACCGCCGTCGTGGAGCACCTGACGATGTTCGAGACCGAAGACCAAGCGATTGACTGGCTGGGCCTCGGCGGGTCCGCGGACAGCGACCGTGCGACCCTGGTCTGGCCGATGGCCGTGTGAATTCCGATTCCTGGGTGCCATGCTTGCAGCTTTGGGCAAGCATGTCTTCATCGCAAAGGCACATGCTTGCCCAAAGCTGCAAGCATGGCACCCGGCGGCTTCGGGTGACATTCTGCAATCACGTCGCGAACTTGATGCGCTGCTCGGTGACCGTCACGCGTTGCAGCGCTACCGGGTCCACGGTAATCCCCAAGCCGGGGCCGGGAAGCGCCGGCGCGTAGCCGCCGTAACCGAACGTCAGATCCTCGGTCGTCAATCGTTCCGCGACGAGGAAGCGGTCGTAGCTTCCTTCGAGATAGCGGAGGCCGCCGACCGACGCCGCGAAATGCCGCCCCGCCGCCGACAGGATGCCGGTCTCACCGACCTGGCATCCGAGCTGGTAGCCCAGGCCCGCCTGGTGCGCGAGCGCGGCCAGCCGCAGCGACGGCAGGAACCCGCCGCACTTCGACAGGCGGATGTTGAACAGGTCGCACGTCCCCTGCTCGATCGCGCGGCGGGCGTCGATCTCGCCGCACAACGATTCGTCAAGCATGATCGGCACGCCCAGCGACGGTCGCACGGTTGCCAATCCCGCCACCGCCGCGTGCGGGACCGGTTGCTCGACGGCGGTGATGCCGAACAGGACGAGCGGCGAGAGCTTTGTCGCCAGATTCTCGCACGTCCACGCTTCGTTGGCGTCGATCCGCAGATCCAGGCCGCGGCCGACGATGCCCCGGATGCGCCGCAGTGTCGCAACGTCATCGACATCGGCCATCCCGACCTTCACCTTGGCCTGATGGAAGCCGAACAGCCGCAACAACAGCGCCCGCGTGGTCTGCTTCCACGGACTCATCGCGGTGAACGCCGCCGAGTACCGCACCCATTCGGCTCGCCCGCGGATCGCGATCGTCTCCGGCAACGCGGCCGTCACACCAGACAACGGCACACCCAACGACCGGCAATACGCATCCAGCACGGCGAGTTCGATCGCACACCGCGCCGAGTTCCCGAAGCATCCGCGGTCATCCCCAGATCGCGGCGGCAAATGGAACCGGTCCAGCAGCGCGATGACGTCGGCCAGCGTCTCAAACGATCCGCCGAGTTGCTTCGAGAGCTCTGCCCGCGCGATCAGCGCCCAGGCGTCGTCGATGGTCTCCCCGGTGACGTACTCCCGCGGCAACCCCTCGCCCCAACCGATCTGGCCGTTGTCCAGCCGGCACTGCACGACGAGCGACGCCGTCTCGGTCCGCGCATGCGAGGCGTGGCGGATCTCCGTCTTGAGCGGAATCCGCACGCGGTACACGATGATTTCAGCAATGCGCATGGAGCGATCATTCCGGAGCGTGACGCCGTGTGAGACAGACTCTATCCGAAATCGACCTATGGGCGAAGTTTCCGCAACGGTTAGCCGCGACCCGGAGGCTTTGCGCAGGGGAGCGCTGGGGTGGAGCGCGCGCGACGTGTGGCGCGCCCCACCCAGCGCTCCCCTGCGCAAAGCCTCCGGGTCGCGGCTAACGAAGGTCGCGTGCGGCCGGCGCAGACACATCCACCAAAACCTGCTACACCATCCTTGGGATTTTCTCACGGAGGCAGCGGCGAATGGGCGTTCCGGTTTCGCAGATGTGGACGGTGGCGACGTACGTGCTCAAGCAGCGGCTGCGGGGGCGCGAGAAGTACCCGCTGGTGCTGATGCTGGAGCCGCTGTTCCGCTGCAATCTGGCCTGTGCGGGCTGCGGGAAGATTCAGTTCCCCGCCGACGTCCTTCGCCGGCAGCTCACCGTCGAGCAATGCCTGAACGCCGCCGATGAGTGCGGCGCGCCGATCATCTCGATCCCCGGCGGCGAGCCGCTGCTGCATCCGGAGATCGACCGGATCGTCGCCGGCCTCGTCGCGCGGAAAAAGTATGTCTACCTCTGCACCAACGCCATCCTGCTGGAGAAGCACCTCGACAAGTTCACGCCGTCGAAGTACCTGACGTTCTCCATTCATCTCGACGGCCCCAAGGCAGAACACGATTGGGCCGTCTGCCGCGAGGGCGTGTACGACGTCGCCATCTCGGCAATCAAGGCGGCGATCGCGAAGGGCTTCCGCGTCACCACCAACACCACCGTCTACAACAACGCCGACCCGCAGGCCATGCGGTCGATGTTCGACACGCTGATGGACCTCGGCGTCGAAGGGATGATGCTGTCCCCCGGCTATCAGTACGAGAAGGCCCCTGGTCAGGACTTGTTCCTGCATCGGCAGCAGACCGTCAGCCTGTTCCGCCGGATGCTCGAAAACGGCAAGCGGCGCTGGAAATTCAACCTGTCGCCGTTGTTCATGGAGTACCTGCAAGGCCGCTGGAAGCTGGAATGCACGCCGTGGGGCAGCCCGGCGTACAACCTGTTCGGCTGGCAGCGGCCGTGCTACCTGCTGGGCGAAGGGTACGCCGCGACGTATCAGGAACTGCTCGACACCACCGACTGGTCGCAATACGGTCACACGAGCGGCAACCCGAAGTGCGCCGACTGCATGGTCCACTGCGGCTACGAACCGACCGCCGTCGCCGAGACGTTCAACACCTGGCGCGGCTTCACACGCGTCGCATGGTTGACGATGTTCGGTCCACCGAAGCGCCGCAGCGAGGCGACGGATGATGACATGCCGCCGCGGTCGTATCGGCCGTTGCCGGTGGTGGAGGCAGAGTCGCCGCCCGTCGAGTCGCCGGTGTTGATGCGGTGATCCCGGCTGAATCCAGAGAATATTGACATTTACATTGGAAGCTTTACGATGCGCGTCGACTAGCGGGAGTGCTTGCCAGTCAATGCTGCGATGCAAGGGTTCAGAACTTCGGCCCAACCAAGTTCTGACCGGACTGAATGAACTATGTCCGGCTCGCGAAAGCTCAGTTGCAGATGTTGGAATCATCCTCAACGGACATCGATTCAAAGTTGGGAACATCATGGATGCGTGGTTGCAGTGCGAGATTGGACAGGGTCAGTTCTCATTCGAACGTGCTGTTCAGGGACGGCGTGCGGACGGCAGGGAGTTCTCGCTCTTCGCGCCAGAGGAGTCGGTGAAATCCCAACAATCCACCAGTTCGGCAACGCGATTCGTCCCGGGACGGGTGCGAGTGCGGGTCGTTGATCGACTGGGCGAACGGGCGGTCGTGCGTCTCCCAGCAGAAGCGTTCGAAGACGGCTATCTTGTGACGGTTTCCACTCGCGATCTTAAGGAGGCGATCCACTGACCTATCGCAGGGAATTTCATGATTCTGTCCAATCGGGAGCTGATCAAAGCTTTGGATGAGCAGCGGTTAATCATCACGCCTCGTCCACAAGTCATCTTGAATGATCCCAGTCAATCGCCCTTTGGCACCCATTCTGTCGACCTTCGCCTGAACGCGGAGATCTTGGTTCCGCGTGGCGGAACCTTCGTTTACGATCCGACCCAGCCGGGCCGCCAAGCCGATTTTCAGGGCGTGAATTCCGATCGCTTGACGATTTCTCTGAGCCAGCCCTACCGGCTCGAGCGCAATACGTTCATTCTGGCATCGACTCTGGAGCGCGTTGGGCTGCCGCTTCCCTCCACGGGCAAATCCTGTTTGGCGGCTCGAATTGAAGGCAAGAGCAGCCGGGCTCGAATTGGATTGCTCGTGCATTTCACGGCACCCACGGTGCATCCCGGCTGGAATGGTCATCTGACCCTGGAAGTCATCAATCTCGGTCCTGCGGCAATCCTCCTGAGTCCTGGAATGCCCATCGCACAACTGATCGTCGAAGAAGTTCGTGGGATTCCGTTCGAGAGTCCGAGCCAATTCCAGAATCAGTTGACGCCAGAGGGCAATTGACCGGCACGCTCCCGGATAGCACAGGTTTCCGCCTCAGTTACATGTGTTGCCCCAACGGATTCCGCCGCGCGCTCGTAGGCGAAGCGTCGGGCAACCTGTTACAACGGATGTCGCGCCGCATTCGCTTCACGCCGTCGCTTGCGCTCCGGGCTGTGATCGCATCGCATGATCGACGTCCAACACCTCACCAAAGAGTTCGTCGTCAACGGCGCGCCGTTTCGCGCCGTCGATGACGTGTCGTTCCGCGTCACGGCGGGGGAGGTGTATGGGCTGCTCGGGCCGAACGGGGCGGGGAAGACGACCACGCTGCGGATGATTCTTGGGCTGCTGCCGCCGACCGCGGGGGAGGCGACGATCGGCGGGCAGTCGGTGTCCACCGCGCCCGATGAGGTCAAGCGGCAGATCGGACTCGTGTCGGCCAGCAGCGGGCTGTATCAGTGGTTGTCGCCGCGCGAGACGCTGCTGTAT
>JAWXBB010000135.1:0-2523 GCA_034439795.1 Planctomycetaceae bacterium | reverse complement strand
GTTGTGGCGTAGGGGAGCAGGGCGAGCTGCAGCAGAGCGCCCAGGAACCAGAAGAATGACGCGCCGACCGCGGTCATCCACAGCGTCCGGTCGGAGAGCAGTCGTCGCAGGCCCGTGGCGATTTCGCCCCAGGGCGCGAGCTGCAGAACCTGGTGCGGCGCCGCAGCGACCACAGCCGGGATGCGGTGGCTTGCCCACGTCCCGATCACGGCGATCGCCACAAGGACCAGGCCGATCGCCTCTGGTGTGTCCTGCCACGCGGTGTACACCAGACCGCCGACGGACGTACCCACCACGATCGCCACAAAGGTGCTCATTTCGAGAAGTCCATTCGCACGCGAGAGTTCGTGCTCGGGCAGGAGCTCAGGAAGGATGCCGTATTTGGCCGGGCTGAAGAACGTGGACTGCGTGGCCATCAGGAACAACACGACCAGCAGGAGACCGATGTGGCCCGTGAGCAGCGCAGGCACCGCCAGCACCATGGCCGCGACCTCGAGCCACTTCATCCAGACCAGGACCGAGCGCTTGCCGACCGTGTCCGCGAGGTGACCCGCGTACCCGGAGAAGAGCAGAAACGGCAGGATGAAGACCGCCCCGACGAGCGATACGCCCTCCACCTCGCCCATCGCGCCCATCGCGAGGAAGGACACGACCATCTTGAAGATGTTGTCGTTGAACGCCCCAAGAAACTGCGTCCATAAAAATGGCCGCAGACCTGGGTAGTCGAGCGTCTGGCGATATGTCATCCGCGGGTAGGAAGATACCCGAGAAAAGGTGTCGGGTGCCTTTTTAAAAGGCACCCGACACCTTTTCTTCCAGGCGCGAATCTTGAATGCACCTCGGCATGCCGTATCGAACAGGCCGAGGAACGGCCGGTGTTCCCTTTCATGTGATCAATCGAGGGGCGAGACGTGCCGTGCTGTTCGAATCCGACGGGGACTACCTATCGTTCTTGAACTGCGTAGACGAGGCCCTCGTAAAAGCCCCTGTCCGACTCCTGTCGTTCTGCCTCATGCCCAACCACTTTCACTTTGTGGTGACGCCCGTGGCTGACGGTCAGTTGTCCACGTTCATGAAGTATCTATTGGGCACGCACAGTCACCGCTGGCACGCGTTTCGCGGAACCACAGGGCTTGGAGCCGTCTACCAAGGCCGCTTTAAGGCATTCCCGATTCAATCGGACAGCCACTTCTATTCAGTCTGCCGCTATGTTGAGCGCAACGCGCTCAGAGCCGGACTGGTCACCCGTGCAGAGCATTGGCGCTGGTCAAGTCTCTATCTCCGGTATTGTGGTGCATCCGCAATACTGCTCTCTGACTGGCCAGTCCCGCAGCCGCTCGACTGGCTTGAACGAGTAAACCTAGATATGCCGGCCACAGATGTGGACGCTGTCAGATCTTCGATTGCCACTGGGCGGCCATTCGGCGATGACACATGGACACCGTTGACGGCGCGGGCGATGGGAATCGAAAGAACTCTCAGGCGACGAGGACGACCGACGAAGGAAAAGGTGTCGGGTGCCTTTTTTAAAGGCACCCGACACCTTTTCTAGGGGCGCTATTTACCCATGGTGGAGAGGAACTCGGTGTTGTCCTTGGTCTTGGTCATGCGGGACAACATCAGTTCCATGGCTTCGGAGGGCGACAGGGACGTCAGCACCTTGCGGAGCACCCACATGCGGTTCAGCTCCTCCTTCGGCAGGAGCAGTTCCTCCTTGCGGGTCCCGCTCTTCTGCATGTCGATCGCAGGGAACACTCGCCGGTCGGCGAGTTTGCGATCGAGATGAATCTCCATGTTGCCGGTGCCCTTGAACTCCTCGAAGATCACATCGTCCATGCGCGATCCGGTTTCCACCAGCGCAGTGGCGACGATGGTCAACGAGCCTCCGTTTTCGATGTTGCGGGCGGCACCAAAAAAACGCTTTGGGCGCTGCAGGGCGTTGCTGTCCACGCCGCCGGTCAGTACACGACCGGACGTCGGCACGATGGTGTTGTAGGCGCGCGCCAGTCGGGTAATGGAGTCGAGCAGAATCACCACGTCCTTGCCGTATTCCACCAGGCGTTTGGATTTTTCGATGACCATCTCGGCAACCTGCACATGGCGCTGGGCGGCCTCATCAAACGTTGACGACACCACTTCGCCGCGCACCGATCGCTGCATGTCGGTCACTTCTTCGGGCCGCTCATCGATGAGCAGCACAATCAGATACACCTCAGGATGGTTGGTGGTGATGCTGTTCGCGAGGTTCTGCAGCAGCATCGTCTTACCGGTACGCGGCGGTGCCACGATGAGGCCACGCTGTCCCTTGCCCAGCGGCGTCATGATGTCCATCACGCGGGCGGAGTAGTTGTCCCCGGTGGTCTCAAGCTTGATGCGGCGATCCGGGTACACCGGCGTCAGATTTTCGAAGAGCACACGGCGGCGCGTGCGGTCTGGCGGCTCGAAGTTGATCGCATCAACTTTGACAAGCGCGAAGTAGCGTTCGCCTTCTTTGGGCGTGCGGATCTGACCCGAGACCGTATC
>JAWXBB010000134.1:0-3145 GCA_034439795.1 Planctomycetaceae bacterium | reverse complement strand
CGGCAGCCGCGACAAAGCGGTGCATGCCGTGCATCGCGACACCGGCAAACCGGCCTGGACGTTCGCCACGCGCGGCAAGGTGGACAGCTCGCCGGCGATCGTCGGCGACCGCGTGTTCGTCGGCTCGCACGACGGAAACCTGTACGAATTGGGCCTCGCCGACGGCAAGGAACGCTGGAAGCACAACGCCGGCAAACCGCTCTCCTCCGGTCCCGCGATCGGCGAGGGCGTACTCGTCATCGGCAGCGAAAGCCGCGACGGCAAGGTGTACTGCTTCGGAAAGAAGTGAAGGACGAACATGACCGCCGAACTCGCCGACGTGACTGAAGTCGGCAGCTACTTCATCTCGAACTATCCGCCGTTCTCGCAATGGGACCGGGCGTACGTGTCCGAAATCCATACCGCCCTCGACACCGAGCCGGATCGCTCGGTGCCGCTGGGTCTGTACCTGCACATTCCATTCTGCCGGAAGCGGTGCAAGTTCTGCTACTTCCGCGTCTACACGAATCAGAACGCCAAGGCAATTGAGCAGTATGTAGACGCATTGGCCAAGGAAGTCGAGCTACTGAAGGACAAGGCGGGCGTTCAGGGACGGACGCTGGAATTCGTCTACTTCGGCGGCGGCACGCCGTCGTACCTCAGCGCGAAGCAATTGGCGTTCGTCCGCGATTCACTCAGCCGCTCGGTCAGTTGGGACCACGCGCAGGAGGTGACGTTCGAATGCGAGCCGGGCACGCTGAGCCTCGAAAAGGTGCAGACGCTGAAGGCCATCGGCGTCACGCGGGTGTCACTCGGCGTCGAGAACTTCAACGACGCGATCCTCGAAGAGAACGGCCGGGCGCATCTCTCCCCGGAGATCTTCCGCGCCTACGACTGGATTCGACAGGTCGGCTTCCCGCAGGTCAACGTCGATCTGATCGCCGGCATGATCGGCGAGACCGACGAGAACTGGACGCAGTGCGTCGAGAAAGTCCGCGAAATGGACCCGGACAACGTCACCATCTACCAGATGGAGCTGCCGTTCAACACGCTGATCTCGAAGGACATGCGCGAGCACGGCATTCAGTCCCCCGTCGCCAACTGGGCCACCAAGCGCCGCTGGGTCAGCGAGGCGATGGACACCTTGCACGCCGCGGGCTATCACGTGTCGAGCGGCAACGAACTGGTCAAGCGGCCCGAGACCGACCGGTTCGTCTACCGCGACAACCTGTTTCGCGGGTCCGACATCCTGTGCGCCGGCGTGTCGTCGTTCGGGCACTTCCAGGGGGTGCATTATCAAAACTTCGACGCCATTGCCGACTACCAGACCACCGTCGAATCGGGCGAACTGCCGATCCACCGCGCCCTGCGGCCGACGCCGCATCAACTCCTGATCCGCGAATTCGTGCTGCAAATGAAGGAAGGCCGCGTTTCCACTCCATCGTTCCGCGAGAAATTCGGCGTCGACGTGCTGGACGAATTCCGCGACCCGCTCGCCAACCAGGAGGCCAAGGGGTATCTGCAAGTTGGCGACGACGACGTCGTGCTGACCCGCAAGGGCTTGTTGCAGGTCGACAGCCTGCTCACCGAATACTTCGAGCCGCAACACCGGGCCGTGCGGTATACGTGAGAAGAGTCGTGAACCCCGCCGCGTGCAAATGGCGAGTTTGATCGAGTCTTCCAGGGAGGCGGTGCTTGAACCCCCACGATGAACTTCGCGCGCTGTGCGACCTGTTTCCCGACGGGCCGTTACTGTTCGCGCAGGTCGAGCACATGCCGTCCGCGGTGACGCCCGAGCCGTACAAGGCCATGCTGGTCCACGAGCAGCACATGACGGTCACGATGGAGCGCTACCACGGCACGGCGGTCGATGTGCAGGTGCTCGCCGAACGGCATCTCGGCGACGTCTACGCGCGGAAGATTCTGCTGCTGAAGCACGGCACTCAGGTTCCCGTGCAGTTCGGCATCGTGCGGTTCAACCTCAGTTACGTGACCGAGCCGGTGCGACAGGAAATTTTATCGAAGCAGACGCCGCTCGGCCGGGTGCTGATCGAGCACAACGTGCTGCGGCACATCGACCTGGGGGCCATCTTGCAATTCACCGTGGGACCGGGGCTGGCGACCGCCTTGCAGATGCCGGAGGGGGACCGCACCTACGGCCGGCTGGCGACCATCTTCTGCAACCATCAGCCCGCCGTCGATCTGCTGGAGATTTCGGCCCCGCTGCCGGCGAATCCGTGATGGCGCTGGTTGCGAAGATTGGTAGGGTGGGACGAGTCTTCGAGTCCCACCACGTCGGTGGTTTAGCGTTGGTGGGACTCGAAGACTCGTCCCACCCTACGTGACCGGGATTCGACAATCCGCAGGGAACAATTGTCTCGGCAGCCGCGTCCGCCTTAGAATCGGGCGGTTTCTCGTCGCAGGGGGTTTCGCACCCACTCGAAGGTCGGGGTGATCGGGATGCGTGGCACGCTCGGATTGGGATTGTTATCGGCCGCAATCGCGTGGCTCGTTGTGAGTCAGTTTGCGCAGGCGCAGACACAGCCCGGTCAACCGGCGGTGGTTCCGGCCCAGGTGGCAGCGCCGGCGGTTGTCGCGCCCGGCGGCGGTCAGTATCCGCCGTCGCCGTGGGGATTTTACCGCGGTCCGGCAGCGAACCAGCCGGGTCTCGCCGGGTTCTACTTCAGTTGGATGAAGCTGTTCTATCTGGTCGGCCTCGTCGGCCTGTGGATCTGGACGGCGCAGTGGATTGACGAAGACGCCGGCAATCTCAAGGTCCGCCAGGAATTCTGGAACGGCACCGTGCTGATGGCGGGCGTCGGCGGGTTTGTGCTGGCGCTGTGCAGCCCCAGCTTCTTCCTCGCGTTCCTGTCGATGACGCTCGGTTACGCGCTGCCGATGGGCATCTACGTCGCCGAGCGCAACCAGCGCGTGCCGGAATCGGGCAAGGTGCTGACCCCGCGGCATCTGAAATCGGTCGGGCTGCGGGTGCTGTCCCGGTTGGGCATCCGCGTCGGCGGCAAGGAAATGGCGCAACGCGCGGGCGGGCCGCCGATCCGGCTGATCGGCCGGTCGGGCGGTCGAACGGCTCGGCGGGATACATCACGCCGTCGATGCGCAGCCGGACGCCGGTCTCCCCCTCTTTGGGCTCCAGATGCACGTCGGT
>JAWXBB010000133.1:0-21241 GCA_034439795.1 Planctomycetaceae bacterium | reverse complement strand
GCCTCGCAAAGCCTCGACTGCACCCTACGGAAACCACGGCATAGTCCGGCCACCGCGCCGCACCGTACCGCAATTCCCCGGACCGGGCAAGACTGTCGTTGATGCCGCGGTGTATGCTGAGTCCCGAATGGTCCGCACAGCGGACCCTACTGATCGACTTGGGACCGCTGTGATGCTTACGCTCGACGCCGCCTACCGACTGCTGCTCGATGCCGTCCGGCCGTTTGCGGTGGAGCGGTTGCCGCTGGAGCAGTGCTGGGGGCTGACGCTCGCTGAGGATGTCGTCAGCGACGTCGATTCGCCGCCGTTCGACAAGTCGCTGATGGACGGCTACGCCGTTCGGGCTGTTGACGTGGCGACGGGGTCGGCGACGCTGTCGGTCGTCGAGCGGATTATGGCGGGGATGGTGCCGACGCAGTCGGTCAGTTCCGGGACGGCGATTCAGATCATGACCGGCGCGCCGATCCCGAGCGGAGCCGATGCCGTCGTGCGGGTGGAGGACACCACGGACGATGGCCAGACCGTTCGCATCGCCGGGCGGCCGATCTCTGCCGGCGTGAACTTGCTCCGGCAGGGGACGGCGATGCGGCGCGGCGAGACGGTCCTCACCGCGGGGCAGACGTTGTCGGCGTCGCGGATTGCGGCCCTCGCCGAGTTGGGGCAGCACGTCGTTCTGGTCCGGCATCGCCCGCGGATCGCCGTGCTGGCGACCGGCGACGAACTGGTCCCGGTCGAGGTCATCCCCGGGCCGGGTCAGATTCGCAACTCCAACGAGTCGATGCTCGTCGCCCAGATTCGCACGGCGAACGCGACGCCGGTGCCGCTGGGGATCGCGCGAGACAATCGAGATGACCTCGCCGCGAAGATTCGCCTGGGTCTGGACGCCGACGTGCTGGTCCTGTCGGGGGGCGTCTCGGCCGGAAAACTGGATCTGGTGCCGTCGGAATTGGCGGCGGCGGGCGTCCGGCCGGTGTTCCACAAGGTCGATCTGAAGCCGGGCAAACCGGTCTGGTTCGGCGAGTTCACGACGGGGCAGGGCCGGCAAGGCTACGTCTTCGGCCTGCCGGGCAATCCGGTGAGCAGCCTCGTCTGTTTCGAGCTGTTCGTGCGGTCGGCGATTCGGCGGATGATGGGGACGGACCCCGCGTTGCCGACGGCGATGCCGGCCCGGTTGACGCACGATTTCTTGCACCGCAGCGACCGGCCGACGTTTCATCCCAGCGAGTTCACCTGGACGCCGACCGGCCTCGCCGCCCGCCCGGTGACGTGGCACGGCTCGTCGGACCTGCGGGCCACCGTCGAGGCCAACGGAATGGTCTTCCTGCCCATCGGCGAAAGGCAGTACCATGCGGGCGAGGTGGTGGATGCGTACAGCTGGACCTGAATGACAAGTGGTGATGGGTGGCGGGGCCTAAGCCGCTTCGGCGTGGCCCCGATCACGCTGTCACCAATCGACGGGGCCACGAAGACTTAGGCCCCGCCACCCGACGAGCTTCGATTCTGACTCCCGCCACGGAAGGCGCGCCGATGAGTACCGCATTGATGTCCCCTCCCGCTCGTCCGCCGGTTGATCGCTCGGCTCACGAGATCATCACGGCCGCACGGACGGTGAAGACGCACGCCGCGGAGCAGGCACCCGTCCGCGGGGCGTTGGTGCTGAGCGTTATCAGTGCGGCGCTGTTGTGGCTCAGCTTCATGCCGGTGAACTGGAGTCCGCTGGCGTGGCTGGCACCAGTGCCGTTGTTGATGCTCGTGCGGCTGCGGCAACCGACGCGTTGGATGTCGGCGACGTGTTATCTCGGCGGCTTGGCGTTCTATCTCTCCGCGTTGCAGTGGATGCGGCTCGGCGATCCGACGATGTACCTCGCCTGGTGGGCCTTGGCGTTCTACCTGGCGGCGTCGTTTCCGCTGACCGTCGGGCTGTGCCGGGTGGCGGTGCAGCGCTGGTCGGTGCCGCTGGTGGTGGCCGCGCCGGTGGTGTGGGTCGGGCTGGACTTCGCCAAAGCGCATCTGATGACGGGGTTCGCGTGGTACTTCCTCGGTCACACGCAATACCGCTGGCTGGAGCTGATTCAGATCAGCGACGTCGTCGGCGCCTACGGCGTGACGGCTGTGATGGTGCTGACTGCCGCCGCGATCACTTCGCTGATTCCGACCGCATGGTTCGCGACGCTGAAATTGCTGCCTCCGGGTGCCACTGGTGGCAGCTTTGGGCCACCAGTGTCTTCAGAGCCGAGTGACCACGTCGTGAAGAGCACTGGCAGCCCAAAGCGGCTGCCAGTGGCACCCCCCACTGTCACACCGTCGCGTCGTTGGCCGGCGATGGTGGCGGCATCGGTCTTCGTGGCGGTGCTGGCCTACGGTCACGTGCGACGCGGGCAGGCGGAGTTCACGCCCGGGCCGCGGGTGGCGCTCATTCAGGGGAACTTCGTCGCGTCGCTGCGGATTCCCGAACACGATTATGAGAAGCAGTTCCTGACGCATCTGCGGTTGACCGCGCACGCCGTCCGCGAACAGCCCGACGTCATCATCTGGCCGGAGGGGATGTTCCGCTGGCCGCTGACGTCGGCGAATCCCGCGTGGTCGGACGACGACCTGCAACGCCTCGCCCCGCAGGCTCCGCCGTCGTTCTGGCGCGACACGTCGGTCCGCAAAACGCTGATCACGGAGAGCCAGAAGACGAACGCCGCGCTGATCTTCGGCATCGGTAGTTTCGAGCTCACCGAGCAGGGCATTCAGCAGACGAACTCGGCGGTGTTCGTGCGGCCGGAGACGGGCCTCACCGGCCGCTATGACAAGATGCACCTCGTGCCGTTCGGCGAGTATCTGCCGTTGGAGGAGACGCTGCCGTGGCTGCAGAAGTTGACGCCGTACCCGCCGGACTTCAGCCTCGACGCCGGAAAGCACGCGGTCGTCTTCGAGCACAAAGGGTGGCGGATGGCTCCGGTGATCTGTTTTGAAGACACGGTGCCGCATCTCGTGCGCGACGTTGTCGCCGCGGGTTCGGAGCACGAATCCGGCTCGCCCGTCGATGTCCTCGTGAACCTGACCAACGACGGCTGGTTCCACGGATCGAGCGGACTCGATCAGCATCTGATCACGGCGGCGTTCCGTGCGGTGGAGTGCCGGACGCCGGTGGTCCGCGCGGTCAACACGGGGATCTCGGCGATCATCGACGGCGACGGAGCGATTCTCGACCCGGAAGTCTTCATCGACGGCGACAAGCAGGGCCGCAAATCGGCCCGCGATCCGAAGACCGGCCGCTGGCACAAGCAGCTCAACGCGGCGCTCATGCATACCGTGCCGCTCGACCCCCGCCGCAGCCTTTACGTCCGCCACGGCGACTGGTTTGCCACGCTGTGCTGCGGGCTGTCGGTGTTCATTGGGTTGACGGCGATCGTGCCGCGTCGCCGAATGATGCCCTGATGCCGGGTGCCATGCTTGCAGCTTTGGGCAAGCATGTGTCTTCATCACCACAGCTCATCTGAAGACATGCTTGCCCAAAGCTGCAAGCATGGCACCCACTTCTTACGACACATCAGCCCGCAGTTCGTCGCGGAACTGTGCGCACTGCGGGCAGCGGCGGACGTGTTGTACGAGGATGCCGCTGCGCTTCGCGTCGAGGCGGCCGAGGCGGTAATCGGGCATCAAGTCGCGGACGTCGGCGCAGGTCAGACCGAAGAACTGATACTCCGTTGCCAGCCGGCGGAGATACATTTGCCAGCCGGCGAGGCCCAGCAACGAAACGCCGCCGAATGAGCCCGCCGTCGTCGCTGCGAGGCGCAGCAGTTGCCGGCGGTGCATCCGGCGAGCATAGCCCGACAGTGTTCCGGGTTGGCACGCGGGCCAGTCTTCCGGCGGTGGGGTGGGGGCAGTCATCGGTGGGGCTCCTCAGGCCGCCTTGCTTGCTCCCTCTCCCGGCGCTTCGCTGTGAGAGGGCCGGGGTGAGGGTGCTTCGGCCTTTCATGTTCCTTGCTGCAAAATCTGAAATCCAAAGGCACCCTCACCCTAACCCTCTCCCACCGAAGCGGCGGGAGAGGGGACAAAGCCAGGACGCCTGTCAAAATCGGAGAGACGCATCAGTCAGTTTCCGCAGTGTTCGTCGTTCAATCGCCGGTGTCGGTGGCGGCGGCCAGTCGGGTGACGTCGAGCAACGTCACCTGTTGCCGGCCCAGCTTGACCAGGCCTTGCGTTTGCAGTTCTCCCAGCGTGTTCGTCACCGTTTCTCGGGTGCTGCCGATGATGCCCGCCAGATCTTGATGCGACAGCTTCAGGCGGATTTCCACGCCCGTCGGCGAGCGCGCACCGTGGCTCTCGGCGAGCTCCAACAACAAATGAATCAATCGGTCGCGGCTGGAGCGGAACAAGAGGTGCTTGAGCCGCCGTTCGATCCGTTGCCGGCGCAGTCCCAGCAACCGCGTGATGCCCAGCGTGAGTTCGGCGTACTCGCCCATCAGCGATTCCATCACGGCTCGGGGGATGAGCACGACGGTTGAGAGGATCGATGCCACCGCCTGCTCTTCCCGTTTCGTCGCTCCTATCAGGCAGAGTTCGCCGAACAGTTCGCCCGGTTCGATGAGGGCGAGGATCGACTCTTTGCCGTCCGGAGTCAGGTGACACAACTTGATGCGGCCCGCGACCAGCAGCAGCACGGCGTCGGCGTTGTCGTCCGGCAGGTAGACCGTGCTGCCGGCGGGCCACTGGCGATACCGGCTGCGGGCTTCCAGTCGCTGCAGCCCGGCGATCGGCAGGCGTTCGAGCAGCCGGCACTGCTTCAGAAACCAGTATTGTTCCACCGGTCGGACACCCCGCACGCCGTGGCCACCCGCGTCGTCTCCCGCCGCCGCCCGCTCGCGGACCGCGAACCGTACCGTAGACGGATCGGCGGTTCCTGTCCAGCAGTCGGTTTGCGGCAAGGGCTGGCTGAGCGAGATGATGGTGCGGTCCTCACGGCAACGGAATCGTTCGATCACTCGACCGGAACGTGGGTGGCCGGGGCTGGAGCCGCTTCGGCGAAGCCCCGGTCTGTCGCGCGCTCGCCGGGGCTTCCCTCCCGTTGGTCGGTCCAGCCCCGGCCACCCTCTGCGGTTCGGGAATGCACTCTTGTGATGTTACTTCAGAATTCCGTGCGGCTCTGTACGCCACTTCACAGAGCCGGGGCAATCGTTGCGAATACGCTGGGAACACGTTGCGGTTTTCGCAGTCTTCCTCACTTCTTGCACAAGGTGATCCCATGTCCGACCTCCTGAGTTCCTCGCAACCTGCCCATTCGCTGTCCGGCCGGCGGTCCTTCCTGAAATCGGGCCTCGCGCTGGGGCCGCTGGCCCTGCTCGCCGGGACGCAATCCGCCCACGCCGGGCCGGTCGCTTTTCTGCCGAGCGCCAAGGCGGTCTTCCGGACGATCCGCGAGCACGAGAACGACCACGTCGATTACCTGGTGGCTGCGCTCGGCGGCGCGGCCCGTCCGAAGCCGACGTTCACCGGGCTGTTTCAGGTCTCCTACACCAACTTCGTGAACATCGCCCAGGCGTTGGAGAACACCGGCGTGGGGGCGTACCTCGGCGCGGCTCCGGCCATCAACAATCCGGCGATCCTGGCCGCGGCGGGGTCGATTATGACCATTGAAGCGCGTCACGCCGGCGCGGTCAACTTCTTTCAGGGCGATCCGGTGACCGTTGCCAACGAGAGCTTCGAGACGGCGTTCACGGCGGACGAAGTCGTCGCGGCCGCGGGCGGATTCATCGCCAACCTGAACGGCGGCCCGCCGGTGACGTACTCGACGACGCCGAGCGACTCGAACGACATCGACATCCTGAACTTCGCGCTCGCGCTCGAATACCTCGAAGCCGAGTTCTACAACGTCAACGCGAAGAAGCATTTCGCCTGACGGTCCTCAGCCGACTTCATTCCGGGCGACCCGTCCTGAATTCTTTCGAGTGCTGTGTTGGCCCGCGGCACTCACACAGTCCCCCAGGACGGGTCGCTCTTGCTTAGGCGAGCGGCGCGGCGTCAGCCCGCCGTGTCTTTTTCGCGCCGATACAAGACACGGCGGGCTGACGCCGCGCCGCTCGCTTTTACTTGCTGTCGATGCGGTACAGCGCCGCATCCGTCCGTAGGAAGATCGCCCCGTCGGCGGTCGCCAATGACGCCAATGTGCGGCCGGGGAGTTCGTTCTTGGCGAGTTCCTGGTGCGTCTTGCCGGCGGCGAGGACCGTGGTCACGCCGGTTTCGTTGGTGATGTAGAGGCGGCCGTCGGCGAACAGCGGGGACGCCGAGCAGTCGCCGCCGACCCGTTCCTGCCAGTGCTGCTCGCCGGTCTTCGCATCGAGACACGTGACGATGCCGTTGTCGCTGACCATGTAGAATTCGTCTCCGGCGACGAGCGGCGAGGCGTTCCGCGGAGCGCCCTTGGTCATCTTCCAGGCGACGTGGTCATTGGTCAGATCGCCGGCGCCGTCGAGCTTGAGGGCGTACAGGGTCGGCGTGTTGAAACCGGAGCTGACGAACGCCATGCCGAACCCCACGACCGGTCGCGGGACGTTGGAATACCCCTTGGGATAGCGGAACCGCCACAGTTCCTTGCCGGTGGTCGGTTCATAGGCGACCGTCCATTCGCCGCCGCAGGAGATGACCACCGCGCGGCCGTCGACGACGGTCAGCGTCGGCGTCGAGTACGCCATGCTCGCTTCGCCGCGGAACTGCTTCCAGACTTCCTTCCCGGTCGTCTTGTCGAGCGCAATGACGTACTGCGTGTCGGTGCCGTCACAGTTGAGGATCAGGAGGTTCTCGAAGACCACCGGCGACCCACCGGGACCGTGGCGATGCTCGTAGATGAGTTCCGTCTGCCAGACGATGTCCCCCTTCGTGGTGAGACACGCCGTGCCAAGTTTGCCGAAGTGGACGTAGACGCGGTCCCCTTCGATCAGCGGCGTCGGCGAGGCGTGGCTGTTCTTTTGGTGAACTGGCCCCGGCTCGTCTTTGTGGAAGACTTCGACATCCTTCGTGATGCGGCCGGAATCGCGGTCCAGGCACATTGCGCGGAGCGAATGCCCGTCGTCGACGGCCGTCGTCACCCAAATCTGCTTTCCGGCAATCGACGGCGACGACCATCCCAGCCCCGGCAAGTCGGTCTTCCAGGCGATGTGTTCGGTCTCGCTCCAGGTTACCGGCAGTTTGATTTCGGTGGAGACTCCCTGCTGAGTCGGCCCACGAAACTGCGGCCAATCGCCGGCCGTGCCGAGCAGGGGGCTCAACAGCATGAACGACAAGGCAAGCCAAAATCGCGACACGGCGGGACTCCAGCCAGGCGGGATGATGCGGTAGGGCGAGACGAGCGGGCGGATGCCACGATAACGTCGGCAGCAATCGCGATGCAATCGCGCCGCAAAGTGTCCCGGACGCTTAAAGCGTCCGGGACACTGGTGCCGGCAACGAACCATTGGCAACGGACATACCGACTCTGCGGGTTCTTTCGCAGCGCCGGGCGACAATCATCGCCGTGGCAAATCTGTCCGATACTGCCGGGAAGGGCGAGTTGGTAAACTGCGCGGGAACCTGCGATATGTCGTGCTTTCCGTAGGGTGCAGTCGAGGCTTTGCGAGGCTCACCCCGTTGGAGTCCAGCCTTTAGGCTGCTCTTCGGACGTCGAGCGACCATCGAAGACAGCCTAAAGGCTGGACTCCAACGAAGAGGGTGAGCCTCGCAAAGCCTCGACTGCACCCTACAAAACTGCAACCTGCCGCGCACCAGGGTGTTCCTTCCCATGCGGATTGTCATGGCCAGCTCCGAGGCGGTCCCGTTCTCGAAAACGGGGGGGCTGGCCGATGTCGCCTCGTCGTTGCCGAAGGCGCTGGCGGAACTGGGGCACGAGGTGATTCTCATCACCCCGTACTATCCGCAGGAACTCGCCCGGACAAACGGCGCATTGCCGGCCATCGAGCCGCTCGATCGGGAGATCACCGTCACCGTCGGGCATCAACCGGTCCGCGGCCAGTTGCTGAAGTCGACGCTGCCCGATTCGCAGGTCGCCGTGTATCTCATCGACCAGCGCGATTACTTCGACCGGCCGAGCCTGTACGTCGACAAGGATAAAGATTACCGCGACAACTGCGAACGGTTCGCGTTCTTCAGCCGCGGCGTGATCGAGACGATCCGCGCGATTGGTTTCGAGCCGGACGTCATCCACGCCAACGACTGGCAGACCGCGCTGCTGCCCGCGCTCTTAAAGATTGAGCTGCTGCAGCAACCGGGCTTCGAGCGCACGGCGTCGGTGTTTACCATTCACAATCTCGCCTTCCAGGGGCAGTTCTGGCACTGGGACATGCTGCTCACCGGCCTCGACTGGAAGTATTTCAACTGGCGGCAGATGGAGTTCTTCGGCAACCTCAACCTGCTCAAGTCCGGTGTCGTGTTCTCCGACATGGTCACCACCGTCAGCCCGACGTATGCCCGCGAGATTCAGACGCCGGAGTATGGCTGCGGACTCAACGGCGTCCTCGCGTCGCGCCGCGACGACCTGGTCGGCATTCTCAACGGCGTCGACACGAAAGTCTGGCATCCGTCGATCGACCCGTTGATCCCCGAGCGCTACCGGGCCGCGACGATCTCGCAGGGGAAGCCGGTCTGCAAGGCGCATCTGCAAAAGCGGCTCGGTTTGCCGCAGCGGCTGGACGTGCCGTTGTTCGGCATGGTGTCGCGGATGACGGGGCAGAAAGGGTTGGACCTCGTCGTCGATTGCGCCGGCGACCTGCTCAATCTCGACGTGCAGATGACGTTCCTCGGCTCGGGCGATCCCGGTTACGAAGCCGCGCTCAAACGGCTGGCGGCGGAGAATCCGACGAAGGTGGCGACGACCGTCGGCTATGACGAGGAGCTGAGCCATCAGGTCGAAGCGGGGGCCGACCTGTTCCTGATGCCCAGCCATTACGAGCCGTGCGGCCTCAATCAGATGTACAGCCTGCTCTACGGCACGGTGCCCATCGTTCGGGCGGTCGGCGGGCTGGCGGACTCCGTCGTCGATGCCTCCGAGGCGAATCTCTCCAACGGCACCGCGAACGGGTTCAGCTTCCACGAGTACCGCGGCGACGTGCTGTTCCGCCAGATGTGCCGGGCGCTGGGGCTGTTCCTCGACAAGAAAACGTGGCTGCAACTGCAACGGACGGGCATGGACCGGGACTGGTCGTGGACGCGGAGCGCGCAGGAATACGTCAACGTCTACCAGCGCGCTCAATTGAAGCGGATTCACTCGTGGTAACCTGATTTCTTCCCCCGCAACCCACGCTTGCGGCTTCGCGCTCTTCCATCTTCCTCCCGTTGGAACGGATTCCATGTCCGAATGGCGACACGATCCACTCACCAACCGCTGGGTGATCATCGCCCCCGAGCGCGCTCAGCGCCCCAACGCGAACCGCACAGATCCCGGCTTCGGACCGCTCACGGACGATCCGTTCGCCGAGGGTTGCGAAGACGAGACGACGGCCGAAATGCTGGCGATCCGCGATCCGCACTCGGTCCCCGACTGTCCCGGCTGGCAGGTGCGCGACATCAGCAACAAGTATCCGGCGCTGCATCCGACTGATGACGCAATGGTTCATGATGATGGCTGGTATCGCAGCGCTCCCGGCGGCGGCGTCCACGAAGTCATCATCGAGTGTCCGCAGCCGGAAACGCATCTGTCGCGGTTGTCGACGGACCACATCCGGCTGGTACTGCAACTCTACCGCGACCGGCTGGCGATGCTCCGCTGCGATGGGCGCTGGGCGTATGCCATCGTCTTTAAGAACCACGGCCCGGCCGCGGGGGCGACGCTGGGCCACGCTCATTCGCAGCTCATGGCATTGCCGTTCGTCCCCGGCATGGTGACCGACGAGTTGGCCGCCGCGCGCCGGCATCGCGAACGAATGGGCCGGTCGTTCTTCACCGAGTGGATGGATCGCGAACGAACTGCGGGATCGCGGTTGGTCCACGAATCCGGCGGGCACATCTCCTTCTGCCCGTACGCTAGCCGGTTCGCGTTCGAGCTGTGCGTGCTGCCCGTCGAGCCGTCGCCGCATTTTGATGATATCAGCGACGCAGACCTCGATGATCTGGCCGTGCATCTGAAACGGTTGCTTCAGACGCTGGAAGTCGTCGCGAACGATCCGCCGTACAACTTCGTGCTGCGAACCGCGCCGCTGCGCGATCACGACATCGCGGGTTATTCGTGGCGGTTGGAAATCCTGCCGCGCATCGGCCGCGTCGCGGGGTACGAGTGGGGCACCGGGTGGTTCATCAATCCCGTGCCGCCGGAGGTGGCGGCGGAACGGCTGCGGAGCGTCTTATCTTTGTAGGGTGCAGTCGAGGCTCTGCGAGGCTCACCCTCTTCTGACTTCCTGGATTTATTGCGTTGCGGCACGACGGGGTGAGCCTCGCAAAGCCTCGACTGCACCCTACGAAATCACTTCGTCCGCTTGAGCAACTCGCGCACCTTGACGTGAATCCGCTCCTCCACGTCGTCGGCGAACGGGCCCGGCAGCGACGTGAAGAGCATCGCCCCGCCCGCTTCGTAACCCCCCTCTTTCAAGACTCGTTGGCTGGGGACGTAACCGAAGACGTCGTTCGAGTAACCGGCCATCCAGACGGTTTCACCGGCGAGTTCGCGCTTCAGCCGCACGGAGTAATCGACGACCACCTCGCCCGATAACGCAATCAGCGTGAGGTCGTTGCCGAAGCGGATCACCTGCGCGAGGTACGGGTATTCCAACGGGATCTTGCCGTCCTTGTCGAGCTGGTCCAGCAACCGCTTGGCGTGACGGGATTCGTAGGCGTTCTTCGATTTCGTCCGCTCCTCTAAACCCGCCCGATCAGGCGGCGGGGCGAATTGCAGGGCTGCGGTGTCGAGCGCCATCTTGAGCGGCCCCGACACGGGTTTCGGTTTTGGCAGCAGCGCGGCTTCGACGGCGTTGGCCAGCGCCCGCCCGTGTTGCTGGCATTGTTCGAGCTGTCCGCGCGGATACGGGTTCTGATCGGCCCCACAGCCGGTGACGAACAGCGCGATCGCTTCCGGATGGGCCGCTTCGAGGTACTCCTGCGCATAACCGGCGTAGTCGCCACAGAACTGGTAGAAGCTGAGCGTGGTGTTGTGACAGGCGTAGCCGAACAGAATCGCCCGCAGCTTGCCCTCGGCCTCGATTCGCAGCACGGGAACGTCGTGGTCCACGGGTCCGTCGGGGTACGGGCTGTTCTGATAGCCGTTGTCGGTCGGCAGCCGGCGGTTCATCGCGAACCCGCACCGGGCGTGCGAATAGCTGAGATTCACCGGTTCCAATTTGGCGATGGCGTCGCCGATCAGCTTCAGAATGGTCGTTTGCAACATCGACGAATACGCCAGCGCCTGTGCCGCGCGGGCGGAATCAGTCCCGGCGTCGGTCTCGGCCCGCGGCACGCGCAACTCCGGTCCGCAATGCGTGTGCGAGGCGTTCATCAGCAGCGCTTCCGGCGGCAGGCCGAACTGCTGCCTCGCCTGTTGTTCGACCGCCTCCCGCAACGCCCGCGGCACGCCAATGAGATCCAGCGTGACGATCGCCAGCCGCTTCCCGGCCGAGTCTTCGATCACCAGCGCCTTGGCGAACAGATCCTGAGCGACCCCTTCCGACGGCTTGTTGCGCGACGCATACCCGGCCATCCACATCGACTCGGTTGGCGTGATCTTCGCCTTGGCCGCCGCGGCCTTCCATTCGGCTCCGTCGGCAACCGGCAGCGCGTGATTGACCAGACAGATTCCAAGCAGCAGCCACATTGCGAACCGGTCGGGCATGGGAATTCCTTTGGTGAGAATGGTGAGGGCGGCATCTTACACGGTTGCGTTCGGCCACACACTTCATCCAATTTCGCCCTCTCGCCCCGTGTATAGACTGGGGGAGATCGGTGACAGTTGTTCGGGGACATGGATGACACTTTGGGGGATGCTTGAGCCACTCTGGAAGGGGTGGCGGGACGTTGATTGGTGGTGAAGTACGCCGAAGGCGTTCGATCACACAGCCCAGGGTCGCGAGTCTGCGAGCGCACCCTGGGGAAACAGCGTACAAATCACATCGACCCTGAAAGGGTCGCATCACTGGTGGTCTCAAACCGTGATTAAACCCTTTCAGGGTAGGGGATCTCTCGTCGATCGCCACCCAGGGTGCGCTCGCAGACTCGCGACCCTGGGCTTTGTGATCCTACGCCTTCGGCGTAAAGATCGGGCGATTCTGAAACAGCTTCCAAGCTCATCTCGCGGAGCGAGATGGCGACTTTGAGGCCGCGTTTGACCGGCGGTCGTATGCACCGCAGAATGCTGTCGACGAGACATCCTATTGATGAGCCCACCATGACGCACTGGTTTCTCTGTCTGCTCGGTTTCTCATTCGTTATGGCTCCGACCGCCGTCGCCCAGGAAACACCGCGGCCGAACATCGTGTTGATTCTGGCGGATGACCTCGGTTACGGCGATCTCGGCTGCTACGGCCAGGCCGTCGTCAAAACGCCGCGACTGGACCGGTTGGCAGGTGAGGGGCTGCGGTTCACGCAGTTCTATGCCGGATCGACGGTCTGCGCCCCGTCGCGGTGCGTGCTGATGACGGGGAAGCACACCGGGCACTGCTACATCCGCGGCAATGCGAAGGTCAATCTGCCTCCCGAAGAGGTCACCGTCGCCGAGGTCGCGAAGTCCGCCGGGTATGCGACGGGCCTCGTCGGCAAATGGGGTCTCGGTCACGAAGGCTCGCACGGCGTGCCTACGCAGCAGGGGTTCGACCGGTTCTTCGGCTATCTCGATCAGCATCACGCCCATAACTTTTTCCCCGCGTATCTGATGAGCGATGAAGCCCGCTTCCCGCTCCACAACGTCGTTCCCGGCGAGGGAGACTTTGGTATCGGTGTCGCATCCGTGCGGAGGCAGTACAGCCCGGACTTGCTGATCGACGAGGCGCTGGGCTTCATCGACACGAACAAGGACCGGCCGTTCATTCTGTACTTCGCCTCGACGTTGCCGCATGCGAACAACGAGGGGAAGAACAAGGGGATGGAGATCCCCAGCGTCGGCGATTACGAACGGGAAACGTGGCCGGAGCCGCAGAAGGGGCTGGCGGCGATGATCTCGCGGCTGGACGCCGACGTCGGCCGATTGCTCGACCGGCTCGCGCAGCACCAGCTCGACGACCGCACGCTGGTGCTGTTCTCGTCCGACAACGGCCCGCATCGCGAAGGGGGGAACGACCCCGACTTCTTCAACTCCAACGGCCCGCTGCGGGGGATCAAGCGGGATTTGACGGACGGCGGCATCCGCGTCCCGTTTCTCGCCCGCTGGCCGGGGCGTATTCCGGCGGGAAAAACCAGCGACGCCGTCGGATGGTTCGCCGACCTGATGCCGACGATGGCCGATGTCATCGGGGCCACGGCACCGCCGGACCTCGATGGCATCAGCCTGAAGTCGGCGCTGTTGGGCCAGCCCTGGCAACGTCCCGCGGACAAGCCGTTGTATTGGGAGTTCTACGAACGGCCGGGACAGGCGATTCGCATCGGCGGCTGGAAGGTGATTCGCCGTCCGCTAGGCGGAGACACGTACGAAGTCTACAATCTGCGTGACGACATCGGCGAGACGCGCGACCTCGCCGCCGAGCAACCCGACGTCGTCGCCCAGGCCCGGTGGGTGATGGACCGCTCGCACGTCGCCTCGCCGTTGTGGAAAGTTCGCGGCGGGAAGTGATGGAAGAGAAAGTCGGTTATCCACAGATTTCGCCGATGTCGCAGATTAGAAATACAGAGCGGGTTCTTAATCTGCGACATCGGCGAAATCTGTGGACAAAAAACCTTGCTGGCTGTGTAGGGATCGTATTCGGTTGTTTCGGCTTGCATGATGGAACAGGATCGGCGTCGAGCCTCCATGGATTTCGTGACCGCTACGTATCGGCTGCGTTGTTCGGCCGATGAGGCTCCGCGACTGGCTCAGCACATCGCGCTGGAACAAACGGTCGAGGTGCCCGAAGAGCTGATCGACTCGCCCGAGTTGCGGGACGCGGTCGTCGGCCGTGTGCGGTCGGTGACGCCGTGTGCGGACCGGGCCGAGACGTTTCTGGCGGTCATCGACTATCCCGCCGACCTCGCCGGGGCGCATGCCAGCCAGTTGTGGAACCTGCTGTACGGCAATATTTCCCTTAAGCGGCACGTCCGGCTTGTGGACCTGGTATTGCCCGCAACGCTGCACGCCCAATATCGTGGCCCGCGGTTCGGCATCGCCGGCGTGCGGAAGCTGCTCGGGGTCGAAGGCCGTCCGCTGCTGGCGACGGCCCTCAAGCCGCGCGGGTCGTCGCCGGAGCGGCTGGCGGAACTCGCCGCGGCGTTCGCGGCCGGCGGGGGCGATTTCGTCAAGGACGATCACAACCTGGTCGATCCCGACTTCGAGACATTCCGGCGGCGCGTCGAATTGTGTCAGTCCGCCGTCGAAACGGCCCATGTCGGCTCTGATCGTTCGACGCTGTATGCCCCGAATCTGTCCGTGCCGCTCGCGGATTTGGATCGGGCCGCAGAGTTCCTCGTCCGTCGCGGCGTGCGCGGTGCGCTGATCGCACCGATGCTGCTCGGCTTCGAGACGGTGCAGCGACTGACGGCCACGTACCCGCTCGTGTGGATGGCGCATCCCACGTTCAGCGGCTGTTACTTCCACGATCCCGATCACGGCGTCGATCCGGCGATTCTGCTCGGGCAATGGTTCCGATTGATTGGCTGCGACGCGACGATCTTCCCGAATCACGGCGGCCGGTTCACGTTCACCGCCGCGGAGTGCGCCGACATCGCGAACGCCGCGCGACGGCCCGACGGCGATGTCGCACCCTGCTGGCCCGCGCCCGCCGGCGGGATGTCCTTCGAGCGGTTGCCGGAGATGGCCGCCGCGTACGGGGCCGATGCGATGTTCCTCATCGGCGGGGCGTTGCTCGGCGCGTCGACCAACCTGCAAATCAGCACGCAACGGTTCGCCGAACAGATCGCCGCGTGCTTCCCGCAGAGCCGCCAAGTCGCGCCAATGGCGAACGACCATCTCTCCGCGTGCGAGATGCCGCTGCCGCAGTCGGCGGCCGCGCTGGAGCATCTGGCGTTTCAGGCCGGTTTCCGCTGGGACGGCCGGTCCGCGGTGGCGTACAAGCCGAACGGCAGCCTGCCGTTCAAGGATGTCGCGCGGACCGAACTCATCGGCCGGCACGGCGAGCAGACGGCGTTCGACGTCCGCTATTTCGAGATCGCCCCCGGCGGCTATTCCAGTCTCGAAAAGCACGCGCACACGCACGTCGTCATCGGCCTCCGCGGCACGGGCATGCTCGACAGCCGCGGCGAACAGCGCACCATCCGTCCCTTCGACATCGGCTACGTCCCCCCGCTCGCCGTGCATCAACTGCACAACCGCGGCGACGAGCCGTTCGGGTTCCTGTGCATCGTCGATCACAACCGCGACAGGCCGCAAGCCCCATGATCCCCCCCGATCAACCGCTGGACGTGCTCGTTGTCGCCCCGCATCCGGATGATGCGGAGATCAGTGTCGGCGGCACGATTTTCGTCAGCCGGGCGCAGGGCCTGCGCGTCGGCGTCGTGGAACTGACCAACGGCGAGCCGACGCCGCACGGTTCGCCGGAAATGCGCGCCCGAGAAACGGTGGCGTCATCGAAAGTGCTCGATCTCACCTGGCGGCACAATCTCGGTCTGCCGAACCGGATGCTCGAGCACACGCTCGAGGCCCGTCGCGAGCTCGCCGGTGTGTTTCGGATGACGCGGCCGCAGGTGCTGCTCGTGCCGTATTGGGAGGACAGCCATCCCGACCACGTTGCGGCGAGCGGCCTGTGCGACGCGGCCCGGTTCTGGACCAAGCTGACGCGGACCGATCTGCCCGGCGAACCGTATCTGCCGCCGACGGTGTTCTACTACTGGAGCATCCACCTGCGGATTCACCCGGCCCCGGCGCTGGTGGTCGACATCAGCGACGTGATCGATCAGAAGATGGCCGCGGTCCGTTGCTACGAAAGCCAGTTCCTCATCGGCAAGTCGTCCGAGTTTCCCACGGCGCTCGACGACATCCACGACCGCGCCCGCTACTGGGGGTGGTCCATCGGCAAGAAGTTCGGCGAACCGCTCGCCAGCCGCGAATCGCTGCGCGTGGACGGACTGCGGGGGTGGATGACGCCGCGGTAAGGCGAGGTGCATGCTTGAGCCGTCGCCAAATAAGCAACATGGGGTCTTGTACCCCGTCGCTCGCAACCCCTACCATGACCGGTTGGCGGTTCTTCGCTGGCGTATGGGTTGCCGGCGTCGCACTGTCATCATCGCTCTGGCTGTCGATTGTCCGCTCTGAAGGTGAAGTATGCTGCTCGATTGGTTGCAACGGGTCCGTGGTGAGTGCTTGAGTTCGGTTCGCCGTTCGCGGCGGGGGCGCTGCGTGGGGTCGCCGATTGCGGCTCGCGTGCAGACTCTGGAGCCGCGGGTCCTGCTCGCAGCGGCGTTGGGCAGCGAGTTTCAGGTCAACACGACCACAGTGAACTCGCAACGGACGTTTGCAGAATCGCCGCAGTCGGTGGCCACAGATGCCAACGGCAACTTCGTCGTCACTTGGGCGAGTTTCGGCCAGGACGGCAACGGCGATGGCGTCTACGCCCAGCGCTACAATGCGGCTGGGGCAGCTCAGGGGAGCGAGTTCCGCGTGAATTCGTTCACGACAGGCAGCCAGTTGAATTCCACGGTGGCGATGGACGCAGATGGTGATTTCGTCGTCACCTGGACGAGCTACGGCCAGGACGGTGACGGTAATGGCATCTATGCCCAGCGCTACGACGCGGCAGGGCTGGCCCAAGGGAGCGAGTTCCGCGCCAATACGTTCACGACCGACCATCAGCGGTATTCGACGGTGGCGATGGACGCGGACGGCGACTTCGTCATCACTTGGTCGAGCAACACCCAGGACGGCAGCAACTTCGGCATCTACGCCCAGCGGTATAACGCGGCCGGCATCGCGCAGGGGAGCGAGTTCCAAGTCAATACTTTCACCACGGGTCAGCAGCAGAATTCCACGGTGGCGATGGACGCGGATGGCGACTTCGTCGTCACCTGGTCGAGTAACGGCCAGGACGGCAGCAGCTTCGGCATCTACGCCCAACAGTACAACGCGGCGGGCGTGGCCGACGGCAGCGAGTTCCGTGTCAATACCTTCACTACGGACGAGCAGGTCTTCTCCACCGTGGCGCTGGACGCAGATGGCGACTTCGTTGTCTCATGGACAAGCAACACTCAGGACGGCAGCGGCAGCGGCGTGTACGCCCAGCGGTACAACGCGGACGCCGTCGCCCAAGGGAGTGAGTTCCGTGTCAATACGTTCACCACGGTCGGCGAACTGCATTCGACGGTGACGGCGGACACGGATGGCAATTTCGTCGTCGCGTGGTCGAGTGCTAACCAGGACGGCGACAGTTACGGCGTCTATGCTCAGCTCTACAACGCGGCGGGCGTGGCCCAGGGAAGCGAATTCCGCGTCAATACCTACACGACGCAGAATCAGCGGTTCTCCACGGTGGCAATGGATGCGGATGGTGATTTTGTAGTCGTGTGGTCAAGCCTCGCCCAGGACAGTAGCGGCTACGGCGTCTATGCCCAACGGTATGCCGCCGGCACAGCCCCCACGATCAATGACGCCGCCTTCACGATCTCCGAGAACCGCCCCGTCGGCTATGTCGTGGGCACGATCACCGGAACCGACCCCGACGCCGGCGACTCGCTGACTTACGCCATTACCGCGGGCAACACCGGCAATGCGTTCGCCATCAACAGCGCGACCGGGCAGATCACCGTCAACAGTGTCGCCCCGATCAACTTCGAGCTGAACCCCACGTTCTCGCTGACCATCGAAGCCACCGATACGCACATGCTGTCCGACACGGCGACCGTTACGGTCAATCTCAACAATCTCAACGAAGCCCCGGCGGCGTTCGGCAAGTCCTTCTCGATGTCCGAAAACCGCCCCGTCGGGTACGTTGTCGGCAACATCACCACCAGCGATCAGGACGCCGGCCAGACGCTGTCGTACAGCATCACCGGCGGGAACACGGGCAACGCGTTCGCCATCAACTCGATGACCGGGCAGATCACCGTCAACAGCGTCGCTCCGATCAACTTCGAGGTGAATCAGACGTTCAACCTGCAGGTCACCGCGACCGACAACGGCACGCCGCAGAACAGCCGCGTCGGGACCGCAGTCATCAATCTCTTGGACCTCAACGAGCAGCCGTTCCTCAATCCGCAGACGTTTACGCTCTCCGAGAACCGGCCGATGAACCAGTTCGTGGGCCAAGTGTTGAGCTACGACGCCGACTTCGCCCAGACGAGGAGCTTCAGCATCACGGCCGGCAACACCGGGAATGCGTTCAGCATCGACAGCGAAACCGGCTCCCTGCGGGTCAACAGCGTCGCCGCGATCAACTTCGAGATCAACCCGACGTTCAGCCTGACGGTCCGGGTGGCGGACAACGGCACGCCGCAGCAGAGCCGCTCGGCGACGATCACGATCAACCTGACCAATCTCAACGAGCAGCCCTTCCTCAGCAACCAGACGATCGGCAACATTCCGGAAAACTCGCCCAACGGCGCCGTGGCGGGGACGGTCGGCGCGTACGATCAGGATGCCGGCCAGACGCTGAGCTACGCCATCACCGGCGGCAACACCGGCAATGCGTTCGCCATCAATGCGGCGACCGGCCAGGTGGCGGTCAACAATCAGGCGGCCCTCGATTTCGAGACCACGCCGACGTTCAATCTGCAGATCACCGTCACCGACAACGGCAGCCCGCAACAGAGCCGCACGGCGACGGCAGTGGTCAACCTGATCGACCAGTCGGAACCGGTGCCTGGGCCGGTTGCCTTCTCCTCGCGACTTCAGCCGCGCGACACCGTCGTGCAGCCGACGACCGCGGAACAAACGCTGCCGACGGCCGCTGCGGTCCCAGCCGCGCAGGATGACGGCACGTCGGACGACGCACCTGGCGAGTTGTACTCATTCCTGCTCGCCGAACCGTTGCCGGTTGATGACGAGGCGGAGTCTCTCGCGGGCGTTGTCTGACCGGGATGTTTACGCGAGCCGTTCGATCGCCAGAGACTCGCGGCGAACGTAGTCCGCCAGCTCAGCGGCGTTGAACACGCCCGTCGTCGCGCCGATCGCACGGATGCAACTGGCCCCCAGGGCAGCGCCGTATTTGAGGCGCGTCGGCACGTCAGCACCGTGCTTCAGGCCGTAGACGTAACCGGCCAGAAACGCGTCGCCGGTGCCGGTGGCGTCGACGATGGGGACCGGGTACACATCCGCCCGCCAGACGCCGTCGTCGCCGTCGAGGATCACTCCGTCGCCGCCGCAGGTGATGACGACGTTGCGGCAACCGGCGTCGCGCAGTTTGCGGGCCTGGTCGCGCGGCCGGTCGAGGCCCGTGATGCGGCGCGCTTCGTGATCGTTCGGCAGGAAGCCGTCCGTCCACGGCATCACCGGGGCGATCCAGTCCCAGTAGTCGCTGCGGTCGCCGAGGACGACGTCCAGCAGCGTCATCACGCCGGCCTGCCGCGCGCGTTGAAACAACGCGATGACTCGATCCGGCGTGAGGGCATCCAACAGACAGTATCCGCCGACGGCCAGCACGCGAGTGGAGCGCAGATCGGCATCGGTCACTTGCGTGCCATCGAACGCCGCGTTCGCGCCGATGCAGTGAATGAACCGGCGGTCCTCTCCCTTGACGTTGATGACGAACGTGCCGCTGGTCGGACGGTCCGGCAAGGTGACGAGGCCGCGACAATCGACGCCGGAGGCGGACATCATCTCGCCCAGCGCCCGGCCGAACAGGTCGCCGCCGACGCAGCCGTGCAGTCCGACGGACAGGCCGAGTTTCGCCAGATCGACGGCCACGTTCGCGGCACAGCCGCCGATGGTGAATGTCAACCGCGGCGACAACGCCAACCCGCCCGGCGGCGGAAACGCAGCGATCGGCTCGCACACCTGATCGGCCACAATAATCCCGGCGCAGAGGCAATCGTGCGGACGAGCGGCGTCAGACATGGCGACCAGAGAATCCCGGCGGTGAGGGCGTGGTGATGTGAGGCATCACAACGTCCGGCCGGGGCGATGTCAACGACGATGGCCGCGACGCCAATTCCGCAATCCCGAATGCGTTACGGGAGCTTCGTGCCGCGGATCCGGTAGAGTCCCTGGCTGTCGAGCCAGAGGGTGTCGAACGACAAGCCATCGGCCGCGAGGGTGCCGACGAGGTAACCGGTCGTGTTCCGCGGCGCGCCGCAGGTGGTGTTCGCCATGATCACGCCGGACGAATAGGTTCCCGCGAGCGCGCAGAGCGGGTCGGAGCCGGTCGGTGCGTTCACGCCCTGAATGACCGATCCGATCTGAGTGATGTGGAATGTCGTTGTCGTAAAGGGGGGCACGGTGATGCGGATGAGGCTCGTACAGGTGCAGGACCAGTCCCCCTGCAAGGGTCCGCCGGGGAGAACGGGGCCCGCGGAGCAGGTCGATCCCGAGGCGAACACAATAGCGGCCACGACAGCGGCGAGAATCCCACGACGATACATGTTCACTCCTCGTTCGATCTCGGTACGTCGCCGAATGCGGCGTCGCATCTCGGGAAACAGCGTCGATCAGGTGGAACGGCGTTGGGGAAACACTAGGTCAACATTTGTGCCAATGCGGACGCCGGCCCTCGGTTTCGTGCGGAAAGATCGCCGTCGGGCGTTGCCACCGGCTTCATCGCTCCACCCCGCGCGGACCAACTCGCCCTGAAAGCCGTCGCCGGGGTGGTTACCCGTCATTTTTCCGGCACAAACAGCCGCGGGGTGTCGATGCGCTTGGCGTACCGGTCGGCGAAGGCGAAGAACGCGCTGTCGCCGGCCTGTTGGGCGGCCATCGTCGCGGCCCCCGTGCGGACGGCCTGGCGGATCGGGCCGTCGTCGATGACGCCCAGCGTCTTCAGCGAGCCGAGGGCCGATTTCACCTGCGGGTCTTGTTCGATGCGGGCCTCGATCTCGGGGCGTGGAATGGTGCCGTCGGCGAGCTCGGTCGCCAGCCACACAGTTTGCCAGTCTCCCTCGGCGAGTCGCGCGACGAAGCGGGTCTCGACGGCGACGCGCGACCCTTGCGGATCGAGTTGCACGCGCGTCACCCGGAAGCCGTTTGCGGGGATGGCTTTCGTGGCGGCGATCGCCG
>JAWXBB010000132.1:0-18939 GCA_034439795.1 Planctomycetaceae bacterium | reverse complement strand
GCCGGAGACCACCGAGACCCTGATTTACATCCGCATGATTCACCTGATGTCCCGGCGGATCGCACAGCACCGTTTATCCATTTGAAAACAGGTTCTCAGGCTGCACAGGCCGTCTGCTCCGGGCACACATCCCGCAAGCGCCGCAGTTCTGAGAGTCCCAATTCAGGTCGGCGCCGTTGCAATACATCTCCGTGCATGCGCGATAGGTGCAGAATGGGGCCGACGCGGGGCGGATGTGGCCGCAAGCGCCGCAGTTGTCCGGATCGAACAGCACGCGGGTGCAGATGCCATTGCAGCGCGTGGTGCCGCTGGCGCACTGGTAATGACAGTCTCCGTCCACGCAGACGCCCACTTCCTACGGGACCGCGGCGATCAGAGCGGTCAACCAGGCCAAGGTCCAAGTGGGAACTTTGAGACGTCGCATCGGCATATTCCTTGTGGTGTTGTGTTCGATTCCTCCGACCCCGCGGCCGTGCCGTGGAGTCACCCCGAGGACGTGCTGAAGCCGCTTCCAACCGGCGGTCAAAGCGCGGCCCACGTCGGCCGAGCGAGTGATGCAGTGTGTCATCGAAGAAGCTTCCCAGGTCTGCAGTACGATGAAATTGCCGCGTACCCGGCGCGCAGACCGAGCGCCGGGGCGAGGCCACAAGGCCGGTGAGGGTTCTGCTGCCAGGCGAGACCTCACCGGCCGTTTTCTGTTGGTCCGTGGTCACTTGTAGAGTGGGCCGAGTCCGCGAGTCCCACCGCGTTGGTTGCCGCGACGTGGTGGGACTCGCGGACTCGGCCCACCCTACTTTCACTCCGCTCCGCGCCGGGTCAGCCGCCAAGATCGGTGATGATCATCCACGCCGCATCGATGAGAGACTCGCCCTGCGCTGGCGTCAGTTTGCCGGTTTGGACGAAGGCCTCCACCTAGTTGATGAAGGCGTCCAGGCTACCAATGGCGGCCTGCGCGTTGTTCGCGGGCAAGGCCGCGGCGGCAGCGTCCAGCTTGGCCAGCAGCGACTTTCCGTCGGCGGGTAAGGAGACGCCGCCATCCACCAGCGCCTGCACGCTCAGGCTCAGGTAGGCAATTTGCTGCGCGGGTGATGCAGGAAACGCCACGCTGTGATACCATCCCACAACGATGGCGGAAAAGACTCCGGCCGGCGTGCCGCTCACCTGACCAAAGAAGTCGTGTCCCCAGGCGACGAGGGTTCCGTCCGTGCGGAGCGCCACGCTGTAAAAGGCGCCGGCAGCGACGGCGGTGTAGGTTCCGGTCGTGGGCGTGTCGGTCACCTGACCATCGAAGTCGTCTCCCCAGGAGATGAGGGTTCCATTGATACCGAGCGCCGCGCTGTGATAGGCTCCGGCAGCGGCCGCGGTGTAGGTTCCAGCCGGCGTACCGCTCACCTGATCATAGGTGTTGTCTCCCCAGTCGACCAGGGTTCCATCGGTGCCGAGCGCCACGCTGTGATACCATCCGGCAGCGACGGCGGTGTAGGTTCCGGCGGGCGTGCCGTTCAACTGACCATAGTCGTTGTTGCCCCAGGTGACGAGGGTTCCATCGGTGCGGATCGCCACGCTGTGTGCGTAGCTGGCAACGACGGCGGTGAACGTTCCGGCGGGCGTGCCGTTCAACTGGCCATACTCGTTGTCTCCCCAGGCGACCAGGGTTCCATCGGGGCGGATCGCCACGCTGTGAAAGGCTCCGACAGCGACGGCGGTGAAGGTCCCGGCCGGCGTGTCGCTGACCTGACCAAAGTCGTCCCATCCCCAGGCGACGAGGCTGCCCTGCGCCTGGGCGTGGGCGGGGCCTGCCACGAGGAGGGCCAGCGTGCAGAGCGCGATGCCGACGGCACAGCGGCCGGCTTTCGCCGGGCCGCCCGGTGCAGTGCGCTCGAAACGCAGAAGTTCGGTAAGACGCGTGATCGAAGCTGTCATGCTGCGGTTTCCTCAGGTCTGCGATAGAATGAAATTGCCGCGTTCCCAGCGCGCAAACCGAGCGCCGGGGCGAGGCCACAAGGCCGGTGAGGGTTCTGCTGCCAGGCGAGACCTCACCGGCCGGTTTTCGTTGGTCCGTTGTCAGTTGTGTGTGGTCAGTCGGCCCATTGCCGATGAACTTTCGGGACTCCTGCAATTGTTGTAAACTCAAGTCGAGTGTCGGCCAGCGCAGCCAGAAGGAAGATCAGTGATGTCGTTTACTGTCGAAGCCACATATGAAAGTGGCGTCCTCAAATTGCGCCAGCCATTGCCTCTGGATGAGCACGAGACCGTGCACGTGACCGTGCAGACCGACAAGCCCGGGCCGACTGCACGGATTGAACCGGCGACAATGGCCCCCGCCAGCGCTTCGTCTCCTGACGAACCCTCGGACTTTGCGGAGTACGAGATGCTCGACATTTGGCTGGACGTTCCGCCATCGCCAACGGCGAGAACCGTCACGGCCACGCGCGGTGAGCCGATCTTGCCGGGGCCGTTCGAGATCGATGAATCCGATTTGGCACCCGAATGATCTACCACGCACCTACGCCGGACGAACCACTCGACCAGGGCGATCTGATTGACGGATGCCCTGTCGTGTCGATCAGTGAGTTTGAACCCGGTCAGTGGAATGCCGCAAAGGTCAACCTGGATCAGCACCGAGTCCTCGTTTTGACGCAGACGTGCGACCTTGCCAACCAAAAGGTCGACGATGTCGTCGTGGCGTCCGTGTTTGACGCGCAGCAACTGGTGGATCGGCGGATACTCAAGGCCGCGGACATTCGGGGCTCGATCCGGGCCAATCGAGTCTGGGGCTTGTACTTCCTGCCGGCGCAGGCCGAACTCGGCTTGGGCGACATGATCGTGGACCTTCGCCGCTTGCACACGGTTCGGCTCGACCTGCTGCGGGCGCTCTGCCGGGCGGGTCAGCGGCTGGCGCGCGTTCAGACGCCCTATCGCGAGCATCTGGCCAAGCACTTCGCCGACACCTTCAGCCGCATCGGGCTGCCTCAGCCCTACGAGACGATGTGACCGGCTCATGTCTGCTCCTTGGCGATTGGCATCGTGTGCCACTGGCGAGCGTCTGCGCTCGCCAGTGCTCTGGACGATGATGTTGCGAGCCTCGTGACTGGCAACACTTACCGAGCAGACACTGGCGGCCCAGAGCTGCCGCCAGTGCCACCCGGTGCGCCTGGTCAGCCGCCGAGATCGGTGATGATCATCAACGCCGCATCGATGAGACTGTCGCCCTGCGCTGGCGTCAGTTTGCCGTTTCGGACGAAGGCCTCCACCTGGGCGATGAAGCCGTTCAGGCTGCCGGTTGCGGCCTGCGCGTTGTTCGCAGCCAAGGCCGCGTCGGCCGCGTCCAGCGTGGCCTGCAGCGACTTTCCGTCGGCGGGTAAGGAGGCGCCGCCATCCACCAGCGCCTGGACGCTCCCGCTCAGGTCGGCAATTTGCTGCTGGGCGAGTGGTTGTGCAATCGCTACGTTCTGATAGGATCCGGCAGCGATGGCGGAAAAGACTCCGGCCGGCGTGTCGCTTACCTCACCAACGTAGTCGGATCCCCAGGCGACGAGGGTTCCATCGGTGCGGAGCGCGACGCTGTGAACGTATCCGGCAGCGACCGCGGTGTAGTCGTCTCCGGCAGGCGTGTCGCTCACCTGACCATCGCTGTCGTAACCCCAGGAGACGAGGGTTCCATCCGTGCGGATCGCCACGCTGTGATAGGTTCCCGCAGCGACCGCGGTGTAGGTTCCGGTAGTGGGCGTGCCGCTCACCTCACCAGCGTAGTCGTATCCCCCCCAGGAGACGAGGGTTCCCTTGGTGCTGAGCGCCACGCTGTGATTGTGACTCGCAGCGACGGCGGTGTAGGTTCCAGCCGGCGCACTAGGCGGAGCACCAGAAGGGTCGCGTCCCCAGGGGACGAGGGTTCCATCCGTGCGGATCGCCACGCTGTGAGTGAATCCGGCAGCGACGGCGGTGTAAGTGTCGAGTCCGGCGGGTGTGCTGCTCACCTGATCAGAGTCATCGTCTCCCCAGGAGACGAGGGTTCCGTCTGTGCGGATCGCGACGTTGTGATAGGTTCCGCCAGCGATGGCGATAAAGGTTCCGGCCGGCGTGTCGCTCACCTGACCAAAGTCGTCCCATCCCCAGGCGACGAGGCTGCCCTGCGCATGGGCGTGGGCGGGGGCCGCCGCGAGGAGGGCCAGCGTGCAGAGCGCGACGCCGACGGAACAGCGGCCGGCTTTCGCAGGGCCGCCCGGCGCAGCGCGCTCGAAACGCAGAAGTTCGGCAAAGCGCGTGATCGAAGTTGTCATACTGCGGTTTCCTCAGGTCTGCGATAGAATGAAACAGCCGCGTTCCCAGCGCGCAAACCGAGCGCCGGGGCGAGGCCACAAGGCCGGTGAGGGTTCTTCTTCGCGGTTGGGACTCACCGGCCGTTTTTCGAGAAGCGAACAGGGGTCAGGGCTTCTCTTTCATCAGCTCTTTCGCTTCGTCGCGAAAGCGGATGAGTTCTTCATTGTCTTTCGCGTTCTTCTCCATCCATGTGATCGCCTGGTCGAACCACTGGCGGGCTTCCACCTTGTTGTCCAACTGCCAGTGGGCCATCGCCAGGAAGAACCAATCGAAGGCGTCGCCGCCCGTGTGGAGTTCCATCAACTTCGTCAGGGCCTCGATCGCCGCCGGCCAGTCGCCGGCGCGGTACTGGGCCACGCCGAGCGTGTTCCAATGTGTTCCCTCGTTCGGGGCCAGTTCTGCGGCCTTTTTGGCAAGTTCAACGGCGCGTTTCGGGTCGCGGAGCTTGGTCTCCGGGCACGTGGCCAGCAGCCAGGCCAGATTGTTGTAGGCGACGGCGCTGGTCGGGGTCAGTTCGATGACCTTGGAGTAATCGGCGGCAGCCGGCTGCCATTGGCCCATGGCACCAAATGCCGCGGCCCGCTTGAACCACGCCGCTGCGGCGCTCGGGTTGAGCTCGATTGCTTTGGAGTAGTCGCCGATGGCCTTGTCCCATTGGCCCGAATCGCCGAACGCGTTCCCGCGGTTGGCCCAGTAAATTGGCTGCTTCGAGTCAAGTTCAACGGCTCTTGTCAAATCGGCGACCGCCTTGTCGAACTGGCTAAGCCGCCGATATGTGTTGCCCCGGTTGTTCCACGTAGAAACATGCCGCGGGTCGAACTCGATGGCTGCAGAGTAGTCAGCGAGCGCTTGATCCAACTGGCCAAGCGCCGCGTAAACATTGCCCCGGCTCATCCATGCCGACGCGTTCTTTGGCTCCACTTCAATGGCTTTCGAGAATTCGGCGACGGCTTCATCGAGCTGGCCCTTCTCTTGGAGGCAGGTGCCAAGGAGCATCTGTGTGCCAATCCAAATCCTCCCCGAAAGGGACTCGCGGCAGGCAGCAATCGCCTCGTCGACCCGGCCTTTGCGGCGAAGGGCGATGGCCAGATTATGGAGCAGGCCCGGACTTGTCGGACGCAGTGCCAGGGCCGCCTGCCCGAAGCGAATCGCGTCGTCTGGTTGGGTGTGCATAAGAAGTCTGGCCAACAAATAATTGATGCGGAAGTCGTCGCGATAGTTGTTCTGCGCCTGTCGCAGCAGGCCAAGGGCGCTCTCCCGCTCTTTGACGACCTCCAGCGCGGAGGCCAGCAGGTCCACCGTGGCCGCCGGCTGCTTCGCGGCCTCCGGCATCTTCGCCAGTTCCACCAAGCGCTGCTTGTCGAGCCGCTCCAGCGCGTCGCGAACCCGTCCTCGCCACTCGTCCGGGTCAGCAGCCCGTGCGATCGCGAGCAGCCGTTTCCACTTGGCTGGATTCCTTTGCGGCTCGTTCATGTGGACTCGGGCCCAGCTATCGAGTGCCAGCGCCAACTCGAGGCGGACGGCTCGCTCGCCAATCTGTCGCCCAGCCTGTTCCGCATTCAATCCCTCGACATCGATCCCATACTCCTGGAACATGGGTGTGTAGGTCTTGTCGGCGGCGGCTGGTTCCCATCGGGCGGGATTTTCCAGGTCGGTCGTGCGGATCGCTTCCAAACGCATGACCATCGCCAGATCGGCCAGGCGCTCCGCGACCCGCTCCCGCAGGGCGTCGGGAGCAGGACCGCTGGCCATTACGGAATCGGCCCGGCGGGCTTCCACGAGCGCCTGTTGCCACTTGCCTTGTTGCAAGAACTCATCCGACAGGTCGAGCGCCCGCTTTGCGGACTCCTCGACGAGCAGCCGTTGCGCCTCCCAGTCTCGAGCCACTTCCTTTTCCCGGGCCGTCCGGTCTCTAGCGACTTCCACTTCCCGCGCGGCCCGGTCTTGCGCCACCTTCTCTTCCCGCGCGGCCCGGTCCCTCATGATCCAACCCAGGCTGCCGACGACCAGCAAGATCGCCAGGATGACGACAGACGACATGGTCAATGCCGCTCGGTTTCGCCGCGCGAACTTGCGGAACCGATACGCCGACGATGGCGGACAGGCCTCCACCGGCTCGTCGCTCAAATGCCGCACGATGTCGGCCGCGAAGCTGTTGGCCGTGTCGTAGCGCCGCGTGCGGTCTTTCTCCAGCGCCTTCATCACGATCCAGTCGAGGTCTCCCCGGACCAGCCGGCTGAGCCCCCTGGGATCAATCTGGCGATGCGCTGCCACAGCAGATTGCAGTCCGCCTTCGGTGCTGCTCAGCCGCATGCTGGGAGACGGCGGATCATCCTCGCGGATCATGCGGCGGATTTCTTCCACCGCCGCCTGTTTCATGCGGATCGATTCAAACGGCGTCGTGCCCGTCAACAGTTCGTACAGCAGCACGCCCAGCGAGTAGATGTCGCCGCGAGTGTCCACATCCAGGCCCGTGAGTTGCGCCTGCTCGGGACTCATGTAGAGCGGCGTGCCCACCATCTGCGCGAACCTGGTGAACAGCGTCTTGTCGGTGAGCTGCTGGCTGATCGCCTTGGCCACGCCGAAGTCGATCACTTTGGGAACGGGGCGGCTGTCGTGCAGCGTGACCATCACATTCGAGGGCTTGATGTCGCGGTGAATGATCCCTTTCTGATGCGCGTGCTGCACAGCGTGGCAGACGGTGACGAACAGTTCCAAGCGCTCGTGGACGGGAAGATGGTTCTGGTCGCAGTAATCGGTGATGGGAATTCCGCGGACCAGTTCCATCACGAAATACGGCCGGCCGGCTTGCGTCGCTCCAGCGTCAAATACGCGAGCGATGTTGGGATGATCCATCAACGCCAGCGCCTGCCGCTCGGCCTCGAAGCGGACGATGACCTCGCGGGTATCCATCCCCGGCTTGATAATTTTGAGCGCGACTTTGCGCCGAACAGGCTCGGACTGCTCGGCCATGTAAACGACGCCCATGCCCCCTTCGCCGATTTGCTGCAGCAGTTTGTAGGGGCCAATGACCGTGCCGGGAGCTTCTGCAACTGACGGCATGTCCATGGTCGCCGCCAAGGCTGGCGACTTCGACTGGAACTGGCTTTCCGGGTCGTCGTGAGCTTGGAGCAGAACGTCCAACCGCTGACGCACCGCGTGGTTACTGCCGCAGGCCTCATCCAGAAAGGCTGAGCGCTCGCCAGCCGGCAGTTGCCGAGCCTGATGAAACAGCGTTTCTTCATTGATCATCGTTGAACTCCGAGGCTGTGACGGGGCCTCTACTCACTAAAGCGAGAATACTGACGCGCGAGCGTCAGCGATTTCTGAAAGAATCCGGGAGACGCCCCGAATTACTTCGCACGCAGCTCGGCCTGCAGCCAGGCGCGGGCGAAGATCCAGTCTCGGTCGGCCGTGCTGGGAGAGACGCCCAGCACTTCGGCGGCCTGATCACCGGTCAGGCCGGCAAAGTACCGCAGCTCGACCAACCGCGCCTTGAGCGGATGTTGGGTCGCCAGCGTCCGCAGTGCCTCGTCCAGGGCGAGCAGGTCGTCATCGACAACGGGGCCAACCAGATCCTCGAACTCGACCCGTTGCCGACCGCTGCCGTGCTTTTCGGACTGCCTGCGGCGGGCGTTGTCGATGAGAATCCGCCGCATGGCGTTCGCAGCCAGCGTAAAGAAATGACCGCGGTCGCGGTAAGAGGGGGGAGACCCTGCGCCTGCGAGGCGCAGGTAGGCTTCATGCACGAGGGCCGTCGGTTGGAGTGTCTGGTCGGGGGCCTCGCCTGCCATTTTCTGGGCGGCGAGCCGGCGAAGCTCCTCGTAGACCAGCGGCAACAACTGCTCAGCCGCGGAGGGGTCGCCCCGCTCGATGTCCGCCAGGATTCGCGTGACATCGCCCATCGGCCGGCTTTGATCAGAACAGGTTGTCGAGCAGTCGAACCTTCGATGAGTATAGCGTCGCCAGCCGACGAACGACATGGAGCCGTCGGTCCAGCATTAAATGGCCGCAGAGCTGGGAGGAACTACCGCAGGAGCGCGGTGTCGCCCCGCCCGCGCGGCTTGTCAGTTGTCAATCTTAAACTTTCGCGGACACCATGCACAAAGCGCGCCGGTCGCGACCACCTCGGCCGATCCCACCGATGCGGACAAGATCGCCCAACCGCTGCCAACAATCCCTTCCGGGGAGAGCATTGTTACAATTGTGGGTATGCTTGTCCTGGGCCGACTCCAAGCTCTGCCGATCTGGGGGATGTCGCAGTCAGCCGTTGACCGGCGGTCCCGTCGCGAATGGCGTACAAGCCTGCCTCACTTCAATTCCTCGTCGGTAACAACAGATGGTCACCCGCATCCTGGTTGTTGACGATTCCCCCGTGGAACAACGCTTGGTCGGGCGCTTGCTGGAAAAAGCCTTGACCGACATCGCCGTTGTCTATGCCGACAACGGCCAACAAGCGCTGGACACCATCACCGCCGCCCTGCCCGACATGGTCATTTCAGATCTGCGGATGCCCGTGATGAACGGGCTGGAGCTGGTCCAGAACATCAAAACCCGCGGGCTGGGCTTGCCGGTGATTTTGATGACCAGCTATGGCAACGAGCAGATCGCGGTTCAAGCCCTTCAATCGGGTGCGGCCAGTTAGGTCCCCAAATTGGTGATCGACAAGCATTTGATTGAGACGGTCAAGAGCGTGTTGCTGCTGTCCCGTGGACAATTGCTTCGACGGCGCGTGCTCAACACGCTCAAATCCGTCGAGTCCCGATTTGTGCTGGTGAGCGACACCTCGCTGATCGCGCCGCTGGTCGCCTATTTGCAGGAGCAAATGGGGATGATGCGGCTCTTCGACGAGATGCAATTAACTCAGATCGGAGTGGCCGTCCATGAATCGCTCACGAATGCGATCTACCACGGCAACCTGGAATTGGACTCGGAGCTGCGACAGGAAGACGAGTCCGCCTTTTACCGCCTGGCGAAGGAACGACTTCAGGAGACGCGGTTCGCCGCACGCAGAGTTCACTTGGCGGCGACGCTGTCGGCTGCGGAACTGCGAATTGTCATTAGCGATGAAGGTCCAGGCTTCAAGCCTTCCGAGCTGCGCGATCCTACGGACAAGATCAACATGGACCGGATTGGAGGTCGCGGGCTGCTCTTGATTCGCAGTTTCATGGATGAAGTCAGCCACAGCCAACAAGGCAACGAAATCACGCTGGTCAAACGGGCGTCGTAACGTCGTCCTGAACAGTGGCAGCTCAACTGGGAACGGCGCTTTCGATTCGAACTCGAAGTCCGCTCGCGAAAGGCTCCGCTCGATGAGAATGGCGTTCGCCCCAGCCGTGAAACTCCTGGATCGACTGACGTACCCGCGCAAGTTTGTGTTGATCGCCTTGCTGTTCGGCCTGCCGCTGGGGATGGTCACGCTGTTTCTGGTCGGTGAGCTCAACGAACGCATCGCCTTCTCGGCGAAGGAACGGTTGGGCACGGAATACCTTCGCCCCGTCGAGAAGTTTGCTGCGGACCTCCGAGAACGTCGAGGCCTGACCTGGGCTCGCGCGGGTCAGCAGAACGCTCCTGAGGAACTGCGACGAATTGAAGAGTTACTGCGGCGAGATGTTCAGGACATTGATGCCGTTGATCGCAGACTCGGAGCGACACTGCGGACCACGCCATTGTGGAACGAGATTAAGAACCAGTGGCTGTTGCTTCCCGGCAGCGGGCAAGAGGCCGCTCCTGTCGATTCGGCGAATCGCTACACCGCCCTGATTGCTGACTTGCTCGCGCTGACGAGTCTCGCAGGAGACCAATCGAATCTCATTCTCGATCCAGACCTCGACTCCTACTACTTGATGGAAGTGACCGTCAACCGCCTGCCGCTGTTGACCGAACAGATTGGGCAGGCACGCGGGTTGAGTACAGGTCTGGCAGGCCGAGAGTCGATCGCCGCCATGGATCAGTTTCAGTTGCGAAGTTTAGCCGCCGTGATCAAATCCCAGAGAGAAGTTCTGGAGCATCACTTCGATGTGGCCTTTCGCGAGACGGACGATACCCAGCTAGCCGACTCACTGAAACCGGCATTGAACCGCAGCATTGCGGACACAAATCAATTCGTGGACCTGATTGCTGACACCTCAGGCCGCGCATCAGCCGATGAGGCGTGGCAACAGGGCAGTGAGACGCTGGCGGGGCTTGAAGAATTGTATTCATTGACGTCCGTCGCCTTGGATCGATTGTTGCAAGCCCGGCTGTCTGCGCTATTTAATCGGCGATTGTTCGTGTCCGCGGTGATATGCCTTTGCTCGCTGCTGGTCGCGTATCTGTTCGTTGCGTTTTATCTGGCGGTCATGCGGACGGTCGCTCAATTGGATGACGTGTCGCAACGGCTGGTCAGCGGTCAGCCGGATGATGTGGCCATCCGCGTCGATACGCGCGACGAACTGGGCCAAGTCGCGCGGTCGTTTGGCGCGTTGGCCGCGCGGCTGAAGACGGAATGCTTGACGTTGCGGAACCACGAGCAGCGGATGCGAGCGATTCTGGAAGGCGCCGTGGACGCAGTCGTCACGATCGATGAACAGGGTCGGATTGAATCCGCCAATTCCGCGACTGAACGACTATTCGGATATCGTGCGAGCGAGCTCACGGGCAAAAATGTCAACATGCTGATGCCCGATCCGTATCGGAGTGCGCACGATGGTTACCTCCGGCGATACCTTGCTACAGGCGAAAAGCACGTCATTGGGGGCGGACGGGAAGTGCTGGGAACTCGCCGCGACGGGACCACGTTTCCCGCCGACTTGACGGTCAGCGAAGTGCAGCTCGATGACCGCCGCTTGTTCACCGGCTTTGTCCGGGACATCAGCGCTCGCAAACGCGCCGAGGAAGCCTTGGAAGCCGCCAATGCGCAACTCGCCGGAGTGCTCGATGCCGCCACTCAGGTCTCGATCATTTCCACCGATCTGAACGGTCTGATTACGGTCTTCAATTCCGGCGCAGAGAATCTGCTGGGCTACTCCGCGGACGAAATGATCGGCAAGCAGACCCCTTGGATCATACATCTTCAGGAAGAGGTGGTGGCGCGCGGCCAAGAGTTGTCTCGCGAGTTGGGAGACCGCATCGACGGGTTCGAAGTCTTCGTGGCCTATGCCAAGCGGGGGCGTTTCGACCGCCGCGAGTGGACCTACGTCCGGAAGGACGGCAGCCCGCTCACTGTGAGTCTGGTGGTCACGGTCGTGAAGAACGCCGACGGTGAGATCACGGGCTATCTGGGGGTGGCCGAAGACATCACGCTCCGCAAGCAGACTGAACGGCATCTCCTGGCGGCTCGCAGGAGCGCTGAGCAGGCGGCTCAGGCCAAGGGCGACTTCCTGGCCAATATGAGTCACGAAATCCGGACGCCGATGAATGGAATCATCGGAATGATCGAGCTGGCGCTGGACACGTCTTTGACGTCCGAACAACGCGAGTACCTGGAGGTCGTGAATTCGTCAGCCCACTCGCTGCTGCGAATCATCAACGACATTCTGGATTTCTCGAAGATCGAGGCCGGCAAGCTGGAACTCGATCCGCATCCATTCCGTCTGCGTGAGACGCTCGGTGACACGATGAGAACACTGGCCATTCGTGCCCACGAAAAGAGCCTGGAGCTGCTGTGGCACACAGCGCCCGATGTTCCGGATGGTCTGATCGGAGATGCGGGAAGGCTTCGCCAAATCCTAGTCAATCTCTGTGGCAATGCCATCAAATTCACCGAGCACGGCGAAGTCGGAGTCTCAGTCAATCTGGCGTCTCGCACCGAATCGGCGACTCGGCTGCGTTTCTCCGTACGTGACACGGGCATCGGGATTCCGAAGGACAAGCAGGCGCTGGTGTTCGAAGCCTTTTCGCAAGCCGACGCCTCCACCACGCGCGCTTTTGGCGGCACCGGGCTGGGGCTTTCCATCTCGCGACAACTGGTCCGCATGATGGGCGGCGACCTCTCGCTGGACAGCGAAGAGCGGAGGGGAAGCACGTTCTTCTTCGAAATCGAGTTGCCATTGACGCCGGTTTCAGCCGACGATTCGGAATCGGACTCGCCCGTCGATCTGAGCGGCGTGAGAGTGCTGGTGGTCGACGACAACGAGACCAATCGGCGAATCCTGGAAGAGTTGCTGACGGGCTGGATGATGCAAACGACGTTGGCTGACAGCGGCCCGGCTGCCTTGGAAGAGATGCGCCGCGCAGCAAGCAATGGCCAGCCGTTCGATTTGGTGCTGACGGATTATCACATGCCCCAGATGGACGGCTTCATGTTCATCGAGGAACTGAAGAAGCATCCGGAACTCGCGCGTTCCATGATCATGATGCTCACTTCAGCCGATCGTCAGGGAGCGCACGAGCGCTGCCGCCAATTGGGCGTGGCTGCCACGCTGCTCAAGCCACTCAAGCAATCGGAGTTGCGGCAGACCATCTGCAAAACTCTCAGCCGATTCGATCGGCCTGAACGCAAACCCGCACCCCTCCCTGATTCAGCACTCCCCGCCAGCTCACCGCGACTGCGCATCCTGCTGGCCGAGGATAATCAGATCAATCAACAAGTCGCCATTCGATTCCTCAACAAACTCGGGCATGAGGTCCAGACCGTCGAGAACGGACAGCGCGCGCTCGACGCCTTGCAGATGAGCGCGTTCGACGTCGTATTGATGGATGTTCAGATGCCCGTGTTGGACGGCTTCAAGGCCGTCGCCGCCATTCGGGAACGAGAGAAAGCCACTGGTCGTCACCAACCCGTCGTGGCCATGACCGCCCATGCCATTGCTGGAGACCGCGAACGCTGTCTTGACGCCGGTATGGACGACTACGTCAGCAAGCCCGTCAGTTCCGCCACGCTTGCGGCGGTGTTGTCGCGAGTTGCAGAGCGCACGGATTCGGCTGTCTTCGCTCAGGTTCCGAACTCGACTTCGACGTCTCCAGAGCCATTGGAACCGCTCGCCTTTGACGTTGAGGCCGCTCTTGCAAATCTCAACGGTGAACGCGAATTCCTGACGGAACTTGCCGGTCTCTTCCTGCACAGTATTCCCGAACTGCTTCAAACTCTGGCTGCGGCCATCGAGCGACTGGATGCGAATGCTGCCGCCGACGCGGCTCATGCCATCAAGGGCAGTCTGGGCATCTTTTGTGCTGAGCCTGCTTATGCCGCGACGTTGCAACTGGAACGAGACTGTCGTGCGGGTTCTGTCGAAAACATGTCCAGCTCGCATCAATGCGTTGTTCGAGAGATCTGCCGGCTTACAGACGCCTTGCGGCAAGAAATGGCTTCCAATGCTTGAGGCGTGATTTGGCTCGACTGAAATCGTGGGTGGCTGTAAGCGCTGATCGAGACGTTGTGGGCCAGCGTGCGGATTGGGAGTTCGCGATGCTGGCAGTGCTTGGACATTGCTTCGGTTGAATGTCGATCATTGCGGTGTGGCGCGGCCTCAAAAGCGAAACCTAACGCGCGTCGGTCGCGACCGCCTCGGCTGATCCCACCGACGCGTGCAACGACGAGACCAATTCCATGAAGCGGTCACCTTGTGCACGCGACAGATCGACGCTGACCAGCGGTTCTCTGTCTAACCGACAGGCTCTTGCAGACCATGACCATCGCCGATTAGATTTCAGGCGTCAGATCAAAGACTTGCGGAACGATTTTCTTTCTCCCTTGGGGGTCCAGAACTTCGACGCTGATCGGGCGGCCCTGATCGTCGATCTTAAAATCGACGGAGTACATGCGATAACAGCGGACGACGGGTGAGACGCAAGTGATTGTCTCATTCATTCTCCCGTTGATCTCCAGTTTGACGCCCGTGGCAGTCACTACGTTGCGTATGGCTCCGTTGGCGGCCAGATCCCAGGACTTGGAGAATTCGCCTGACAGGACAATCACATTTCCAACGACAACCTGCGGCGTAGGCGGTTCCTTTTCGAGGACTTTCTTCAGTCTCGAGTTGCGATGCTGCTGCAGCCGGGCCAGGAGACCGCCAAAGTACTCCAAGGCTTCGCTGTCGGCGTTGAGCTGCCGAATGATCTGCTCCTTGGGCACATCGACCACAAGAAAGGTAATCTCGATTTGCTTCGCGCCTGCCGAAGCCACATCAGCGGACACGCCTGCATACTCCCGGAAACGGTTCCCGGTGAGCTTGAGCAATGCGTCAGAATTGACGACGTACTTGCCTTTCCAGGAGTTGCCGTCGACCGAGTACTCGACACCTTTGATGTGACCCATCCGGTCATAGTGCTGCGGATTATCGGTAATCTTCTTTCCATAAGAAGCTAACGTGCCTTCCGTGGCATTCGTCGTCCAGTAACGCGTGCCGTTAACGCGAATGTACTTGCTGGAAAAGTCTCCTAGCCCACCATCGCCGAGCAAGCCGCGGTTGATTTCTAGATGCAAGGACTTCCATTCCTCAGCCGACGGCGGGTCGCGGTCCGTGATGTCCAGCATGATCGGCGCGGGTGGAGTCGGAGTCGCCACCGAGGGTTCATCGGCCGAGATTGTGAGACGGCCAAGCAATAATAAATGCCACACCAGAAGCAGCATGTGCAATCTCGAGTGTCGCATGTCAATTGCTTTCTTGAATCCGATGGTTGTCACTGCTTCCGACACGGCGTCTAGAACACGGGGAAGTCGATGGTGAGGTTCTCTCTTCGGGCCGTCGGTGTTTGCCGGCCATATGTCATGCGGGGAACGGTTTTCATCACGTAGTCGCGCAATTCCGAAACTTGAACCCGTCCGTCGCCGTCGGCATCGGCTTTGGCGGTCTTCAGACCATCCAAGACGGCATAGGTGAAGACGCCATTTTGCCACTCGCGCGACTCAATCGCGAACTCCGCTCCGCCGGCCGCGGAAATGACCACGGCTCCCGTCCCGCGCCGGAGGTCCGCAAATAACTCTTCGAGCAGACGCCGGGAATTGCTCGGATTCAGTCGGTTTTTGCTCAGCCGCTGCGGGCTGGGAGAGGTACGTACCTTGATCGTCCCTGGTGGCGGCGAATCGGTGGCAGCGACGCCTATGCCCTCCTTGTCCACTTCGCCGGAATGGCAGGTGTCCATGAGGAGCAGCTTTTTTCGGGCCGGGATGCCCTCGAGCAAACTTTCGATAGCTGCGTACGACAACCCGACCTTCGAGGGGTTTTCGAAGTCGATATCGACGGTCGCATAGTAATAATCCAACTGCTCATCCAGCAGTCCATGGCCGGCAAAGAAAAGGACAACTTCATCGTCCACTCGCGATTGCAACAGCAGCTTCTTCACCGCGAGGATCTTGTCTCGCGTCGCTTCTCGGTCCAGAAACTGTGCGACGTGAGCTTGCCCAAAGCGATCCGCTTGGCTCTCGAAGAGCTTCGCGAGGTCGCTGGCGTCCTTCTCGGCGTAAGTCAACCGATAGCGTTGATCGGCGTAAGCGGAGATGCCGATCGTGACCAGGTAAAGCTCCGGAGGTTTCGCCGCGGCGTCGCAGCGAATCTCCAGAGTCTCCTTGATGGATTCGGTGCCCTGGACGTTCAGGGCCGATACCTGAATCGTGTTCTTTCCGGTCGACAGCTCAATTTTGATCTCTTGCTGCCATCTCTTGAGGTTTTGGTGACGCAGGGAGATTCCATCGACGCCGTACACCGGCACTCCGTTGACGTCGACATTCACTCGGTCCAGTGGGCATTGCGAATCGTCCGCCTGGATGCTGAGCGACAGCGTTTTTTCGGTGGTGGTCAGCGGATGCTGCGAGCGGATCGAAATTTCGGGGAGGTGAAAGTCGCCGCCGAGCCGCTCCTCGGTGAAGCCGAGTTTCGCGAGCCGTTTTTGGTAAACGCCGCGATATGCGCTGATGAGCTCGGTGGACGCGAACCCGATGTCGGCCAATACGAGATCGGGCCGATTGAATTTGAGGTCGAATTGATCGAATGAATAGGCGCGATTCCCGATCCCAAAGGCAACGCTCTTGAGCGCTCCTTTGGAAGCCAGATAAGTCCCTTCGGGCGTGGCAGCCACGGTCCCTCCGCCGCAGCAAATGAGCGTACAAATCTGCTGGCCCAGTTCAGTGTTCCAAAGCACGGCAGTCTTGTCAAGGTTAGCCAACACGGCCCGCGTGCCGTCCCCCGCGAAGGCGACGGACTGTCTGACATTTGCATGCCCGGGAAAGCTGCGCAGCTCGGCACCGCTGTGCGCATCCCACAGGCGTGCTGTCTGGTCCGCACTGCCCGTCAGGATTCGGATGCCATCGCGGGAAAACGCGACGGAGCTCACCACACCGGCATGCCCGGCAAAGCTCCGCAACTCCACTCCGGTTTGCGCATCCCACAGCCGTGCGGTCTTGTCCCGGCTTCCCGTCAGGATCTGATTGCCATCGGTGGAAAAAGCCACGGCGACAACTCGATCGGCGTGGCCATGTAAGCAAAGCTGCTCCTGCCCGCTGGCCGCGTCCCAAATTCGGGCCGTATTGTCCCATTGACCCGTGAGGATCAACCGGCCGTCGGGAGAAAAGGCAACAGTACAGTAGAGGGGAGTCACGAATTCCGTCCGTCCGGTGTACTGCACCAGATGGCGGACTTCCTTCCCTGTCGCCGCGTCCCAGAGTCTGGCCGTCGAATCCGTACTACCGGTCAAGATGGATCGCCTGTCGGGCGAAAGGGCCACCGAAACAACGCCCCCGGCGTGCCCCGCGAACCGCTGGAGTTCCTTGCCGGTCTCTGCGTCCCAAAGACGGGCCGTACAATCGTTGCCGCCGGTGAGGACCGTTAGTCCGTCCGCCGCAATGGCTACGGCCGTAACACTACCCCGGCCATGTTGAAAGCGCTGCACTTCTTTGCCGATCGACGCGTCCCAAAGCCGTGCGGTCCCATCGTCGCCACCGATCAGCAGCATGCGCCCGTCCTCCGAAACGGCAACACACTCGACGGACAAAATGCCTTGCCCCTCAAACATTCGCAGTTGGATCCCGGTGTCGACGTCCCAAAGTTGAGTCCTGCCGTCGTCTGGCGAAATTCCATCGCCCTCAGCGCCGACGAGCACCTGCTTGCCATCGGACGAAACCGCCACCGATGCGGCGCTGCTGCCGTAAGGGCGGAAGCTGCGTAATTGGAGACCGCTCTGCACATCCCACACGCGAACCGTGTTGCTCTGATCGGCATCGAGGCTGAGCGGGAAGCCTTGGTTGCCCGTGATCACCTGCCGACCGTCGGGAGAGTAGACCGCGGAAAACACCCGGCGGGGTGCTTGATAGCGTTGGAGCTCGTGGCCAGTCTGAGCGTCCCAGCAGCGTGCCGTCCGGTCAAAGCTGCCCGTGAGTAGCCCCTTTCCATTGGGAGAGAATGCGACGGAAACGACGGGCTCGGAGTGAGCTTCCAGTTGCAGCAGCAGGCGAGCAGATTCTGCATCCCAAAGGCGAGCCGTATTGTCGCCGCTTCCCGTCAGAATCTTCCGTCCGTCGGAGGATGATGCCACGGCCAAGATGGAACCAGCATGCCCCTCGAAGTTTCTGAGCAGATGACCGGTCTCGGCGTCCCACAGGCGAGCCTTTCCGTCCTGACTGCCAGTCAGGATCTGCTTGCTGTTGGGCGAGAAGACAGCGGACGTCACGGAGGCGGGATGCTCGAAACAGCAAATCTCTGCGCCTGTCGCCGTGATCCACAATCGTGCCGTCGCGTCGGAGCTGCCTGTCAACACAGTTCGGCCATCGACCGAAATCGCGACGGACTGGACAGTTGCCGAATGTCCCTCGAAGCAGCGGATTTCTTTTGCAGTGACGATGTCCCAAAGTCGCGCCGTCTGGTCGTCGCTGCCCGTCAGGGCCATTCGTCCATCTTGAGAGTAAGCAACCGAGAGGACATTTCGCGAGTGTCCTAATTGCACCGCCAAGTGCGGCCGCTTGGATGTGGCCGTCACAACAGCCGACTCCGTCGGCGATGCAAACTGCGTGCTGTTGCTCTGCCCCGTTGCCGATTCCCAACGAAGGAGTGTCAGGAGTGCCATCAGCGAAAATGCGATGCGACTGCAGCGGGGCAGCCGCCGAATCACGCGGGCGTCCATGCCTGCTCCTCCCGAATCCTCCGAACTCCGGACAGTGTCCCCGATTCCACCGATCTGGAACAGACCAACCTGGCGTTGTAATTATTGCAATTATAGGACATCCGCGGCTCGTGGGAGCGGCTGCGTCACTCCCCGGCTGTCAGCCAAGGAGACCGTGAAAACTTCCATGTGGATGCCGTTGATTCTGATTCCGCCGGAAAGATTCCGATGGGGGAACGAGGATGTCAATGTGGCGGACACGCTCTACTTGGGCAAGACGGAGGTCACGCAATTGAAGTGACGGACATGATGGGAACGATCCCTTGGAAACGACATGATTGGATCGACGAAAAAATGACCGGCGACGTTAGTGAGCTGGGATGATGCCCGTGACTTCTGTGAGCGGTTGACGACGAAGGAAGGCAACGGGACATATCGCCTGCTCGCGTCGGTGCGACCCGTTCGAGGGGGATTTGGTTGGGACTGTTGACTGCGTCGGTCGCGACCACGAATGGCACTTAGATTTTGGTAAGGCCTTTGGCCATCTCGCGTTTGACGTCGGCGCGGGGCCGCGTCAGCCAATCGTAGTGATTGGGTCGATGCTTT
>JAWXBB010000131.1:0-9718 GCA_034439795.1 Planctomycetaceae bacterium | reverse complement strand
GTCAGCTACCTTGGTCTCCGGGCAGCTTACCGGGCAACGAGCGACCCATGCCCGAAATGACCATTGCCGACGGGCGATTTCCTTGCGCTAGTGCCATTCCCGGCTAATGGCTGCGGTCCCTGCCGGGACCGAAAACTGCCGTCCCCGAACGTCGCAAAAGTGTCCCGGACGCTTCGAGCGTCCGGGACACTTTTGCGTGATGCCTACGCCTTCAGCCCCCAGAACTCGTTGGCCGCCGGCTGCATGAGCTGTCGGAACGTGCGGACGATGACCTCGCGGCCGTAGTCGAACCCGGCGAGGAAGGTGTCGTCGGGGTGGGGGATGCCGCCATAGCAGTGCAGGGACAACTTGAGGCTGTTGCGCACTTCAACGTCTGAATCCAAGTTGACATTCAAGCGGGCGTCGAACCGATTGAGCGGAAATCGCCAGCGGGCACCGATGCCTTCCGGTGCCGACAAGCCTTCGATCACCGGCAGAGGCGTCATCCATCGCAGGAACGAACAATCGGCGAGAGAGGTCCAGACCGTCCCCTGGGGAATCTGATTTACATACTCCACACTCCATTTTGCCACGGCGGGAGTGGACGCGATCGCGTCGCACCAGGCGTTCCAGACGCTCACGAACCCCTCGCGGACCAACGGGTAATGAGGATACAGCTCGCCCGCCTGACCGTTCCAACGGTAATCGAGGCCGTATTCCAAGAGCGTGATTTGCTGATCGCCCAATCGCGTCGTCCAAACGATCGCGGTGACATCGTCAGTGGACCTCTTCTGCAACTGCCAGTCCGGACCGAGCTTCCCCTGAAAACTCGCTTCGGAATCGGGGTTGAGAGGTTGGGGTGAGAAACCAACTCTCAGTTTCACTCGCACCAGCGGCGGATGCGCATAGTCCGGCAGCTTCGCACCCGCATTCGGCCGGCGCTGCCACGGTTGTGGGATCTCGGCGGCACTCATGGCGACGGCTCCTGCCACGGCGGCTCCGACGGGCGGCCCTCTTCCATGCCGGTCGTGTCGAGGTAGCAATCCATCGCCAGCCACCACGCGCGGGCGTAGCGGAACAGCACCAAGGGCATGATCACGCAATACAGGCCCAACGGAATCGCCAGCACGTCGTTCGAGTAGCCCAGCCCGAAGTGCAGGCCCATGTACATCGCCGTCAGCGTGATGGACATGAACCCGTAATTGAGATACGTCGAACCCAGGAAGTAGCCCGGCCCGCGTTCGAACACGAACCCACAGGTGGGGCAATGGTGGGCCATCGTCAGCACGCCGGTGAACAGTTTCCCGGTCCCGCACCGCGGACAGCGCAGCCTAGCGCGCGTCCGAGCAGCGTGCCGTAGTTCAAGCGGGCCAAGTTGATCTCCGTTGGGTGTGCGTCTGCCTCTTCAGCCCCGATAGGGGCGAAAGAACGTAGCCCCCGGCGTAAGCCGGGGGAAGTCGATCACCCCTGCCCCCAGCCCCGGAGGGGCGACAGACGGCCGTCGCGCGACGAGCTTCTGTCGCCCCTCCGGGGCTGCAATGTTGTGCCATGCCTTTCCCCCGGCTCACGCCGGGGGCTACGGTCTGCCGCCGCTCCGCGGCTGAAAGACCAAGAAACACCACAACTGGCACGTGGCAACTCGTCGACTTTCAGCCTCGCAGGTTTGCCTGCGGCCTTGGGAGAAGTATACCCTGCCTCGGGAGATTTCCGACACGACACCGAGGCGACACATGAGCGTTCTCGATCGATTCCGGCTGACGGGCCGGCGGCTGTTCATCACGGGGGGGAGTCGCGGGCTGGGGCGGGAGATGGCGCTGGCCATCGCCGACGCCGGGGCCGACGTCATCCTGACGGGTCGCGACGCCGAATCCTTGGAGAAAACGGCGGCGGACATCCGGCAACTCGGTCGCGAGGCCGTTGCGCTCGTTGCCGACGTCGGCCGGCCGGAGGACTGCGAGCGCGTCTGCGGGCTGGCCTTGGAGCAGCACGGGCCGATCGACATCCTGATCAACAATGTGGGCGGCCGGCGGATCAACGTGCCGCTGGCCGAGCAGACATTGGCCCAGTGGCAGGAGATCGTCGACCTCAATCTGACCAGCACGTTTCTGTGCCAGAAGCTGATCGGCGGCGCAATGGTCGCCCGCGGCGGTCCGGGGCGGGTCATCAACGTGGCGTCGATTTCCGGGATGGTCGTCAACCGCGGCATCGGCGGGCGCAGCTACGAAACCGCCAAGGCCGCCGTCATCCAGTTGACCAAGGCTGCCGCCGTCGATTGGGCTCCATGCGGCGTGACGGTGAATGCGATCTGTCCTGGCGGGTTCATGACGGCCCCCAACGAACGCTGGGCCAGGGAGAACCCCGAAGTCATCGACCAGTTCCGCAGCCACATTCCGATGGGCGATTTCGGCCGGCCGGAGGATCTCGGCCCGCTGGCGGTGTATCTCGCCAGCGACGCCGCCCGCTACGTCACCGGCGCGGCGATCGTCATCGATGGCGGGTACACACTGCTGTGACGGCGTTTGTCTGGAATCGGAGTGACTTTCCCTTCCAGCCCCCTCAGCCTAGCCCTCTCCCCCGAAGACGGGGGAGAGGGGACCAAGCGCAAGCGCCGGGTGCCGAATCGTCACGATCTGCCGCCAATCCCACCGGGGAGGGAAAGAACGTCGCGTTCGATTCTTGACGCCGCGGCGCGGCACGGGGTACACCATCGGAAGGGGGAAATTGCCCCCGACGACCGATGGTGTCGTCGAGAACCGGTGGAGCGTCCGCGTCGCATGGCCAACATCACGATACGAGTCCTGGAGGGTCTGGAGCGCGGTCGGGTCTTTTCGGACCTCGCGACCCCCATTACCATCGGCCGCGAAGACGACAACGACATCCAGCTCAACGACGACCGCACGAGCCGCTTTCACGCCAAGCTGCAGGACGACGGCGGGCAGGTCATCCTCACGGATCTGGAGAGCACGAACGGCACCCGGGTCAACGGTCATCCGGTGCAGATGAAAGTGCTGCAGCCCGGCGATCTGGTCTCCATCGGCCGTTGCGTGTTGCTGTTCGGCGATCCGCCGGGCTGGAACGTCGATGCGAGCGAAGACCCGCGCGCCACGGGACAGACGGCGGTTTTCGACAGCGGCGTGGACATCGGCACGGGCGACGTCGATTTCCTCTCGCCGCCGATGCTGCACAACGAACGCGAAAACCTCTTTCCGGCGGGTGCGCCACCGATCCCCACCGATCTTCGGCCGCTGCAACTGGCGCAGGTCTCCGACATCCTCGCGTATCTGCACGATCGCCTCGGCAGCGTGGTCGCCGAGACCGCGGAGAACGACGACCGCACCGGCGCGGAGCGCGAGATGCGCTGCCCTTGGGAGGCCTGGCAACGGCTGGTCGCCGCGCAATCCGCGCTGGCGGCCTATCTGCGGAAGCTCGCCGAACCGGATTGAAGGCCGCGAAACCGCAAGCGTCGTCCGAACCCGCGCTTGCGGTTTCGCGGTCTTTCCAATCCTCCGGCCGGAGCCGTCACGCCTTTACGGCACCATTAAGCCTTCGCGGATGGCGAAGCGGGCCAGCAGCACGCGGTCGTGAATCCCCAGCTTGTTCATGATGCGGTATTTGTGGCTGTCGACGGATTTCTGCGACAGCTTCATCATCGTCGAGATCTCCTTCACGCTCTGCCCGCAGGCCAGATGCCTCAGCACCTCCAGTTGCCGCAGCGTCAGCGCCGACAGATCGCTTTCGTGCCGCACGACGTACTGGCTCGTGCCCGGATCGAACGTCAGCCGCTCGGCGACCGCCTTGGAAAACACCGGCTCGCCGGCCGCCACGCGCTCGATGGCCGAGACGAGCTCCTTCAGCGGCTCGGACTTCAGCAGGTAACCGGCGATGCCCTGCTTGAGCGCCTGCTCGATAAAGATGTCGGCGAGGAATCCCGTGAGAATCAGGATGCGCGTCTCGGGCCAGCGACGCTTGAGGTCAGCGGCGACGTCGAAGATGTCGCGGCCCGGCAGATTGACGTCGACCACCAGGACATCGGGCGCTGTCCGGCCGAGCAGCGGCAGCATTTCGTCGACCGAACCGGCCGTTCCGACGACGCGGATGCGCGGACTGCGCTGAAACTGGGCGACCAGCGCCTCCAGGACCATTTCGTGGTCGTCGACAAAGACGCAGGTGATCGGTTTCTTGTCCATGAATGCCGGCCCTTCGTCCAATCCCGGATCGTTCCCCTCTCACCTGCGCACGCCACCCGATCTTAATGTGACGAAAGCGGATTGTGTATCAAAGCCGTCACGACCGGTTCAATCGGCGCTCCACTTAATCCAGCGGCTGGTCCGGCTCCATCCCGAGAGCGTCCCGCGCCAACCGTTCATTCCCGCAAAAGTGTTGCCTTCGGATTATTCGGAACTCATCACCGACAGCCGATCCATCGTACCGCATTCGCGGTCATTGGCACCAGAAATCTCCATTGTCGCAGGAAAAGCAAACTCAGGAGAACCGACACGACCGGAGGGTGCCGGAGCGTGAAAGGCCTCCGTCGTTGCAGAAAACCGACGCGAACGTCGCCAAATCTCCGCAAACAAACCGACTGTGACCTATGGTTTGGGCAGTCGTAACGGCACGCCCCGTTCGATTTTTCTCCCCGTGCCCCAGGGAAAGCCGCCCGTATGACCGCCACGATGACCGCCGCCGCCCCCCTGTCGATGACGGCCGCGACGACCGCCGATTACGTCAATCCGGTCATCGCCGCCACGCAAAGCGTCTTTGAGATAATGTTGGGCTGCACGGCCAAACGAACCGGGCTAAGGCTCAAGCAGTTCCCGGAACCGCAACCGGAAGTGAGCTGCGTGATCGGCATCTCGGGCCGGGCCGCCGGCACGATCATCGTCGGGCTGCCCAAGGAAGTCGCCTGCTCCGTCCTGGAACGGATGCTGGGGACGGTGACGGAGGAGGTGACCGACGAGGTCTGCGACGCCATTGGCGAGTTGACCAACATGATTGCAGGGGCGGCGAAAGCCAAGCTGGCCAAGTACGAACTGTCGATCAGTTTGCCGAGCGTGGTGACCGGCGAGGGTTGCCTGATGCATCATCCCAAGAGCATTTGTCCCTTTGAGATCGCGTTCGATTCCGACATCGGGCCGTTCACGATCGACGTGGCGTTCCACGTGTTGTAAGGACGCGCTCCGGAGGGATCGGCCCCGCGCGCAATCTCATGGTGACGCCATCACAATGGCTGAAGGATCATCGCGGATGAAGATTCTGCTGGTGGACGATTCTGGAACCATGCGCACCATCCAGAAGCGGTGCCTCAACAAGCTGGGCATCGAGGATGTCGTCGAAGCCGAGGACGGCGTCCGGGCCCTGCAGGCCTTCGAGGCCGGCGGCTTTGATATCGTGCTGACCGACTGGAACATGCCCAACATGGACGGCCTGAAACTGCTGCAGGAGATCCGCAGCCGCAACAAGGACATTCCCGTCGTGATGATCACCACCGAGGCCGAACGCTCCCGCGTCGTCCTGGCGATTCAGCACGGCGTGTCGGACTACCTCGTGAAACCGTTCACTCAAGACGGCCTCAAGGAAAAGCTGGAGAAGTGGATGGCGGTCCGGGCCTGATCGGTCGGGCGCTCCCATCGAATCGCCTTCCCCTTCGCCTTTCCGCAAACATTCCTGTCGGATGGAACACATCGCCGTCGCTCGCTCTCATTTCCCTGTCGGGACAGCCGCCGTGATTGATCCCCAACGCATCTGGACCTCCAACCGTCTGCCGACGCTTCCGTCGGTGGCCATTCGGCTGTTGGAACTGACGAAGAATCCCGATTCGGAAATCCGCGACGTCATCGCCGCGGTCAAAGCCGACCCGGCGATTTCAGCCAAACTCATCAAGGCGGCCAACTCGTCGCTGTTCGGCGTCCGCTGCGAAGTCAAATCGGTGGACCGCGCCGTGCCCCTGATCGGCACCACGGTGGCGACCTCGATGGCACTGAGCTTTTCGCTGACCGACGCGACGTTCAGCCGCGGCCCGCTGCGCGATCACTATCAGGCCTACTGGCGACAATCGCTGATTCACGCGGTCGCCGCGGAAATCCTCGCCAAGCGGACGGCGCCGCACGAGTCCGGGGACTATTTCCTCTGCGGGCTGCTGCTCGATCTCGGCCAGCTCGCGATCCTCAAGGCGATCGGCCCCGAGTACGCGCCCGTGCTCGAATCGGCCACCGCCGACGGCCTGGCGCTCCACGAGCGCGAGGCTCAACAACTCGGCTTCACCCACGTCGAAATCGGGTCGAAGCTGATGGAGCACTGGAAGCTGCCGGACGCGATGATCGACGCCGTCCGCCAACACCACGCGCCCGTCGAGCAACTGCTCGTGCAACCGGAGCGGCGGTTGACGCTGGCGGCGGCCGTCGCCGCCTCCGTGGGCGATTACTTCTGCGCCGCGGCGAAGGGGGCGGCGCTCGCGCGGCTGCAGTCGCTCGCCAAGCACGCGCTGCAACTGTACGGTGAAGAGCTCGACGAGTTCCTCACCCAGTGCGAAACCCGCGCCCGAGAGGCCAGCCCTTTGTTCGACGTCGACCTGTCCACACTGGGAAGTTCGGCGGAGCTGATCCTGCAGGCCAACGAGCAGCTCGCTCAACTGGCGCTCAAGGAGCACGTCGCCAGCACGCAGGCCACCGTCCGGCAGCAGATGGTGGAGCAGGAGAACCAGCAACTGGAGACCCGCAATCACGAACTGCAAAAGCGGGCCCTGCACGATCCGCTCACCGGCGTTTACAACCGCGCGTTCTTCGACGAATCGCTGAGCCGGGAAGCCTTCCGCTGCCAGCGCGAGGCGGCGCCCATCGCCGTCCTGTTCGTCGACATCGATCACTTCAAAGTCGTCAACGACACCCTTGGCCACGCCATGGGCGACCAGGTGCTGCGGCACATCGCGCTGACCCTGCAGGAGACGCTCCGCGAATCCGACATCCTGGCCCGATTCGGCGGCGAGGAGTTCGTGGTGCTCGTGCATCAGCCCGCCGAGAAGGGCTTGCAGAAGCTGGCGGAACGGGTGCGGGCCGCCATCGCCGGCGCGCCGTTTCGCTACGGCGAACAGTCGATCCCGGCGACGTGCAGTGTCGGTTGCGCGATTGCGCTGCCCGGACGCAAGGAACGCGACGTCGGGGCCAAGCTGCTCGCCGCTGCCGATGAATGCCTGTACGAGGCCAAGCGGTCGGGCCGGAATCAGACGGCGTTCCGTTCGCTGGTGTCCGAAGCCGATCACACGTTGCAGCAACTGGTCACGGCCCAACGCTTCAGCCGCTGGCTGGTGAACGAGAAACTCCTCGACATCGCCTCGGTCTCCCGGGCGTTGGTGCACTGTCCGCCCCAAACCACGCGGCTCGGCGAACTCGGTCTGGACGCGGGCTATCTCTCCACCGAGCAGGTCCAGGCCATCATCGGCGAACAGGAGGACAGCGGCGACCGCTTCGGCGTGGTCGCAGTGCGGCAAGGCGTGCTCACGCAGTCGCTGCTGGCGCAACTGCTGGCGCTGCAATACGAGAATCCCAAACGCCTCGCCGCGTCCATCATTCGTCTCGGCTTGATGTCCCCCGAGCAGACGATGGCGGCGCTGGAGCGATACTCAGACCTGCACCTGCCGCAATCCGCGGTCGCGCTGGTCTGATCGTCGGGTGCGCGTGTCGATTCTGGGCGGCTTTCCCTTCCGGCCCCCTCGCCCCCGTCTTCGGGGGAGAGGGAGGGGGTGAGCGCTTCTTGCCGTGCCTCCTACCACCTGAAGCGTGAACGAGGACGAGCGCTCATTCCGGCCCAGTGACCCGGACGCTCGGAGCGTCCGGGTCACTCATCGGCCTGCGAAGCGCTCGCCCCCTCACCCTAACCCTCTCCCCCGAAGACGGGGGCGAGGGGACCGAGCATCAAACCACCCAACGTCGAAACGTAACTCTTCGACCAACGGAGTCTCGCAGCGCACCGACCTTGCCCGACCCTCGCGAAAACCGCTCTTTTCCGCCGCGGGGGTTTCTGGTACACGATGAAGCGTGCAGATCCCTCGGCCGACGGAGTTCCCTCCGCGCCGCGCGGATCGTCGTTGACCGATCCCATGCCCGGCACAGGGAAGCGCCGCGGTGAGACAGCGTCTCCGGAATGTCGTCTGGCGCGAATTGCCGTTCTCGGCCCGGCGGGCCATCGTCGGCACATTGCGCACGCTCGACCAGTGGGAAGACCGCGTTCATCGCCTGTGGCGGTCGCTGATCGACTCCCTCGACGACTCGCCCGCGTGGCTGTTCGTCGCGGTCGTCGGCACCATCGGCGTCGGACTCACGATCCTGCTGTTCTTCAGTCTCACGAAGGATGCGCTCGCGGCGCGATCGGCCGTCGGTCTCGCCCAGCGCGTCGTCGAACCGGCCAATCTCCCGGTGCATCAGACGGAGGAAATCGACTCCCGACTGTGTCTGGAGACCGTGCCGCTCAAGCCGCCGCCGTATCCTGCGGAGTTCGATTTCCGCGGCGTGATGCTCGCCGACGAACCGGTGCGACGGACCACGCGCCCGTTGCCGGAACGGCAGGCCAAGCCCGTGATCGAAGAGGATTTCCCCGCCTGGGGAGATTTGCCGGAGCTGCCGCCGCGACGCGAGGCGGTCGCCGAACGGCCGCGCCCGACCATGCCCGATTTCGATTCCGGCCGTCCCGAGGTGGACATCGTCGTCGATTGGTTGCATCAGCGGCCGGAGCGGCGCTTGGCGAGCGTCGAGCCGACGGAAGTCTCCGCGCGCTCTGCCGTGGCCGATCTCGACAGTCGCACGCGGCTGGCCGTGCTCGGTGCGGCGGATCGGGACGGGTGGTCGTGGTTCCGCGAACGGTACGGCTCGATCCAGATTCCTGAAGCCTACGCCGGGGAAACGAAAGCCACTTCGCCTGTTCCCGAAGACCTCGCCGCTATGGATTTCACCGCGATCCCGTCGCGCGCGGAGGTGGCGTTGCAGGTCGAGCTGCACGCTCCGGAAGCCGCGACGCTGAACCATCCGGGACGGTCGTACATCGTGATCCGCAACGCCGGCGAAGACACCATCCGGCGGCTGGAGCTGCGCGAACAAACGCAGCCGCTCGAACTGATCACCTCGGCCGAGCCTCCCGCGTCGTTGACCGATGGCGTATTGTCGCGCGAGTTGCGGAGCCTGCGCCGCGGACGCGATCGGACGCTGTCGCTGGGCTGGTTCCCGCAGACCACGGCACGCCGTTCGGTGGGGGCGGAAATCGTCGGCGAGGCCGTCGTCGCCGCCCTCGTGCAAGTCGAGAGGGAAACCGAACCCGCCGCGACCCCTGAACCAACACCGCCCTCTGAACCGCCGCCGTTGCCGTCACGGCGGCCGCGCGTTGAACCGGCTGCGGAACCCGAACCGACGCCGGAGCCGCTCCCCGTTCGTCGTCCGCCCAAGACGCGCGCCAAGCCGCCGGTGACACAGCCGGGGCTGACCTGCACGGTCTCGAACTCCGCTCATGTCGCCGTGCGGTCCACGACCGAGCTGTCCGTCGCCGTGCGCAACACGGGGGACAGCGTGCTGCACGAGGTCCGCATCTGGGTCACGCTGCCGGAGAATCTGGCGCACCGGCACGGATCGCGACTGGAATACACGGTCGGCGAACTGGCCGCGGGGCAGACCCATCAGGCCCGGCTACGACTGGTGGGAGCGCAGCCCGGTTCCGCCACCGCCCGCGTGCTGGCGTTTGCGGCCGAGGACGTGAAGTC
>JAWXBB010000130.1:0-3034 GCA_034439795.1 Planctomycetaceae bacterium | reverse complement strand
TCCGCCAGGAACACCAACCCGAAGCGTGAGCGAGGGCGAGCGCTCGCCCTCGCTCACGCTTCGGGTTGGTGTTCCTGGCGGACATCGCCCTGCGAAGCGCACGCCCCCTCACCCTTAACCCTCTCCCCCGAAACGGGGGCGAGGGGACCAGAATCCATCACACCACCTCGTACCCCGACCGTTGTTCGCGGCGCAGCATCGCATTCGCCGCGTCATCGCCGGGGAAGATCTCCCGGTCGGGGTCCCACTTGAGCGGGCGGCCCAGCCGGCAGGCGATGTTCCCCAGGTGACACGTCGCCGCCGAACGATGCTGGCTGACGACGTCCGCAATCGGCGTCTTCCGCGCGGCGATACAGTCGTAGAAGTTCCCCATGTGCCCTTTGATGGCGTCGATCTTCCCTGACAGTTCCGGCCGTGCGAGATTGTCGGCGTCATAGATTCCGTAAGCCTCGCGCGGCAGTGGATTCTGGGCGAGATCGTCCACCGGCTTGCCGGTGATCGAGCCGCGGTTCACGAACAGCCGGCCGGCGGCCCCCTCGAACAGAATGCCGTTGCGGCCGTTGTCGAGAACGTCCATCTCCAGCCCGTCGGCGTAGCGGAACGTGACCTGGAAGTCGACCGGCACGCTGTACCCGTTCGCGACCTGCGGCAGCTTCACCGTGGGAATGATCTCCACCGGCCCGGTGAACTGCTTGCGGATCGCCCACTGCGCGATGTCCACGTGATGCGCCCCGGTGTCGGTCATCTCGCCGCCGGCGTAGTCGTACCAGAACCGGAACGTGTAATGACAACGCTCCGGCGTGTAGGGCACCAGCGGCGACTGCCCTAGCCAGCGGTCCCAATTCAGATTCTTCGGCGGGGCGTCCGTCTCGAACGGCCCGCCCGTCGGGTTCTTGCCGAGGACGACCGTCACCTTTTGCAGCGTCCCCAATCGCCCCGCACGAATCATTTCGGCCGCGAGCCGAAACCGTTGGTCGCTCCGCTGCCACGTCCCCACCTGGACCACGCGGCCGGTTTCCGCGACGACCTTCTGCAGCAGTTTCCCTTCGGCGATGGTCAGCGTCACGGGCTTTTCGACGTAGACGTCCTTGCCGGCCCGGCAGGCATCGACCGCCATCTTGACGTGCCAATGATCGGGCGCGCCGATCATGACCACGTCAATGTCGTTGCGGGCGATCAGGTCGCGGTAGTCCTCGAACAGCGTCGCCGTGCTGCCGAAGCTGGCCCGGGCCTGGTCGCGGACGTGGCGATCCACGTCGCAGATGGCGACGACATCGCCGAACGCGGTCGCCTCGCGAGTGATGACCGTCCCCTGATACCGCATGCCGATCGCCCCGATCCGCATGCGGGCGTTGGGGGACTTCACCGGCGCGACGGTCTGGGCGGTGACGGGCCACGACACAGCGGACGCGGCGAGCGCCAAGCCGGTGGTCGCGAGCGCTTGACGACGGGAAACGCGGGGCATGGTGTGATTCCTTATTCGTTCCCCCAATCTTCCGATCAAGGGAAGACCCGCGAAACCGCAAGCGTCGTTCAACAAACGCTTGCGGTTTCGCGGTCTTTTCTTTCTTCCGATTTCCGAACCGAACCTTCAATCCAGACTCATCGTCACCGTTTTGAGTTCCGTGTAATTCGCCAGCGCCGCTTCGCCGAGCTCGCGGCCGATGCCGCTTTGCTTGAACCCGCCGAACGGGGCCGCGGCGTCGAACACGTCGTAGCAGTTGATCCACACCGTCCCGGCCCGCACGCTGTTGGCAATCCGGTGGGCCTTGCCGACGTCGCGGGTCCACACGGCGGCGGCGAGGCCGTAGTTCGTGTCGTTGGCCCGCTGGATGACCTCATCCACAGTCTTGAATGGCAGCACGCACATCACCGGCCCGAAAATTTCTTCCCGCGCGATCTTCATCGAATCGGTGACGCCGGTGAACACGGTCGGCTCGATGTAGTACCCCTGCTTGCCGAACCGCTTTCCGCCGGTGACGCACTCGGCCCCCCCCTTCCGGCCGGCGTCGATGTATCCCAGGATCTTGTCGAACTGCTGTTGATCGACCTGCGGACCCTGCGTGGTTTCCGGATCGAGCGGGCTGCCGAGCCTTCGCGTCTTGGCGCTCTTCACAACTTTGTTCACGAAGTCGTCGTGGATCGATTCCTCGACGTACACCCGGCTGCCGGCGCAGCAGCACTGGCCCTGGTTGAAGAACAGGCCGAACTCGGCCCCGGCGATCGCGGCCTCAATGTTCGCGTCGGCGAACACGACGTTGGGGCTCTTGCCCCCCAGCTCGAACGTCAGCCGCTTCAACGTCTGCGCGGCGTCGCGCATGATGAACTGCGCCGTCTCCGTCGAACCGGTGAAGGCGATCTTGTCGACGCCGGGATGCTTCACGATCGCCGCGCCGGTCGCGCCGAAACCGGGCAGGATGTTGATGACCCCCTTCGGGAACCCCGCCTCCGTCGCCAGTTCGGCGATCCGCAGGCACGACAGCGGCGTCTGTTCCGCGGGCTTCATGACAATCGTGCAGCCGGTCGCGAGGGCCGGACCCCACTTCCATGCCACCATCAACAGTGGGAAGTTCCACGGAATGATCTGTCCGACGACGCCGACCGGCTCGCGACGGGTGTAGGTGAAATAGTTGCCCCGGACGGGAATCGTCTCGCCGTGGATCTTGTCCGCCCAGCCGGCGTAGTACCGCAGGCAGTCCACGGCCAGCGGCAGATCGGCGGCCCGGGCGTCGCGGATCGGCTTGCCGTTGTCGAGCGACTCCAGCGCGGCCAGTTCTTCCAGATTCTGCTCGACCAGATCGGCCAGCCGGTTCAGCAGCCGGCCCCGGTCGCGGGCGTCCATCTTCGCCCACGGCCCGGACTCCAGCGCCTTGCGGGCGGCTTTCACCGCGAGATCGACGTCGGCCACCTCGGCCTCGGCGACGTCGGCGATCTTCTTCTCCGTGGCCGGGTTGTACGTCGCGAACGTCTTGCCGCTTTTGGAATCGACCCACTTGCCGTCGATCAGCAATTGCGTGCGGCGGATCTTGGGGGC
>JAWXBB010000129.1:0-8037 GCA_034439795.1 Planctomycetaceae bacterium | reverse complement strand
TGGCCGTCAACACCGGGCGACGCCCCTGAAGCCCACGCGGATCAGGAACTTGCGCCAGGTCGTCGCGCCAGTCCCGCCGCGGGGCGGTGAACACCAGCCCGACCTCCGTGAGAGAAATCCAGTCTCCGGAAAACTCCTCCCGATCCGACCACCCTGGTCAACGGGCACTTGGGAAGTGCCGTGATGCCGTCGCCCCGTTCGCTTGCGTCCCCACAGCGGTTCTGCCAAGATGCCCAAGGGTTCCACGCGCGGACGTTGTCGCCCAGGAGGACACAGTCCCGCGCGTTCAGTTCTCACGTGCTGCAGATCAACCGTCCTCTCGCACCCCTAGCTCAACTGGATAGAGCATCGGTCTACGGAAGTAAAAAGACCGCTTCTCCGCTCTCCAGAAACATAACGAAAACCCTAAGAAAATAGGTGTTTTCGTGTCGTCGCCACGTTCTCCGAATAGGGCGTATTACGTCGTTTTGGAGCGCCTTGCGGGCGTAAATACGCCCGGCCTTTTCGTTTGCGGTCGATCCATCGCCGGAGCCGTCGGCTATCGCCCGGAACCCCACCGTAAACGTGCGAGGATCACGCCTACGGCGTCCGGGGCAGGCCGTCGGGGAAAAGGCCGTCCGCTACCCGACGCGCCTACGGCAACGAATCGTATCCGGGGGCGGCAAGCGTAGAGGCTGGCGGGAAGGGAGACGGAGGAGTAGATTCCAAGCCCTCCCAACATCTCGGCCTTGAAGGACAAAGAATGAAAGCCACCTACCTTTCAGCTTTGGTTCTCGCAGTAGTGTCATCCACGAACTGCGGACTGTTCGCCCAATCTCGCGAACTCAACGTGGCAGGCTTGAAGGTCGGCGCTGAAGGTCGGCCGGATTCGATGAATGCGAAAGTCATGCAGGTCATTGACGGCAATCGGATGCTCGTCGGCATCGAGGACTCTCGCACCGCTGATGGCGATTACGACACTTGGATCATGCTCAGATGCCCGACTGCGGGCATCACAGATGACAAAGTCTGGAAGGGTGCCGATTGGAAGGCCGTAATTGGCTCTGGTTACTTAAAGGTCACAGGGACCGTCACCTATGTCACGGCAATTGGCGGGTCAAAGACGGTGTTCACAGCCGAGGGTCTGAGCCCTGCCGAGAGTGCCAAGCGCGAGGCCGAAGACAAGCAGTGGCGAGAAAAGGAGAAGATGCTCGCGGATCAAAAACGTGAGGAAGAAAGGAAACTAGCGGATCGGAAACGTGAGGAAGAAAGGAAACTAGCGGATCGGAAACGTGAGGAAGAAAGGAAACTAGCGGATCGGAAACGTGAGGAAGAAAATCTAAAACGCGAAGAGGCCCAAAGAATTGCCGAAGACGCCAAATGGCGGCAGTGGAAGATCGGCGAAGAAGAAGCGTTCGCAGGCAAGTTCATCCAATTCAACGGCGATGGCGTCAATATCCTTCGTCGCGATACGAATCAATCGACCGCCTTCAAGATGGCAGCGCTAACCAAGGAAGATCAGCAGTGGGTCAAGGACGAGATCCAGCGCCGTCGCGATAGGTTCATTGGCCGCTGGCGAATCATCGACGAAAAGGGGGCGACCGCTTTTTACCTCACCATCACCAAATCGCTGCAAGCGCAGAAATCACATGCGCCGACCGCCACTGGAAAATGCGAACTGATTGGAGACGAAGCCCGAATCACATGGAGCGACAAATGGCGGGACTTGCTTCGTCCGCATAACAGCAGCGTCCAAAAGGTCGCCTTTTCACCGACAACGAGTTGGGACGATCCTCCTGCCAATGTGCAACGAGCCGTCAAGGAATCAGACGATCCCGCGCCGAAGCCAAAGGTTAAGCGCCGCTAACCCGCAGACCAGCCGGAGACAACAACGCGCCGATTTCAGTCGTGCGGGCGAAAGCATCGACGTTGGCCGGAAGAATGGACCGGTCGGTACACTCGACGGTTCAGTCCTCCGGCCAGAGCAACCAGAAGCCCCCACATCAAACTTGCCCCGCCCTGATTTCAGCAACGCGGGTGGACGTGATCTTGAACGAAGAAACCCCGGCTCCCGAAGAAGCCGGGGTTCCGCGACGACACTCTGGGACACGCTGTCAGACCTGCTCTCTTCGTCGAACGAGTCGAAACGACCAGATCAGACCTCAGCGAAACATAACTCCCACAGCCAAACAGACCGTATCGCTTCGCAACTTGGCATCAGACAACGTGCCTCGCGATTGCTATCGCCGGTTTGCCTGCATCTCCTCGGTCAGGAATTTAGTTGCCGCAATGACGTAAGCAGGCGAGCCTCCCATTGAGGGGTAGTGGTCTGGAACCAGATTCTTCGCCGCTGCCTCCGCGTCGCCCCTCTCCAGATAGAAGCTGTCGTCTCGCATTTCTGTACCGCCTTGCAGAACCAGAAATCCTTCCTGACGAAGTACCATCGCTCTCTCCCAGTCAGAAGTGGTCAGACCGCCGCACACCTTGTACCGCGGCATCAATCGACATTCGGCGCGGAGCACTGATTTACCGTCGCAGCCTCCCGACGACATGGGAGACCGCTTCGTCCAAGCCGATGATTGCCATTACGTCGCCGTGGTCGTTGTAGCTGTGGTCGTCGGGGTATGCCTCGTATCGGACATAGCACCCGTTGACGAACCTAGCGATCGGACAGTGGCCAGCCAAAAACTCATCGCTGACCATCCAAAGGAGCGGAGGCAAGTTGATCCCCTTCCCCAGTTTGTTGGCTTGGATGATCGTAGGGTCGAGCAAGATCGGACGATCTTGGATCGCATCCGGCAATGCAACCGCTAGATGCCCCTCCCATTGATCCGGTGGAAGCTGTTCCGTGCTTCCCGCCCCTTTGCCGATTTGCGTGATGAACCCGCCCGCTTCCATGTATCCCTTCCAACTCAGGTCATCGTGGGGGTTGCCATGCTCATCGACCCACTGCTTGTGAGCCGGATTCGCAATGGTGACTCCGACAGTCAGCAGGTAGGCGGCGGAATGTCCCATGCGATGCATCACTTGAGTCAGCAGAGCCGCCCCTTTTATGCACGAGTGTTCAGCGTCCCATCGGTGAAGCTCGCGGATCACGGCGTCGCTGATCTCTCCCAGTTTTTCGATGTCCACAGTTTGACCTCCGTTAGCAAGCGTCGGAATCGAGCGCGACATTCACGCCCAGCGAACTCCAGATTACCGCGCAAAATGCGCCGGCTGGTCGAGCCTCAGATTTCAGTGGCGGAGTGGATGCGCCGGGGTGGACACGATATGTCTAGTGATTGCCCCGACTGAGGGGTGGACATATCACGTCTAGGGAGAAGCACTGATGCGGCAGTCGGCAGACAAGATTCTCAGGCGGTTGATCGCGCTCGACAGGCAACTCAAGGAGGGGAACAGTGACGGGGTGAATGTGACCAAGTTCGCACAGAAGTGGGGAGTCGATTACAGGACCATCATGCGCGACTTGGATCGGCTTAGGCGTTTTGGTGGCGATGTGATAGCTCACCAGCACGATGAGGGCGGGCGAGATGTCCGGCGATGGCGCTATCGAAACGGCGCTTGGCCGTTATTCGCCGCAAATATCCCAAAGAAATGGCTCAAGTCTACTGAGCCGAAGTGACGGACGGCACTACCCACGGCAGCGGCCGGTGGTCCGGGCGCATCCGGTCGATTCGGACTTCGTCGGTCCACTCCGCGCGAATCTCTGCGGCCCGCTCCGCGATTTCCTGCGGAGTCGGCGGAGGCTCGCAGTAGACGACCTCGCCGCGGTAACGCCGCTCTTCACTCTGGACGGCACACGTCCGACTACAGAACCGACGGCCGTCCCGCAGCACCGGCTCACCGCAAACCGGGCAGATCAGAACAACACGGTGGCTGCGGCGCTTCAAGGCAGCAACTCCCCGGACGAAAGATCAAAAGGAGGACGGCGGTCGGACAGGAAGGGGGAGCCTGTTCCGACCGCCGGGGTTTGCACCGCACGCCGCCTTCCTACTGGATCGACGCCCCTCCAACTCGCGGAGGACACGGAAAGGGATGTGCCCTCCGCGATGTTCAACAACCGGCGGACGGTGTCGGTTCCCGCAGCCACGAGCCACGGGAACGCCGCCGGTCGATCAAACGCGCTGCCGGTTGTTTTCGGCAGCCATCTCAGCCCAGTTGTAGGTCGGCAACGGCAGGCCCTCGACTTCGGGAACGGCCGCGTGGTGCGTCATCGGGTCTGGCTCTTGGCCGATGTGCGACTGCTGCCGTTGTGCCGCAGCCTCTTCGGTCCAGTTCACAACCGGCAGCGGCAAGCCGTCTTCTTCAGCGAACTGCCGCGTCGCGAGCGTCAAGCCGTTGCCGTGCGATGCGCGCGACAGTGCGGCTGATGCGCACTTCGGGCATAGGACGCGGGGGTCGCTACAGCACGCTGGGTGCGGAGCGTGCGTCATCGCGACGTTAGCCACGAAGAAACCAGTTTGGTTCATGGTCTGGTCTTTCTGTCGAGAGTGAGGTTCAGACGAGAGTGAGGTTCAGACTTCAATCGCGGACACTTCCGCCAGCATCAACGATTGACGCTGCTGACGTTCCGCTTCCATCTCTTCGTACAAGCGGCGTTGCTTCTCTTCCGGCGTGTTCGCGATCAGCTTTTCGACCTTCGCCAGTTCGCGGCGGCAGTGGGTGACGACTTTCTTCAATGCCTTCAGCAACTCGGCATCGGCCGGAGTCAGACCACCCATCGCACCCCTGGCGGCCCAATGGCTGCGGTAATACATGGACTGCTTTGCCGAGTTGAACTCGCGCTCAGCGGCTTCAAGCTGCGCGAGTCGATACCATTTTTGGTTCGCCAAGCGCTTGGCGTCCTGGGCCGGCGGTTCCCATCGCTGGTAGCCGCGCTCATCAGTCATTGCGCCGCTTGGAAACAGAACACGACCGCGGTCAAAGATGCCGCTCCCGCCCTGCCGGGCTTCCCATTCTTCAAGTGTCTCGATCATCACCATCGGCATCGTTTGTCTCCTCAACCTTGCTGTGAGCGCGCCATCGCGCGGAAGAACAACCCCCACTGGCGCGCTTCGTACTTTTCGTCAGCGTCCTGATCGTCCACCTGCATACGGGCGAACTCTGCAGCGCGGCGGTCAGTCTCGCGGATCGCCTGTTCCATCGGACTGAGGCCCCGTTCGCTAGGAAATGACCCGACGATCACACGCCTTTGATGGACGCAATCCGCGACACCGGCGACCACGTTGGCCAAGTCGTCGTGCTGACCCGGAGCATGGTCGATGGCGTCGCGGCCTCCTGAGCGAGTGCGGCGCTCCAGCCCCGCGAGTTGATTGACCAGCATGTCGTTGTCCAGCAGTTCGATTTCGCCGGAACACAACCGCGGCAGCAGTTCCAGATACAACTGACTCTTGGGCTTCGCCGTTCGGGCCAGTGCGTTGTTGCTCCACACGTCTGATGTCGCTCTCGCATAGCGGATACCGCGCAACTCAAAGGCCGACTTGACGAACTCGGCGCTGTAGTTGTCGCCCACGACGCGGCCAATGCCGTAGCTGTGCAGCAGGGCGACCATGCCAGCGATGACGCGGTCGGGGCTGAAAGGCGGCGTCCAGCGCCGGATGAGGTCGAGAACGACCGTCCGTTCGTTGAGGTGTGCGATGGCGAGGGCGGCATCATCGACGCGACCGCCGCTGAGATCGACAAAGGCCCCATACCGGCGCGATGAGACAGGCGCGAGTTCCGTGCGGTCCTTCACGACCAGCGCTTCGATCAGGTCACGCGGCAGGAATGTCGCCACATCGTCACGGAACTCGCCAAGGTACTCGGCCTTGGCCGCCGCGTAGTCCTCCGCCAACGCCTCATCGACGATTCGTTGGGGCAGCGTCGCGTTCATAGTCCGGCTGGGACAGTTCCAGACCAACACGGAGCCGCTGTCGTTCCCGTGGTATCTCTTCCACTGACTGTAGCACCAACCTTTTTGAGCATACGGCGAACTGATAGCGATCAAACGACCGCCGACGGTAGCCAGCGACGGTTTGATCGCCCGGATGAGTTCGCTGTCTGACTTGACCTTGGAATCTGTGTCGTAACCAAAGAACGCACACTCATCGACGACTCCGCACATCAACGTGAAGCCGCGAATCGTCCTGAAGTCACCGGCGGCAATCTCGATGCGCGTGCCGTTGTTCAACTCAAATCCTTCCGGCGTCTCGCGAGCAATCTCCGCGTTCAGGATCGGGGCATCGAACACCGCGCGGACGTAGTCACGGACGATTCGGCCCTGAGACTTGGAGGGTGCGGTGATGAGGACGATGCCGCGTTCGCCCTTCGCCAGCTTGCTTTCGTGCCCCGCGAGGACCGCCTCAAATGCTCCGATGACGGCGGCTGTCCGCGATTTTCCCGACCGTCTGCCGGTGAGGAACAGGGCCGTGGCGAATCCCTCCGCGGGCAGCTTGTCGGGATCACGGCCGGTGCATCGCTGGATCACGTCGTGATCGCCCTCGCACAACGGCAGGCCGTACAGCACCCGAAGCGCCGCCATCCACGGCTGCCACGATGCGAGGTCATCGCCATCGCCGGTGAGAAACGGCCGGAACAGGTTCGGGTCTTCGATGGCTTGGATGATGTTCATGGCGTGGGCGATTCCTGAGCGAGATAGCCTTTCAAGTCCAGCGGTTCCGGCAGCACGTCCAGCCGCAGCATCGCCAGTGCCTTGTCGCGCTCGGCGGAGGCACGGGCAATCTCGCGGCTGAACGTAAGCCGGTCTGCGGGCTTTAGATCGTTGTAGGACTTCGTCAACCAGCGCTGGGCGAGGGCCGCGTGGCGTTCCCACCGCATCGCCGTCTGGATTGAAGCCGCATCGGGGATCGAAATTTCGCCCCGCACCTTGATGACCGCGTCCTCAAGCTGGCGACGAAAGGAATTGAGTCGAATCTCGATAAACTTGGCGTCAGCGGGCAATTGCCCGGCACGCAGGCCGTGCCGCAGGTTATTGCGGTTCCCCTTCGGTGGGCCGGATCGACCGGCGACGCCGCAGAACCGCTTCGGTTCGTGCTTCGGGGGTTCGGACTTAGCGGGTTTCGACATCGGGGGTTTCTCCGCCCGGAGGCGGCGTTTCGGGGTCAAATACGCCCGTTCGGGGCGTATGGTGCGGTGATGGACTGTCGAGATAGCCTATGTTTCTAGGGATATTCGTGGTCTAGGGCATCGGTCTAGATAACCTCTCGCCCGCGTGTTTGCTGTTCGTTCGCCGCGTGTTTCGACCGCGGTTTCGGTGAACTGCCGATTAGGGCGGACGAGAGACTTGCACCGGTAGAGAATCCGACTCCTTCGTCTGCCCCTCGTGTTGCACTGTCCATCAGCAATCTCTCAGCCAACCGCAGCCGCCAAAGGTTCACCCTCAGCGTCTCCACATCAAGCGGCCCCAGCCCGTCCTGCATCATCTGTTCAGCGCCGGCGATAGCCCGCTCCGCTTGAGCGATTGTCAGCCGCAGAGTTACCAGCCATGTTGTGCGCTCAGCACCCGTCATCACTGCCGACTCCTAGTTCGTGACCCAGGTCAATCATCGCGTCGATTTCGGTGAAGTACGTCCTACAGGAAAATGTCGGCCCCTCAAAACTGGCCATCGACCAACGGAAGCCTGCGCCGCGCCGGAAAATCGTCAGCGTCAACCCATCCCAAATCCTCCACAGGTTCCCGCGGTGTGATCGCAACCAGGCCGCGTCGTCCAGAAACTCCTCCCACGGCTGCCGGGTGGTCGCCAATGGCTCGCGCTTGCGGATAGGCTGTCCGATCTTGGGCATCATCCAATCTCCCCACCACGGCGGCCGTTTGTGCTGTGCTCCGCCTCGTTTCGGGCTTCCAATTCGGTGTCCGTCAAGGGTGGCAATCCGCGGGATGCACGGCACACAATGGTGTCGCATTCGGGGTCACGGCACTGCGCGATGTGTTCCGCTGCCAACTCGCGGACGTACACCTCGAAGGCGCTGGGAGCCATTCCGAACCGCTCACAGAATTCCTTAGCAGCGGTCGCAATCTGCTGCCTGATACTCCCCGGAAGAGAATTGAGCGAGATGATG
>JAWXBB010000128.1:0-29659 GCA_034439795.1 Planctomycetaceae bacterium | reverse complement strand
CGTCCTGACACAGGTCGCAACCGAACAACCAGTCGCCGATGCCGGTCCGCAATTCGCGCGGGATCGCGCCTTTCAATTCGATGGTGAGATACGAGATGCACTTTCGCGCATCGAGCACGTACGGCGCCGGGAAGGCATCGGTGGGGCAGACGTCGAGGCACCGCGTGCAGGTGCCGCAGTGGCTGGTGTCGTGCGGCTGATCGGGCTCCAGTTCGACATCGGTGAGCAGGGCACCCAGCAGCAGAAAACTCCCCGCCCGCTTGTGGATCAGCAGCGTGTTCTTGCCGAACCAGCCGAGGCCAGCGAGCTGCGCGAAGTCCCGTTCCAGCAGCGGGGCCGTATCGACCACGCACCGCGTCCGGCAGCCGGACACGCGCTCGTGCAGCACGTCGGCCAGTTGTCGCAGGCGGTCCTTCAGCACGTCGTGGTAGTCGGTTGGGCCGCGCGCGTACTTGGCGACCTGGGCGGGCGTCGGAGAAGATTGGTCGCCTGAAGCAGCATCGTCCTTCGGAGGCTCTGCTGATTTGTAGTTCACGGCGACCATGACGACGCTGCGGACGCCGTCGAGCACGTGCCGCGGATGTTCGTAGGCCGCTTCGCGGCGCGGCAGGTAGCTCATCTCGCCCGCATAGCCGCGCTGTAGCCACTCCTGCAACCGTGTGAACCCTAATGGCGTGACGGCCGGGGCAATGCCGACGAGGTCGAAGCCTAACGCGATGGCGGCGGATTTGAGCGTCTGCGACAGCTCAGCCGGTACCGTCATGCTCTGGTCACCGACGACATCCGCTCCCACTGCGCTCGCCCGACCGTCTTCACGCGCTCATCCTCCCACACCTCCAGCGGCGAATAGCACGGATGCTTCGACTCTTTGTACGGGTCGTTGTGCCGCGTGTTGTAGCAGGCGATGAACGCCCACCGGGGATGATCGCTTTTGTTCTGGTCCGAACGGTGCAGCGTGTTGCCGTGGAAGAAGACCGCCGAGCCGGGGGCTATTTCGACGTGGACGGTCTCCAGCCGCTGCACGATCTCCGCGATCCGTTCCGGATCGGCGCCCGTCTGATCGCCGACCTTGCCGTGTTCGATGCGGCCCAGGCGGTGCGAGCCGCGGACCACCTGCAGGCAGCCGTTGGCCCGCGTGGCGGCGTCGACGGCGATCATGCAGCTTCCCATGTCGGGCCACAGGCAGCCATTGCTGTACCAGTAGCCGTAATCCTGATGCCAGGCCCACGCGCCGCCGATGCGGGCCTCCTTCAAGATCATCTTGTGATGATAATGGTACACCTCGTCGCCCAGCAGTTGCTCCATCGCCCACACCACCCGGGCGCTGCGGACGATGGCCCCGTACACGGTGTCGTCGGGCAACTCGTTCCGCACGACGAGCTTCACCGCCCCCCCTTCGCCATCCGCCCGACTGCCGGCGTCGCGCGTCAGCTCGTGATCGGCTTTGGCGATGTTCCGCAGCAGTTCGATTTCCTCGGCGTCCAACAGATTCGGCACGATGACGAACCCGTCGGCCTGAAACCGGGCGACCTCGTCGGAAGTGAACGGCAGATGACGCATGGGGCAGGCTCGCGGAGTGATGGCGATGTTTGAGCGACATCATATCACAGCCCGGAGCGCAAGCGACGGCGTCCTGGTCCTCCTCCTCGCACAGGCTCCTCCGTCGCTTGCGCTCCGGGCTGTGATGCCTTGCGCGTGGCCACAGCGGCGTCTCCGTTCTCAGCACGATCTTGACGACCGCCGCCGCGCGGCCTACGCTCGACGGCGTCCCGTCACCGTGCTGCGTGTTCTTCGCAGGAAAGGATGGCTCCCATGTTGCGATTCGGACTGCCCCTCTTCGCGCTGATTGGACTGATCCATCTCAATGGCTGGGCAAGTGAAAATGTGGAGCGACAGCTTTCCGAGCAGACGGACCTCGCCTTTGAGCGCACGTCGTTGGTCGATGTTCTGGAGTCAATCCACGTCAGGCACGATCTCAACCTGGTGATCGACGATGGAGTCCTCAATCGCGGTGGGGCTGAGCTGAAGAGCCCGATCACCGTGGTAATTCGGGGAGTGAGCGTGCGGTCGGCTCTCAAGCAGATTCTCGAACCGTTGGGCTTGGCCGCGATTTCCATCGATGGCGGCGTGAAGATTACAAGCGTTGCTGAGGCCAGGCAAATCGAGGCGCAAGGCCCTCGCGCGACTCCGGCAGCGCGGCCGGTGTTTCTGCCAGAGCCGAACGTTGTCGAGGCGTTGATCGCCGCCAAGCTTTCCGAGCGGACGGAGCTGGCCTTCGCCGACACGGCGCTCACCGACGCGATCGACTTCCTGAAGGACTATCACCAGATTTCGATCTACATCGATGAAGCCGCCCTGCGGGACGAAGGGGTCGATCCCAGCACGCCGATCAACCTCGAACTGTCCGGCATCACACTCCGCAGCGCGTTGCGGCTGCTGTTGGGCGCTCAGGGACTCACGTACGTCATCGAAGACGAAGTGATGAAAGTGACGACGATTACTCGCGCCCAGGAACGGGTGTTGACCCGCATCTATCCCGTTAGCGATCTCGCCGACACGCCTGAAGACCTCGAGTCGTTGCAAGAGGCCATCCGCACCGCGACCGACGGCTCGTGGAACACCGAGGGCAAACCAGGAACGATGTCGGTTGTGCTGAAGTCGAAGGCGATCGTCGTCCGGCACAAATCCGCCGTCCAGGACGACATCGTCGAACTCCTCACCAACCTTCGCGCGGCGCAGGCGCTGTCAGAACCCAGCAGGGACCACTGACCAAGCACGATCCTCGATCACCTGTCTCGCGCGTCCCGTCACCGCGCTGCGTGTTCTTCGTAGGAAAGGATGGCTCTCATGTTGCGATTCCCGCGTTACTCGGCGTCGGCCCTGTTCTCCGTAGCCGTGATGTGTTCGAGCGTTGCCGCAGGAAATGAGCCGGTCATTGAGACCAAGGCGGCACCAGCGGTTCAGGCCAAGGCCGTCGATCACCTCACCAAAGCGCTGGCGAAGCGGACGGAACTCGCCTTCGCCGACACGCCGCTCGTCGATGCCTTGCAGTTTTTGGCCAAGTCTCAAGGCTTAAAGGTCGTGCTTGACGATCTCGCGCTCAAGACTGCCGGCATCAATCGCCAGGCTCCCGTCAGTGTCGAAGTGAGCGGCGTGACGTTGCAATCGGCCCTGAAGGTCATGCTGGAACCGCTGGGATTGGTCGCGGTGCGACAGGACGACATCCTTAAAGTCACGACGATTGCGCTGGCGCAGCAGCCTCAGCCGGCAAAAGACCGCGATTCCGCCCCTGTGGCCGAAAAGAAGCCGCGGCCGGTGTTTCTGCAAGCGCAGTCGGCCTTGGCCGAGACGATTACGGCCCGGGTGTCCCAACCGAGCGAGGCCGCATTCTCTGACACCTCGCTATCCGATGCCATCGATTTTCTCCGCGATTATCATCAGATCGCGATCTGGATCGACAAGGCTGCCCTTCAGGATCAGGGGATTGACCCGTCAACTCCGATCTCGCTGGAGTTGAAGGGCATGACGCTGCGGTCCGTCCTAAAGCTGATGCTGGAGCCGCACGCGCTGACCGCGATCGTTGAATCCGAAGTGCTGAAGATTACGACGGACGAGAAAGCCCGGAAAACGGTGGTGACCCGCGTGTATCCCGTCAGCGATCTGGTCGAGTCGCCGGAGGACCTGTTGTCGCTGCAGGAAGCGATTCGCACGGCGACGCACCGGCAATGGAACGCCGACGACGAAGCCCTGCCCGGCACGATGTCCATCGTCCCACGGTCGAAATCCCTCGTCGTCCGGCAAACTTATGCCGTCCACGATGAGATCGTCGAACTCCTCACCAACCTTCGCGCGGCCCAGGCGCTGTCGGAATCCGCCACGGACAACTGATCACGAACCACGGACCCACCCTACTGGAACTGCGGCAAGGATGTGCGCATGATTCTCGACCACCTGTCCCGCGCGGCCCGTTACCGCGCGGTCTCGCCCGGTATTGCGAAGGCGTTCGATTTTCTGCGAACGCTGGATGTCGCCAAACTCGTCGACGGCCGCAACGCCATCGACGGCGACCGCGCGTTCGCGATGCTGAATCGCTACCGCACGAAGCCGCCCGCGGAGGCGGTGTGGGAGTCGCACCGCAAGTACATCGACGTGCAGTACGTCGTCAGCGGCGAAGAATGGATGGGCTATGTCCCCCTGGACCGCGCGCCGGCGGTGAAAACGCCCTATGACGAGTCCCGCGACGTGATCTTCTACGAACCGGCCCGCGACGGCTTCGTCATGACCGCCGGGCAGTTCACCGTCTTCTTCCCCGAGGACATCCACGCCCCCGGCCTGATGGCGGGCAGCGCGGCGGAGGTGGTGAAGATCGTCGTGAAGGTGGCGGTCGGATGAAAGGGATTCCCGCCCTTTCGTTAGCCGCGACCCGGAGGCTTTGCGCAGGGGAGCGCTGGGTGGATGCCTGCCGAGCGCTCCCCTGCGCAAAGCCTCCGGGTCGCGGCTAACGCCTTCACGGCTTCAGCACATCCAAACACACCAAATGGCTCTCCGACCGCAGCAAGAGCCGGCCGCGGGAGAGGACCGGGGCGGCCCAACTGGGGTAGCCCAACTGCGGGAAGCCGCAGCGGCTGATTTCCACGTACTGCGTCGGGTCCGGCTTGACCAGCGACAGCGTGCCGCGCTCGGCGAGCACGATGAACTTCCCGTCGGCGAGGATCTTGGACCCGCGTCCGTAGAACGGCCATGCCATCGGTTCACCCGTGGCTTTGTCCCGGAGTTTGCCGGTGTTGGGATCCTGTTCGAGTTCGCTGAGATCCCGCGTGAAGCCGCTCGTCTGCCATTGCAGTTCGCCGGTGTCGCGGTCGATGCACTGCAACTCGCCTTCCTTTTCGTGGCGGCCGGAGAAGCCGTAGAGGTAGCCGTCGAGGTGCAGCGGCGTGCACCAGTGCGTCGACATGCCGCGCTTGTCGCGGTAGACGACGTCGAAGCTCTTGCCGTCGGGCTGCACCTTCAGCAGCGCCATGCCGGTGTCATAAGCCGCGGAAAGAAAGATCTGGTCGTCGATGACCACCGGCCGGGCGGCGTTGACCGAATCATTGAGGCGTGATCGGAACCAATACTTGAAATTCAGGGCCCCATCCGCCGGATCGAGCGAGACCAGCCCCTGCCGCATCAGACACAAGAGGTGCTTGCGACCATGAATCGTGGCGACGACCGGGGTCGAATAGCTGACGATCATCTCATCGCTGGTCCATTGGTACGGCCTGTTGCCCGGTTCATCGGTCGGTGCGCCGTCCCAGGTGTCCTTGCCGACCGCTTCCCACACGGGCTTGCCCGTGGCGGCGTCGAACGCCACCACGCCCGCATTGGGTTGCCCGCCGACGAGCACGAACAGCCGGTCCCCGTCCAGAATCGGCGTGCAGCCGGCCCCAAAAAAGTGCTGCGGCACCTTCCATTCGGTCGCCGTGTCGTGCTCCCAGACTTTCTTCCCCGTCGCGAGTTCCAGGCACAGCAGCTTCCCCTGCGGACCGTACGTGTAACAGCGCGTTTCGGACAACACCGGCGAACACCGCGTGCCGCCGTTGTAGCCGTAGGGGTCGGCGAAGTCGGTCGGATACTCGGACTTCCACAACGTCTCGCCGGTTTGGGCGTGCAGACATTCGACGATCTCGGTGTCGCGCAGCCGGTGCTGCACGACGACGCGCTCGCCCCGCACCGACGGAGCCGCGTACCCTTCGCCGAGTTTGCGGTTCCACAACATCGGCGGCCCTTCGGCGGGCCAGCGTTCGAGCAGGCCGGTCTCGCCCGACACGCCGGTATCTCGCGGGCCGAGAAACTGCGGCCAATCCTCGCCGGGCCGCGTCGATTCCAGCGGGGCCGCGGTCGCTGGCGGCTGCGCGGGTTCCTTGGCCTCGCTGCAACCGACAGGAGTGAACAGCAAGGCAACCACCGCGACGTGCGTGGTCCAGGTCAGCGAGCGCGAGCGAGCCATTAGAGCGGCATCCTCAGACAGTGTCACGACGGTTGGTCATTCCGTGATTGATCTCGTTAATTTGATTTGTAGGGTGCAGTCGAGGCTTTGCGAGGCTCACCTCGTTGGAGTTCAGCCTTTAGGCTGTGCCTTTCTCTTCGCTCAGAAAAACGAAGAGCAGCCTAAAGGCTGGACTCCAACGAAGAGGGTGAGCCTCGCAAAGCCTCGACTGCACCCTACGGAAGCGGCGAAGCCACCGCTCCGGTCAAATCGTACACTCGGAACGTCTCGTTCTGGTAGACCGGCGGGAAGCCCATCGGGCCGAGGCGGTCGGTGATGATGTGCGTGATGCCGGTCTCATGGCGCAGCGCTTGCAATTCCTCCCAGGTGTAGACGCCGTCCGCGAAACCGGTCTGAAACCGCTTCGTCAACAATTGCAGCCGGTGGTTCCATTCCACGATGCTCGGCGGATCCTGCGGGCAATCTTTGAACGTCGCGTACTCCGGCCGTTCCGCATACCACTTGAACGTCCAGCGGAAATGCGGCGTCTGGAAGACGCTGCCGACCGGCGTGCGGTCGCGAATCCAGTGGCAGGCGTCGATCCAGTCGGCATCCTGCGATGCTTGATACCGTTCGGACTGCGCCAGGCTGCCGCCACGCCACAACGTCGCGGCGATGAGGCCACCAAGGACGACGGCCATCATCGCATGCGGCCAGACAGTTCGGACTGAGAGGCGGGTCGCACGGTGCGCAGCGCCGGCTTTCGGATCGGTCCCCTCTCCCCCATCTTTGGGGGAGAGGGCTAGGGGGGGGGGGCCGGGCGCTTCACCGCGTATTCCATTTGGGACAGCGTCAGTGGGGAGCGTCACTCGAGCGCTCGCCCCCTCACCCCGACCCTCTCCCCCGAAGATGGGGGCGAGGGGGCTGGAAGGGACGCATGACAAGCGGTTGACGCACCAGGCCGTGAGCCAGGCGATGACCATCGGCAACAAGGCGTCGGCCAGCCGGAACGGATAGAACTTGAGCAGATGCATCCGCCACGCATAGCCGGGCATCAGTTGCGGGGGCCGCGGTCCGTAGCCGACCAGCACGCCGACGACGGCGAAGAGGACGGCCCACAGCATCACACCGTGCAGCCACCGCCACGACGCCGTGCGCGGGCCGAATCGCACGCCGATCAACCACAGCAGGCCCAGTCCGAGATAGCCGACATCACCCGACGCCCACTGGCGATGCAGGAACTCGATTCTCCCCGGGTACTGCATCGGATCGAGATGATGAGCCAGCCGGTGATAGACCTGGAGATACGTCCCGGCATACCGCGTCATCGGATCGACGGACGCCGTCAACAACTGCACGACGGGAATCAGCCCCGGCAAGGCGGTGAGGATGAGAATCCCGAGAGCGAGCCATCTCTTCGTAGGGTGGGCTGTGCCCACCGCTGCGTCGAGCGATGTTGTGGTGGGCACAGCCCACCCTACAAGAGCGGCACCCATCACGGCGAGCAGCGTCCAGAGTCCGACCACGGGATGAAACGAAATTCCCACGCCGCACGCGGCGGCCGCGCGGAGCGGTTTGCCGTCGAGTCCCCACGCGGCGGCCCAGAACAGCGCGGCGAAGGCGTACACCTTGCTTTCCACGCCGCCGATCACCCACTCGCCGGACCAGTTGCCGACCGCCTGCAGGCCGAGAAACAGCCACGCGGCGAGAAACGCCGCGCCGGGTTGCGGGATCAGTCGGCGGGTGAACGCGGTCCACCCGGTGGCGAGCAGCGTCAATGACGTCACGCGACCGATCCACGCGACGGCCTCCAGCGGCAGGAACAGCGTCAGCCAGCCGACGGCTGCGTAGAACACGGTGTGCGCGTTGGCGGATTCGAGGAACAGATCTCCCGCGCACCACGCCGGATTCCAGTAGTGTTTCGCCTTCGCCAGATAGTGCGGCTCGTTGAGCGCCGGCAACGGGGCGGCGACCACCGAGTACAGGAGAAAACTGAGGGAAACCGCGGCGGATTCCGCGAGACAACGCGGTGGAGACGCGGTCCGTGGGGCGTCAGACATCGGACCGGTTTCCCATCGGATGGCATCGTCGTCGACCGGCTGCCGAATCCCGCTGGGTGCCAGGCTTGCAGCTCTGGGCAAGCCTGTGTCTTGCTAACGAAGACATGCTTGCCCAGAGCTGCAAGCCTGGCACCCGACACACAATCCCCGGCTGGATCAATCGCTCACTTCTTCTTTTTCTTGGCGGCCTTCTTGGCGGCTTTCTTCGCGGCTTTCTTCGGCGCGGACTTCTTCGCGGCCTTCGGGGCCGACTTCTTCGCCGTCGCAGATTTGCTGCCGAAGATGTTGTCGTAATTGGCCCAGAACTTGGGGTTCGTCCCCGTCCGCACGATCGGTCCACTCATTCGTCAGGCACTCCTGTCAATCGTCTGCTCGATCAGCCGCAGGGTGATTCCCCCCGGCAAGGTGCGCGTACACGTCCGTTGTCGCGCAGCGCGCTGATTCTGGATGGGCCGTCCGCCCCTGTCAAGCGGCAGAGGATTCATTCAAGGATTCAAGAGGGGCGGGTGCCACGGTCACGGAGTCCTCGACGTGGCCGTGCCGAAGGGCGAAAACGCCCGGCCACGTCGCAAAGCCTCCGTGACCGTGGCACCCGAAGTCAAAGGACGGCCGGCCCCTGTCAAGCGGAGACCGCGGTTGCGACGGTGGCGGATCGCGGATAGGTTGTCGCCGGGGGCTTTGGGAACGGAAGGGAAGCTGCCGATGTCGCTGCCGGAGCACGGTCAATGCCGGGTGGTGATCGAGCGCGTGACGCCCGAGATCGACGCCGGCCGGTTCGCGATCAAGCGGATCGTGGGAGATGTCGTCACGGTCGAGGCCGACGTCTTCGCCGACGGGCACGACGAGCTGTCCGTCGAGATCGATTACCGCCCGGTCGTCGCCACGGTCTGGCAGTCGACCCGGATGACGCCGCTGTCCAACGATCGCTGGGCGGGGCGGTTCCGCGTCGAACATCTCGGTGAATATCGGTACACCGTCCGCGCATGGATCGACCGGTTCCGGTCGTGGCGGCGCGATCTCATCAAGAGGCTCGACGCCGGGCAGGACGTGCAGGTCGATGCGCAAACCGGTGCGAAGCTGATCGCGCTCGCCGAAGATCGGGCTTCGGGAGCCGATCGCGAGATGCTCGCCGATTGGCAGCAGCGCGTGCTCAGCGGCGCGAACGACGAACGGCGTCAGGCCGCGACCGACGTCGGGCTGCTGCAACTCATGGATCGCTGGAGCGAGCCATCGTTTCCCACGCGATACGAGCGCGAGCTGCGGATCACCGTCGATCGCGAACGAGCCCGGTTCAGCGCGTGGTACGAACTGTTCCCCCGCTCGGCGGCCAAGGAGCCGGGGCGGCACGGCACACTCAAAGATGTGACCGAGCGGCTGCCCGAAATCGCGGCGATGGAGTTCGACGTCGTCTATCTGCCCCGATCCATCCCATTGGCCGCGTGCATCGCAAGGGCCGCAACAACGCGGTCGCGGCGGCGACAGACGAGGTCGGCTGCCCGTGGGCCATCGGCGCAATGGAAGGCGGGCACAAGAGCATTCTTCCGGAACTGGGGACGTTCGCCGACTTCGAGAACCTGGTCTCGCAGGCGCGGTCGCATCAGTTGGAGATCGCGCTCGACATTGCGTTCCAGTGCGCTCCCGATCACCCCTACGTCGCCGAGCATCCGGAGTGGTTCCGAAAGCGTCCCGACGGCACGGTTCAGTACGCCGAGAATCCGCCGAAGAAGTATCAGGACATCTATCCCTTCGATTTCGAGTGCGCCGACTGGCCGGCGTTGTGGACCGAGCTGAAGAGCATCTTCGAGTTCTGGATCGATCGCGGCGTCCGCACGTTCCGCGTCGACAATCCGCATACGAAGCCGTTCCCGTTCTGGGAATGGTGTCTCGGCGACCTCAAGCGACAGCATCCCGACCTGATCTTCCTCGCGGAGGCCTTCACCCGGCCGAAAGTGATGTACCGCCTGGCGAAGCTGGGCTTCACGCAGTCGTATACCTATTTCGCCTGGCGGCAATCCGCGCGCGACTTGACCGAATACTGCACGGAGTTGACGCAGACCGCAGTCGCCGAGTATTTCCAGCCCAACTTCTGGCCCAACACGCCGGACATCCTGACCGCGGAACTGCAGACCGGCGGCCGGCCGGCGTTCGTGCGGCGACTGATTCTGGCCGCGACGCTGTCGTCGAGCTACGGCGTCTATGGGCCGCCGTTCGAGCATTTGTGGTCGGTCGCGCGCGAACCCGACAGCGAAGAATATCTCGACTCGGAAAAATTCGAGATTCAGCATCACGACTGGCAGCGGCCGGACAGCTTGCAGACGCTGATCGCGATGGTGAACCGCATCCGTCGCGAGCATCCAGCGCTGCAAACGAACGGGGGATTGCGATTTCACCCGGTCGACAACGAGCGGCTCCTGTGCTTCAGCAAGTCCTCCGTCGCCGGGGATCAACGGGTGCTGATTGTCGTGAACCTGGACAATGAAATCACGCAGGCGGGGTTCGTCAATCTGCCTTTGCAGGAATGGGGCCTCGATGCGACGCGACCGTTTGCGGTCCACGATCGGCTGACCGACGCCCGTTACGAATGGCGCGGCCCGCGGAACTACGTGGAGCTGCACCCGCACCCCTGGCCCGCCCACATCCTGGAAGTGCGACCCGGGATGGGCTGAACGCTGGCACAAACCGCACGACCGTTGCGACCCGATCATTTCGGTCGACGTCGGCAACCGGCAGGGCCTTGCAAACTCTCAAGACCCGGCTCCGGTTGCCGGGTTCGCTCGACGCGCGGGAGATTCCGCATTGGTCGTCGCCGACATGATGTAAGGTTCCACAGGGGAAATCGTGTTCAACGCGGCCGGGAGGCTGCGCTCCGACGGTCAGGCCGATGATCGCTCGTAATTCCAAGCAGGAATGGCTGGCCCGAACGCTCAACACGTCCGGTTGCGGGCGGATGCTGCGCTCGACCGCCGCCTGGCGGGGCGTGCTGGTGCTCAACTATCACCGCATCGGCGACTCCGCGCATTCCGATCTGGATCGGGGACTCTGGAGCGCCACCGTCGAAGATTTCGACCGGCAGGTCCGGGAGGTCACGCGGCAGTTCGACGTCATCGGTCTCGATGACCTCGACGACGTCTTCCAGCGCCGCACAGGCCGGCACGTCCTCATCACGTTCGACGACGGCTACCTCGCCAACTACACCGAAGCGTTTCCGATCCTGAAGTCGCACGGCGCCAAGGCGACGTTCTTCCTGACCACGGGGTTTCTGGACGTGCCCCGCGTTCCCTGGTGGGATGAGATCGCCTGGATGGTGCATCACAGTCCGCGGGCGGAGTTGCCGGAGAACCGGTGGACCGGTACGCCGGTGCCGTTCCAGGAACCGCATCGCAACCGCGCCATTGTCGAGCTGTTGCGGACCTACAAGCGCTTGCTGGGAGACCAGACCGACGACTACGTCGAAGATTTGTCACGGCTCTTGGGCACCGGCCGATGTCCCCGCCAGATCGCCCACGAACTCTGGATGACGTGGCCCATGATCCGCGAGATGCGGCAGGCGGGCATGGACATCGGCGGGCACACCGTCAATCACCCCATCCTGGCGAATCTGCCGCCGGAGCAGCAGGACTACGAAGTCCGCGAATGCCGCCGCCGGATCGTCGCCGAACTGCGGGAGCCGATCTCGGCGTTCAGCTATCCCGTGGGGGGCAAGTCGAGCTTCGACGAGCATACGCAGGCGGCGCTGGAGCGGCACGGCTTCCGTTGGGGCTTCACTTACCTCGGCGGCCACGTCCGCTTTGGGAAACACGACCGGTTCAGCCTGCCCCGCTCGGCGGTCGAAATGGACGTCACGGAATCCCTGTTCCAGGGCGTGCTGACGCTGCCGCAAGTCTTCGCGTGATGCGGCGACAAACTCAGGCCGCGTCGGTGTGCCGCGGTTGTTGACGACGCCGTCGCCGGACGGTCGGTCCGTGCTCCGAATCGGCGGCATGCCCCGCGTCCACACGACGGAAGTGATCGTGCAGGCGGTCCATTCGCCGAGTGAGGTCGGCGGACGTCTGTTCCAGACCCGTCGAGACGTAAGTCACCAGCCCTAGGAAGAACAGCATCTGACCCAGCGTGCAGACCAGCCAGCCCGTCGACGCATAACGCGCCGGGCCGCCGAACTGGCTGGAAATGACCAGCACCGCACCGCAGGTCAAAAGCCCGATTCCCGCATACGCCGCGAGCTGGCTCACCACCGACAGCCACTGTCCCTGCGAGGGCAATTCCGATTTGCTGACAGTGTCCAATGGGCATTCATCGGACATCACCACGCTTGCGGTTTCGCGATGCTTCGAACGACGCCGTCGTTCCCCACGCGACCGCCGTGGCGCTTCCTGTCCGGAGGAGTTCTCAGACGCCGCCACAGCGACCATCGGCAGCGTAACGGCGGGTTTCGTCGTCACCGTTTCGCCATGCGACGCTGGCTTCCGTTGCTGATCGAGCAGACTCTGCGACGTCCAGCGGGCCAGCAATTCGCGGGCGTCGCGTTCGGCCTCCAGCGGCCGGTCCGTTGGCGGGCGAACGGTGGCAGCAGACAGCCCCAGCTCCGTCTGGCACCGCGTGCAGAGAAACCGCCGATCATCGGCCGTCAACTCCGCAGCAACGTCGGCGCAGCAGGACGGGCACCACATCGAATCGTTCCGCAACAGCCGAGGAGGACAGACGACCCCAAAGGTCGCGGGGACAATAACGTCCCGGCGGTTCGGCAACAATCGGTGTTCCGCGGAGGACCACTGCACGATGAGTCGATTCCCAACGCAGCGTCAGCGACACGACGGATATCGGCGGAATCCGCCGCTGTCATCGCGGCTCGCCGCTAGAGTCGGGTAAGCAAAATGTCGTACTCGCCATGCGTGCCAATCCAGAACCAGGTGATCATCTCGCCCTCCCAAAGCCCCAACGCCCTGTGCCCCAGCCCGACGCGCACCGAGTAGATCGGCTGCCGCTGGCTGACCCTCTTGAATTGCAAGCTCGGGTGGTACGGATCTTCCCGCCACAGAGCATACGCACGGGACGCCTGCCGCCGCACTGAATCTGGAAGGCGGTCGAGCCTGTCGAGGAAGTCGGCGGTGATGACCGACTTCACGATGAAGCCTCTCCGGGCGGAAAGACCTCATCGAGCGCGCGGACACCTCGTGTCGCAACATCCCGACGCACGGCAGCGACGATCCCGTCCCATTGTTCGTCGCTGGTTGCGGCGAAACGGGCCGTCCATTGCTGCTCGTCTTCGACTTCAGCGAGCAGCCGCGAGGCGATCGCGTCTTGATCCGCAAGCGGCAGAGTTTCCGCCGCGGCGATTGCCTGTTGGAGTAGAGTTGTCATTGGGGTCTCTGTGACACTGACACTTTGGGCTACTTGCAGAGGACTACGATACGTCGAGGACCACGGCAGTCACAACCTGTTGAGTGCAAGTTCAAGCGACTCTTTCACTCGCTTCTTCTGAATCTCCGGGTCTTCGCGCTGGATGTACTCTACTGCTGACAAGTCATCCCCTCGTTTGCGATTCTGTCGCGGCTCCAAGGCTTCGATCAGGATTGCTTCCAGTGCCGGAATCATTTTTGCAGCATCGTATGTCACAGGAAGATTGCCAAGTTGGCCTACTTCAGAGACGGGCAGGAGGCCAAACCATGAGAATCGGTCCCATCGCGCGGCCATCCGGTCACTGGTATGTTCATATAACCGGCGGCCAAGCGGGCGATCCGTTGTCCGGCCGATGTAAATCACCTCGCGACCATCATACAGAAGGTAGATGCCGAGCTGCTTGTTGAAATCAACTGGAGTAGCACCAATCTGTTGCATGCCTAACAGTTTCGGCGTGGCATTCCATTCGATCGCATTACGTCGCCAAAACATTCCAAAGGATGTGACGATATCGTATTGTTCTTCAGTCTCTTCTGACTCCAGCACTGTCGGGGTGAGTTTTGCTTTGATGCGACCCGGTTGAATCGGAAAAGGCTTTGCGAGAGTGAACACTCCCTTTGATACGCGGACGTAGGACGATTTCGCACCATCCTTCTTGATGGACCCTGTGATCTGGGCGTTCACAGTCGCAGACGGCGTCGCACCGAGATTGGTTCTCAACCCATCTGCAATGATTCGATCAGTGACGTCGTTGTAGTGAAGTGGCGTGGCTGACGCACTGAGAACTTTGTCAATCGCCTGGCGCCAAGTCAGTTCATTGGCCATTGTTGCCTCAGTTGTTTAGGGTGTATCGAGCCTTCGAGACGCACCACTGCACGAAAGTCCCTGGTACTCCGGCACACCACACCCTACTGGACTACGACGCGGCCGCCAACTTCCCCCGGAAGAATTCCCCACCGGTGGCCAAGGCATCCGAGAGTTTCTCCGGCAGTTTCCCGCCGGCTTCGGCGAGGTCGGGACGGCCGCCGCCGCCGCCCCCCGCGACTTTCGCGGCGGCTTTCACGGCGTCGGAGGCGCTGATCTTCTTCGCGATGAGGTCTTTGCTGACCGCGGCGATGAGCGCCACCTTTCCCTCGGTGATCAGCCCCAGCAGCACGGCGACCGACGGGGCCTGCTCGCGGATGCAGTCCACGAACTCCTTCAGCGATTCGCGCGGACAGTCGGCCAGGTGAATGACGACCTTCGTCCCATTCACCGTCTCGGCCTCTTCGACGAGTTTTTTCGCCGTGGCGGCCAGCGACTGCGCCGTGTACTTCGACAGCTCCTGCTTCGTCTGCCGCAGCTCGTCCTGCAGGAGTTGCACCTTCCGCGGCAGTTCGTCCGGCTGCGAGGCTTTGAGCAGGCCCGACAACTGATCGACGAGGCCCTCGGTCTCGCGGATGCGCTGCAGCGCCTTCGGCCCGGTCAGGCAGGTCACGCGGCGGATGCCCGCGGCGATCAGTTCTTCCTTCACGATGCGGCACAGTCCGACCTGGCCCGTGTTCGACAGATGCGTGCCGCCGCAGAACTCGCGGCTGAAGTTCCCCATCGTGACCACGCGGACGTGGTCCGGGTACTTCTCGCCGAAGAGCGCCATTGCCCCGAGCTGCTTCGCGTCGGCGAGCGGCATGACGGCGATGTTCACCGGCGCACCCTCGGCGATGCGGGCGTTGATTTCGTCCTCGATCTGCAACAGTTCGGCGTCGGTCACGGTTTTGTGATGCGCGAAGTCGAACCGCAAGTGATCCTGCTCGACCTTCGATCCGCGCTGCGTGGCGTTCTCGCCGAGGTATTTGCGCAGGGCGTGATGCAACAGGTGCGTCGCCGAGTGGGCGCGGCGGATTCCCTCGCGACGGGCGGTATCGACTTCTGCCCGCACGGCAGCGCCGACCTTCAGCGATCCCGATTGCAGTTCGCCGATGTGGACGAACAGGTCGCCGTTCTTCTGCGTGTCGCGAACGGCGAACACGCCGCCCTCGAACACGAACCAACCCGTGTCGCCCACCTGTCCGCCGGACTCGCCGTAGAACGGCGTGCGGTCGAGCACGATGCCGACCGACTTGCCGACGCGATCGCACGACGTCACCAGTTGTTTGTCCGCGAGCAGACCGACGATCTTCGCGTCGGCCGACGTCGTCTCGTAGCCGAGGAACTGCGTCCCACCCTGCTTGCGGAGCGCGTCGAGCGGGCCTTCGGACATCACCGAATCGGCGAACGCGCCGCTGCCGCTCTTCGCTTTGTGCTCCAGCACGCAGACCTCAAACCGGTTCCGATCGACCGTCATCCCCTCCGCGTCGGCGAGGTCTTCGGTGAGTTCGATCAGGAACCCGTCGGTCTGGTGCAGGTCGAACGCCTCGTCGCCCGACACCACTTTTTGATTCCGCGACCGAGACTGCTCCACCAGTTTGCGAAACTTCTGAATGCCGCGGTCGACGACGCCGAGGAACTGCTTCTCTTCCGTTTCGATGGCGTGCTTGACGTTTTCGACAGTCTGCCGCAGTTCGGGATAGGCCCGCTGCATCTGCTCGACGATGACGGGGACCAGTTGCGACAGGCACGGTTCCTGCCTGCCAAGCCGGAACGCCTCCATCGACGCGCGTCGCAGCAGCAGCCGGATGACGTAGTTTTCCTTTTCGTTGCCCGGCAGACAGCCTTCATGAATGGCGAACGCGCAGGCGCGGATGTGGTCGGCGATGCGACGCAGCGGTCGTCCCTGCGGGCCGGTGAAGTCGTACTTCGTGCCGACGATCTCGCCCGCGGCGTCGCAGATCGGCCGCAGCGTGTTGATCTCGTAGTTGCTCTCGAACCCCTGCAACACGGCGGCGGTCCGTTCGAGGCCCATGCCGGTGTCGATGTTCTTTTTCGGCAAAGGCCGCAGATTGTTCGGCGGAGCGCCGACGCGGTTGAACTGCGTGAAGACGAGGTTCCAGATCTCGACCTTCTTGCCGCCGGTCGGGGGGTGATAGTAGATCTCGCTGCACGGACCGCAGACGCCGTCGGGGCCGTTGGTCGGCGAGCCGGCGGGCCAGAAGTTTTCGTATTCGTCCTCGCGCGAGATGCGTTCGATGGGGAGCTTGATTTCGTCGCGCCACAGGGCGAAGGCTTCGTCATCGTCAAGGTAGACCGTGACGGACAGCCGCGTGGGATCGAGGCCGAGCCACTTCTTCGTCGTCAGAAACTCCCAGGCCCAGTGGATGGCTTCGCGTTTGAAGTAATCGCCGAACGAGAAGTTGCCCAGCATCTCGAAGAACGTGTGGTGGTAGGCGGTCACGCCGACGTTGTCGATGTCGCCGGTCCGCAGGCATTTCTGGCAGGTGGTGGCAGCAGTGAAGTCGAGCGGGCCGATGCCGAGGAACTGGTTCTTGAACTGGTTCATGCCGGCGGGCGTGAACAGGACGGTGGGGTCGTCTTTGGGGACGAGGACGTCGGACGGACGCCGGACGCAGCCCTGGGATTCGAAGAAGGCCAGATACTTTTCGCGCAGTTCGTCGGTCTTCATGATCGGTCCCGCCCTCCGGTGCGGGGGAAATGGCCGTGGCTGGGCCGGTCTGAAAGAGACCCGCGGTCGCCGTCCGTGGTTCGCTGGGTGTTGTGTGACAATTCTTTCTCCCTCTCCCGGCGCTTCGCTGGGAGAGGGCCGGGGTGAGGGTGTCTTACTCGTCCCGCTCGACGATTTCACAATCCATGAGAAGCACCCTCACCCTAACCCTCTCCCACCGAAGCGGCGGGAGAGGGGACAGGATTTCCTTTCTTCACTCCGCCACGACGACTTGCTTCGGGGTGCCGTCGGGCGCGTGCAGCGACAGCGTGACCGGCCCCTTGGCGGCCCGCACGGCCTCGGCGAACTCCGCCGGCGTGCGGACGAGTTGCCGGTTGACGTGCGTGATGAACACGCCCGGTTCCAGCAGCGCCGCCTGAGCCGGGGTGTTCGGCTGCACGTCCGTGACCAGCACCGCCGACATGATCTGCAAGTCCTGCGTTAAAAACTTCAGCCGCGCCGTGGAATAGTCGACCGCCAACCCGCGCCACAGCGGGTGTTTCCGCTGCGTCGCAATCACCCCTTCCGCGTCGGAAACGGGCCATTTTCCGAGTTTCACGTTCAGTGTCAATTCGTCGGCCGTGCGCGGCCGGGAAATGGTCATGCGGATCGTCGTCCCCGGCGGATGCAGCGTCACCTGCCGCATCAGATCCAGATCGGAATACGTCGGCTCGCCGTTCACCGCGAGAATGACGTCCTGCGGCCGGACCCCCGCGGCGTCGGCCGGCGAACCGGGGTGGACTTTCTCGGCGATGGCCGCCGACGCCTGCATCGAGCGCCGCGACCCGTCGCTCGCATTCAGGCGGGGGACGCGGCCGGGGTTGATGCCTAGAAAGCCGTACTCGACCTCGTAACCGCTCAGCAGCGTCTCGACGATCCACCGGGTGGACGGATCGATCGGCGTCGCAAAGCCGCCGGACCGTTCGTAACCTTCAATCGCCGCCAGGGACGACGCCAATCCGACGAGTTCCCCTTTGAGATTCATCACCGGAGCCCCGCTGGTGCCAATCGGCAGGCGATAGTCGAGATGAATCAGCCCTCCGAGTGCGTTCAGCGACTGGGGGCTTCCCAACTCGGACACGAGCGATGCCGGCCTGCGGGCGATGTTCGACACCATGCCCCAACCGGCGCTGGGCGAACCGTCGCGCGCGATCCAGTACGGATTGCCCAGAACGATCACGAGTTGCCCCTTGCGAACCGCCGCCGAGGTCGCCCACGGCATCGGACGCAGATCGTTCGGCCGCAGTCCCGAGTCTTTATAGTCCAGCTTGAGGACCGCCAGATCGCTCCGCGGATCGGCGGCCCAGAGCGTCGCCGACAACACGTGCCGCGACGGCAGCCGGATCTCCAGCCGCGAGCCATCGCCGCTGCCCGTCTGGCCGTAAACCGGTCCGCCGCGGACGGCGTGATACGCCGTCAATATCCAGCGGTCCTCGCCCTGCTCCGGGCTGACGATCACGCCCGTCGCGAACTGGTTGGGCAGGAGATCGCGCGGACGCCCGCCCGGCGCAAAACCGTCGCGTTGCAGGAGTCCGCCGCCCTCGATCATCAGCTCGCCCGGCGCGGTCCGAATGCGGGCCACGGCGACGACCGACGACTCCGACTGCTCGATGACCTGCGTCAACGCCTGCTCGAGCGCCACCGCGGCCGAGAGACCGTCGGACGTTTGCGCAGTGGCGAATGAGGACCAACCACCGACGACAACGGTGGCGATCGCGAACGCCGTGACCATCGGCCGGCGAAGCAGTCGGTGGTGGCGTACATCACGCAACACGCGGGCAAACTCGTCGTGGGGCACCGGAAAACCTGACACCACCTCCCATCATATCAGTGCCTACTGACCGGTGACAGGGCGATCACTCGGTAGTAGATAGAGCGCATTTCAAAGCCCGTGAAGTGGGTGGCCGGGGCTGGAGCCGCTTCGGCGAAGCCCCGGTCGGTCGCGCGCTCACCGGGGCTTCCCTCCCGTTGGTCGGTCCAGCCCCGGCCACCCCAAGGGTTCTGAAATGTGCTCTACTCTTCCGCAACGGCACTCGTTGTCAGCGCCATCGAGCCGGAATGCGGGCTGGCGAGATACGCCGCCAGCACCTTGTCGCGGATCTCCTTCACCATCTCCGGATGCTCCTGCAGATACGCGCGGGCCTTTTCGCGGCCCTGGCCGAGCCGCGCTTCGCCGTAGGTGAACCAACTGCCGCTGCGGTCGACCACGCGGTGCAATGCGGCGAGGTCGAGCACGTCCCCCTCGTAGCTGATCCCGCACTCGCCGAGCATGTCGAACTCGGCCTGGCGGAACGGCGGGGCGACCTTGTTCTTGACGACCTTGACCTTCATCCGGATGCCGGTCGTGGTCTCCCCCTCTTTGAGCGTGCTGAGGCGGCGGACATCGACCCGGCACGAGCTATAGAACTTGAGGGCGCGGCCGCCGGGCGTGGTTTCCGGGCTGCCGAACATCACGCCGATCTTCTCGCGGATCTGGTTGATGAAGATCACGGTGGTCTTCGATTTGGCGATGGCGCCGGTCAGCTTGCGCATCGCCTGGCTCATCATGCGGGCCTGCAAACCGACGTGCGTGGCGCCGATTTCGCCGTCGAGTTCGGCCTTGGGAACGAGGGCCGCCACGGAGTCGATCACGATGATGTCGACCGCGTTCGACTTGATGAGCATCTCGGCGATCTGCAGCGCCTCTTCGCCGTAGGAGGGCTGGCTGACCAGCAGGTCTTCCAGGTTGACGCCGAGTCGCTTGGCCCAGGACGGATCGAGGGCGTGTTCGGCGTCGATGAACGCGGCGACGCCGCCGGCCTTCTGGGCGCTGCCGATGGCGTGCAAAGCGAGCGTGGTTTTGCCGCTCGATTCCGGGCCGAAGACCTCGATGATGCGGCCGCGCGGATAGCCGTAGCCGCCGAGGGCCAGATCGAGCGACAAGGCCCCGGAGGAGATGCCGGAAATCGCCGACGGACCGCCGTCGGCGAGCTTCATGATCGAACCCTTGCCGAACGCCTTTTCGATTTGTCCCAGGGCATTGTCGAGCATGCGGCTCTGTTCGGTGGAGACCCCGTTGGTTTCGGCTTTTTTGACGGCAGATTTGGCCTTGGGGGACATGGCGGCGCGCATCCTTTCCGCGAGGTTCTCAGGGTCTTTACTGATTCCAGGGAGGGAAGGGATCGGCCCCGGAATGTGGACGGAAGAATAGTAGTCGGGTGGCCGCGAAACCGCAAGCGATTATTGCGAACGATGTCAGCGATCGTGGTCCAGCAGCAATTCGAGGTACGACCGCCGCTCGGAGTTGGTGAGTCCCAACTGCCTGGCCAGACTGATGATAACGTCCTGCGCGGCGGCGCGGCCGGGGTCGTCGGTCACGATTTCCAGCTCGACGAACGCCCCGAGCGGCGGGATGTCGTCCCACGTCCAGTCCACCGTCCGGCTCTGCCACAAGATGAGACCGCTGTGGCGGGTCTTGGCCACTTCGCGGACGGGGCGGAAGCCGAGTCCGAGCAGCAGATCGGTCATGCGGGCCGCCTGATCGACTCCGTCCGCAATCGGCACCTCAATCTCGCGGCGCGTTTTGGTGAGGGTGTCGATCTCCGGCCCTTTGTACGTGAGCACGTTCGCATCGCCGACCGTGCGGAGTCGCAGGGCTTCATCGGTGACGGCGAAGTCGCGGGACGGATGCGCGAAATAACGGTCGCGCTGCGGGACAGGTTCGCCCCACGTCGCACCGAGTTCATCCAGCTTGGATCGCAACCGGTCCGGCTCGGTGATGCGGAACTTGAGTTCGACCTCGAACAGCGCCACTGAGCCCAAGATTGGCAAGAAAACATCCTCACTCGTGTGACATGCAACGCCATGCACGATTTCGTTCGAGAAGAGGATGAGTTTATCCGCAGATTTCGCAGATTTCACAGATTGAAAGGCGGGAATCTGACTTCGAGTCATCCTCGATTTGTCTGGCTTCTAATCTGCGTCATCGGCGTAATCTGTGGAGCAACATTCTTTTCTCAAGACAGATCGGGCACGGAATTACGCATCATGCGGCTGCCCCAGTCCCCGCAGGCGGTCCCAGGTGAAGATGCCCGTGGTGTGGCCGTCGCTCCAGTGGATGCCCAACGCGTAGTTGCCGACGAAATGCAGATCCTTCGGGGCGACGTCGGCGGGGATGGCTTCGCGGCGGAGGATCGCCCGGCCGGTGATTTCATCGATGCAACTGGCGCACGGACAGGCGCAGCGCAGATCGTAATACGGCAACCGATCGGTGCGACCGTCGGGCCAGACGATCTCCAGCAACTGCTGGTCCCGCAACGAGCGGAGAGCGGTCGGCGGAGAGGTGCTGGAGTCAGTCATGCGGTGGTGGGTCGATTCTGAAAATGGATGTCTGTCCGCAGCAACCGCGGGGGTGCAACCCCGCGGCTTCTGGCCTTCAGTCCTTCCACGGGTGCTTCACCTTGTCCCAGTATTTCGCGAAGTTGAATCCGGGGCTGTTTTCCGCGTCGTGGCACTTGATGCAGACCTGGTTCTCGGCCGTGGCCGAGTTCAGTTTCACCGCGGCGCGGGCCGCGTTGACTTCATCGAGCGAGACGTTCTGGCGGTCCTTCTGGTACTGCCATTCCAGGTCGGTATGCACATTCCCCGGGCCGTGGCAGTTCTCGCATTGCTGGCCGGCGAGATGTTTAGAGGCGACGGCGTCGAGGTAGCCGCTGTCGTAGCGCAGCACTTCCTGCGGATCCCAACCTGTGACGTGACAGCACAGGCATTCGGGGTCGTGAATCCGCGACACCCACCCCTGTTCCTGGCCCAGACGGCCCCGCTCCAGACTGTGGAACGCCTTCGCGTGCTTCGTTTCTTTCCAGAAACTGTAGGTCTTCTTGTGGCACTCGCCGCACTTCTCGGCCCCGACGAACGTCCGTCCGGTGGGATGCCGGGTCAGCAGTTCGTCCGAACGGGCCAGATCGAGGTCCTGCAACTGCTGCTGATAGTTCCGCATCAGGGCTTCCATGCGGGGGTCGCTGTCGAAGCGGGCGTTGTCGAGATCGACGAGCTCCCACTTCAGTTTCGGCGTTGCGGCCGGATAGTACCCCAGCACGCCGACGTGCTTCCCTTTGTGCCCGGTCAGCAGGAGCAGCGTGTCACCGACTTGTTCCGGCTGCGACGCCGGCTCTTCCGGCCCGCCGGTGGCGAGGACGGCGTGGAATTGCGGGTTCGCCTTGGCCAGCGCACGGGCTTCGTCGAGCGAGCCGTTCGAGAGCAGAATCAGCAGGTCCGGCGACTCGGCCTGCAACTTGGGCAAGACTTCGTCCAGGGCGGCCTGAGCATCTTTGACCGTGATGTTCGTCTGGACGCCGGTGGGGGCGACTTCGTCGGCGACTGACTTCCCGACCACCGCGGTGACGGCGATCTTCACGCCCCCGGCGTCGATGACGCGATACGGCTTCGGCACGCCGAGGTCGGGTGTGTCGAACAGCACGACGTTGCAACCGATCAGCAACCCGCCCAATGGGATGCCGTCGGCCTCGGTGAACTGGCCGAGCAGCAAGGAAGGATCGAGCCGCAGTTCGGATTGCCCCGCGGCGACGCCCTGGTAGCCGAGTTGCTTGAGGCCGGACAGGATCGCCTCGAACTTGAGCTGATCCTGCCGGCGGGAGCGCTTGAGGGTGTCGCCGGCATCGAGGCCCAAGACCGTCCACTTCTTCTCGCCGGTGAGGAGGCGTTCAAGATGCGCCCGCCGGGCCAGGCCGCCGGACTGCGTCAGCGAGCAGCCGCACGGCTCCAGATAGCCGAGTTGCTCGCCCGACAGCAACAGCGCCACGGCCGGTTGATCCCAGCCTTCGAGCAGCGGCTTCACGGGGACCGCAACAGTCGCAGCGCCCCCGTTGTTCGGCGATGCCGGTTTGCGCGAGCAGCCGTACCAACCGACGAAGACGCCAATCATCAGAATCGTGAGCGTCAGCCAGCGCATCCGTGCTGGGAAATCCATGCTCGTTCCTCTCCTGGTAGAGCGTCTCGCCCGGCGGAGATCTGATGGGGAGTACGGCCCTTGGCCCTCAGCTCACAACCCCGAGCGCGAGGATTAAAGGTCCGGCGGCGTCGCCAGAAAATCGACGATCAGTCGCGTCTGCTTGGCCTGAGGGTGATTGAAGAACAAGTCGACCTTTTCGGAGTTCTTCCGCTGCCGATTCTGCGGCAGCCCCGGCGGCACTGTGACCTTCAGGTAATAGCGCTGGCCTTTGCCCGCGAACTTCTCGTCCTTTTGCATGGAAATCCGCACGGTGTTGTGCTCCTGTTTGACATCCTGCAGTTCGAGATCCGATTCGAGATCGTGTACGAACACGGACAGCGAGAGATCCTTCCCTTCGGCGGCCGGGAATTCGCCCATGGTGATCACGCCCGCTTCGCGGTGATAATTCGGACCGAAGAACTCGAGCGGGCCCTTGCGGATGCCGGCCAGCTTGAGGCTGATTTCGCCGCCGATTTCCTCGCTGGTGACGATGTTGACCGTGTCGCCATACGCGCCGATGGGGATGTCGGGCGAAACCGCGATCGTGAATTTGTACCCGCATTTGATTTTTTGCTCCGCCATCTCGGCGATCTGCTCCGGCGTCAAGGGGGACCATTCGACCTTCGTCGTCTCGCGGTCCGCCTGGGCCGACTGAATGTCGAACCGCTCCAGATGCGGCGAGACCAGATGCCCGGTGACGACGCTCGGCTCCGTCGCCGACATCTCACCCAGTGTCCAGGGGGACGCGGGATGCAGCTTCAGCGTTTCGTCCACTTGCCCGGTGACGACCAGCGTGATCGCTTTGTGCTCCGGATCGTTGGTGCGGACGATGGCCTGATGCCGGAATTGCTCGGTCGGGGCCTTGATCTCCCACTGCAGCGTCACGGTGACCGACTCGCCCGGCTTCACGCCGTCGTCGCTGGAGAGTTCGCCGACGGTGCAGGAGCAGGTGGTGTCCTCTTTACGGGCCATCACCACGAGGTCGGCCTGCCCGTCGTTGCGGATCACGTAGTCGTGCTTGCCTTTGGCCCCCACCGGCATGGCCCCAAAGTTGTATTCGAGTTCGTCGGCGACCGCCGTGGGATACGGGCCGCTCGCCGCGATGGGGGGACCGACCGGCACGTCCTTGGGCGTGCCTTTGAGGATTGTCGGCGTCTCCCCGCGATAGCGGCCGACCCAGACCGTCCCCGCCAACGCCGCGGCCGCGAAGACCACACACAGAACCACACCACTCGGTTTCATCGCTGACTTCCTCGCACGCGGTCAAGACCGCGGATGATTTCCATCACTGCTTCGATCCACCACCATCATAAGCCCACGGGGATGTTCTGCAAATCGCGCGGCGGTTTCCCAGTCCCGAGCGCCAGCGAGGACTTTTCCTCAGCAATCACTCATCCCTCGCTGGCGCTCGGGGCTGGGAAAGACGCATCACCGCCACGCCTCCAGTTGTTTCCGCCGCGCCTCGGGGAGCCAGCGTTCGACGTGCCCCAGCCGCCGGTTGATGTCGTCCTGCGTCAAGGCGATCTCTGCGGCGCGACGGGCGTCGTCGGCTTGCCCCGCGGCTTGGGCGGCCTCCGCCCAGTCGGCCGCCCAAGCGGAGTTGGTGGGGTACATCGTCGAGGCCAACTGAAACCAGTGGGCGGCGTTTGTCGCGTGATCGGATTCTTCGGAGCTTTGGAATCGATCAAACCAGCAGCGACCGATGGCCGAGCGCCAATCGCCATTGTTCGGATCAGACTGAATGGCCGTTTCATAGCTCAAAATCGCCGAGGCGATCATCTCGTTAATATCTAAGGTCTCGCTTTGCAGTCCGCGAGCAGACTGACGGCGCAGTTCACCAGACCGGACCCGCGGAACGGGATTCCAGGGATCGCGATCGGCTGCGGCGACATACAGTCCATCGGCCGTTCGTAGGCCCCGATGTCCAATCGCTCGGTCGCCGTCGGCGATGAGTTCCTGACAGGCGGCATCGGGCCGCCAGATCAGCACGATCACCAGGCCGGCCGCGACCGTGGGAATCACGCTCGCTGCGCGACGCAGTCCCTGGTCACCGGAGTTGCACGGCATCGTTGGTTCTCGTTCGGCCACGCTCATCGCAAGCAGTATCAGTCCCCACAGCAGCACCGCCGGCATCCCTCCGCCGCCGGCGCCGAGGAGATGCACGCCCAACGTCAACAACGCGGCCCGGCTGCCGACGACGCACAACGGCGTCGCAACCAATCCTGTCCACGCCGCGACGCCGCACGCCCAGCCGACGCCCAACGCGAACACGCTGTCATCCCACGGCCCGGCGACGAGGATCGCGACGTGCGCCAGCGCTCCGCCTCCGATTACGCCCCAGCCGCCACGGTCGTTGGAAGATTCCCGTAGGGTGGGCCGAGTCTTCGAGTCCCACCACGTCGCGCCACCGTCGTGGTGGGACTCGAAGACTCGGCCCACCCTACGGAAGACGCTCAGTCCGCACAGCAGCAAGCCCACGACCGCGAGCAACCCGCCATTGACCCACGCCTCCAGCAGCACATTGTGCGGATCGGCGATTTCCTCGCTGGCTTCCGGCAACTTGACCCGCAGGTACGCCGGACGGAACTGACCGAGGCCGACGCCCAGCAGCGGTCGCTCGGCGATCAACCGCCCCGTCCCCTGCCAGTACAGCCAGCGATACCCCAGCGACTTCGGCGCTTCGGCGAGGACCTCTCGATCCCACACGCCCACCGCGAACGCCGCCGCGGCGATCAGGACGGCTCCCGCCAGCCCCGCGCCGCACCACGCGATCATCCGGCCGCGCGACCAGCCGCGCAGATGAAGGGCGTGATAACCGACGGCGAGCAATCCCACGACGACCGCCACGCTCGCTGTGCGGCTCTTGGTGAACACGAGGCAGACCGCCATCACCACACACGTCGCCACGCCCAGCCACCACCGCGGATAACGGCTGCGAACAACAACTGCAAGGCACGCGGCCCCCCACACCAGCGCGGACGCCAACAAGCCTCCCAGCGTGTTGGCCAGGGCAAACATCCCAAACGGTTCGCGGCTGTCCCGCAGGCGCTTTTCGTAGAGCGTCAGCCCCGGCTCCGACGTCGGCACGCCGACCGCGGACAATTCCCACATGAACGGATGCGTTTCGCCTCGCGCGAGCGCTTCGCGGACGGCGACAATCTTCGGGCCGTATTCCAGCGCCATGTTTGGCAACGTCACCTGATGCTGCCAAATTCCCAACCCGGCGGCGGCGGTCGCGGCAGCGAGCAGCGTCGCCGTCAACCGCGAGCGCCACGCCGGCACCGCGACCACTTCCCGCAGCACGATCCACGCGCAGCCCAACCCCAACCATTCGGCCAGCAGATTCGCCGCGAACCGCCTTTGCCCGGTGGTCGCCAGCACAATGAGACCGCTCAGCACGTGCCCGCCGACGAACAACGCGACGCCGAGATCCGCGAGTAGGCTGGGCTGTGCCCACCACGAAGATTGCTTCGGCGGCGAGGACTCTCTTTCCGGTCCCCTCGCCCCCGTCTTCGGGGGAGAGGGATAGGGTGAGGGGGCCGTGCGCTCCCCGGCGTGTTCCCCTTCGGAGGCATTCCGCCGGGTGCCATGCTCACAGCTTTGGGTGAGCATGTCCCTTTTGCCTCCACTCCCAAAGACATGCTTGCCCAAAGCTGCAAGCCTGGCACCCCAACGCTCCCCGACCCTCTCCCCCGAAGACGGGGGCGAGGGGGCCGGAGAAGAACCGCCGTCGCTGGCGCTCCGGGCTGTGCGGGAAGAAAAATCCGAAGCACCCTCACCCCCGGCCCCTCTCCCAGCGAAGCGCCGGGCGAGGGGGGGAAGCATCAACCACCCGGCGGCGACCAGCATCCACACAATCGCCCGCGGCACGGTGTCGCCGTTGATGGCGCCTTCGGTGGGACTCAGCCAACTGATCGTCACCAGACCGCCCACGACGACCAGCAGCGCGGTCCGGAGGATGTCGGTCGCGCCGACCGGCTGCGACGCCGTCGATGGTCCGCTGCGACGGCTCACCGCGGCGCTCCGGGGCCGGACGATTGTTCCAGAATCGCGATCATTAGAATCACGCAGCACACCATTGCCACCGGGGCAATCGCGCCCGCCCAACTGTCGACGGCGTACAGCGTCAACCCGCCGAGGCCGGTCGTCAGCGTCGCCAGATGCACGGTCAGCACGGCGGTCACGGGACGAAAGCCGAGCGCGACCAGTCGATGCGAAAAATGCCGTTTGTCCGGCTGGAACGGGCTGCGGCCTTCGCGCAACCGAATCAGCACGACGGAGCAGATGTCGTACAACGGCACGGCCAGCACGCAGAACGGGGCGAGAATCACGTGATGGTCGCGGGCCTCCGGCGTGTAGTACGTCCCCAGCACCGACATCGCCGCAATGGAGAAGCCGGTGAAGTAACTGCCGGCGTCCCCCATGAAGATGCGGGCCGGCGACCAGTTGTGGCACAGAAACCCGGTCAGCGATCCGGCCAGCACCAGGAAAAACCCTGCGACCAGCCACCGCGGTTCGCCCGGCGCGCCGAGCATCATCACGGCGAAGATGCCGCTGACGATCAGCGCGATGCCCCCCGACAGGCCGTCCATGTTGTCGAGAAAGTTGAACGAGTTGACGAGCACCACGAACCAACCGACCGAGAGGACGATGCCGATGACCGGGCTGGCGACAAACGCCGTTGCGCGGACCCCCATCGACACCACAAACCCCGCGGCCAGAAACTGCACGATGACCCGCGGCACCCACGGCAGCGGGCGGAAATCGTCCCACAAGCCCATCGCCGCCAGCACGGTCGCCGCGCCGAGCACGGCCCAGAGTTGCGGGGCGCGATACGGAACGCCGTCCAGATGCTTCGCCAGTTCCGGCGCGAGCCACGTCGGCGGCGACCCCGCCCAACTGGCGATCACGATTTGTGCGCCCAGGATCGGAATCAGCACGCCCGCCCAGAGGGCGACGCCGCCCCCCAGCGGCGTCGCCACGACATGCACTTTCCGCGCGGCCGGGTGGTCCACCAGCCCGATCCGCGGCGACAGCCACCGCATGACGAACGTGCCGAGAAACGCCACCCAGAACGCGGAGAGCACGCAGACCGCGACGAACACTTCCATAGTGAGCCTGGCGAGGGAGGGATCACGGAACCGCGCCCGCACTGTATACGATGCCGCTCGCGGAACGTGAGCGCGGCGCAGGAGAGTGTCCGAATTTCTGCGCCAGGATGGAAGGATGTTCTGTTAGCCGCGACCCGGAGTCCGCGGAGGGGAGCGCTGCGTGGAGCGCGCGACACGCGATGTGCGCTCCACCCCGCGCTCCCCTGCGCAAAGCCTCCGGGTCGCGGCTAACCAAGACTTACCGCACCGCCCGTGCGTCGTTCATCGCCGCGGACCAGTCGCGGATGACCGGCGTCTTGGCGGTCCGCGGGGCGGCGGCCGTCGCGTTGCGGGCGTGGCTGGCCAGCCGGGTCTTCTGGATGACCGGAGCGGACGTGGCCTTCAGGTCCAGTCGCGGTCCGATCCCGCCGGCGTCCTGGCCGTCGTTCACTTCGGGGGTCTTCGCGGGCGCGCGGGGCTTGATCACGGTCCCTTCGGCTTCGGGGATTTCGATCTTCTTCGAGCCGCCGAAGGTCGGGTCGTTGGCAGGATCGACCAGACCGCCGTCGCTGCCGGTTCCGGACCGCGGACGTGTGCCACCCGTGGGAGCCGTGGAATTGTCGCGGAAGTTGCGCGACCCGGCACCCGTTCCCGAACTTCCCGAACCGCCGCGCGTGGTGTCAGAATCAAACGGATCGACGCCCGTGCCTGCGGGATCGGGATCGGTGCTGCGGTTGCGACGCGGAAGGGGTTCGACATCGTCCAGGGGATTCGTTCCCCGTGAGCGAGACGGGAACGGAGTGGCACCGTCGGCGGGATCGGTCCCCCGAGTGGGCGACTCGAATGTCGGCGCATCGGCGGGGTCGCCGGATCTGGTCCGCGGCGTCGGCGTGGTCCGCGAGCGGACGGGGGGCGAGTCGACATTCGGGTCGGGCACCGGCGCGCCGCCCGCCGGGGCGTCGTAGGCGCAGTTGCCGCCGGCACAGTTGCCGGACGCGCATCCGCCCGCACCGCAGGCCGAGCCACACGGGTCGCAACTGGCGCAGGGGTTGCAGCCGCAGCCGCCCGGCGCGTAGTACCCGCCGCCATAACCGCTGTAACCGTAGCTGCCGGGATAGTACGACGTCCACGCGCCCGCCGGTTGATAGTAGTCCCGTTGCCAGCCCCAGTTCCAACCCCAGTCGAACCATTGAGCGTTGGCGGATGCGGGCAGGGCCAGCGTCATCGCGGCCAGAATGGAGCCGGTGCGAAGCAGTGCGAACATGGCAGGCTTTCTGACGTCATCGTGCGGAAGCCCAAGGCAATGACGCCCCTGACAATTGCAGGCGTCGGCACTCGGGACGGCCGATCCGTCAGCCGCGGAGACCTCGCTCCGTTCACCTTCCGTTTTACTCCTGCGGCGCGACCGCTGTCAACGGGTGGGATTGCGGCGAGACGCTTCCACGATTTCCGTAGGGTGCAGTCGAGGCTTGACATCAGTTAGAGCCTGTTATTGACTTATTTGTCGGATGCTGCTGACCTTGCGTGCATGAGCACGACACGGAAGTCGTATCCCAGCGACGTGACGGATGCCGAATG
>JAWXBB010000127.1:0-3268 GCA_034439795.1 Planctomycetaceae bacterium | reverse complement strand
GCCGGAGACCACCGAGACCCTGATTTACATCCGCATGATTCACCTGATGTCCCGGCGGATCGCACAGCACCGTTTATCCATTTGAAAACAGGTTCTTAGACGTACTGCCGTCGCAGCTCTTCGGCGGCCTGTTCGTCGAGTTGCTCCAGACAGCGGACTTCCTCGAAGCGGGCAAGGAGCGCTTCAGGCGTCAGCCGTTGTTTCGCGGGGCCGCGGAAATCGTACATGATCCGGCCGCGGACCATCATGATCAGGCGGTCCCCCAGATGGGCCGCCTGCTGCATCGAATGTGTGACCATCAGCGTCGTCAACCGGTCGCGGCGGATCATTTCCTCGGTCAGTCGAATCACCTGATCGGCGGATTTCGGATCGAGCGCCGCGGTGTGCTCGTCGAGCAGGAGCAGGTCGGGTTGACGCAAGCCGGCCATCAGCAGCGTCAACGATTGCCGCTGTCCCCCCGAAAGGTTGCCGATGATGTTCCCCAGGCGGTCCTCCATGCCGAGCCCCATCTGTCGCACCCGTTCGCGCAGGTCTTCGGTGCGTCCGAGCGCCCAGCCCAGGCCGCGGCGTTGTCCGCGGCGGGCGGCAAGGGCGAGGTTTTCGGCGATCGTGAGGTTCGGCGCGGTGCCGGTGAACGGGTTCTGAAAAACGCGGCCGATCATCGCGGCCCGGCGATGTTCGGGCCATTGGGTCACGTCCCGGTCGCGAATCCGGATGCGGCCTTCGTCCACGATGAACGAGCCGGCGACGGCGTTGAGCAGCGTCGATTTCCCCGAGCCGTTGGTGCCGATCACGACAACGAACGAGCCTTTGTCGATCGTCAGGCTGACGCCGCGGAGCGCCCGCACTTCGTTCGGCGTGCCGGCGTAAAACGTCTTGTGCAGATGGGCAAGTTCCAGCATGTTGCAATCACCTCGGAGCGGGACGGCGTGATTTCAGCGCGGCGATCACGTCCGGCATCACGAGCGCGATCAGGACGAACACGGCCGTCACCAGTTTCAGGTCGTTGGGATTCAGCCCCCACCGCAACGCAATCGCGACGAGCAAACGGAACAGCACCGAGCCCATCACCGCCCCGGTGATGAGCAGTCCGACGGCGCGCGAGCCGACCAGCGATTCGCCGATGATCACGCTGGCGAAGCCCCAGACCACCATGCCGATCCCCATCTGTACATCGGCGAACCCCTGATACTGCACGAGCAGCGCCCCCGCGAACGCGACGAGGCCGTTGGACAGCGACAGCCCGAACGTCACCATCCAGCCGACGTCGACGCCGAGGGCACGAATCATGTCCGGGTTGTCCCCCGTAGCCCGCATCGCCAACCCGAAGTGCGTGCGGAAGAATGCGCCCAGCAAGCCCCCGACGGCTGCGATCACGACTGTGATGAGGCCCAGCACCCACAGATCCTGCGACGGAATCTGCCACCAGCCGAGATGCAGGCGGTCGTCGGATTTCGCCAACTGTTGCGCTGCCGTCAGCACCGTCCGCTCACTCATCAGCGGGATGTTGCTCTTCCCCATCACGCGCAGGTTGACCGAATACAGGGCCGTCATCACCAGAATGCCCGCCAGCAAACCATTGATCCGCAGCTTGGTCGCTAGCACGCCCGTCATCGCCCCCGCCAGACCGCCGCACAACGCGGCGACCAGCGTGGCGATCCACGGCGACACCCCTTCGACGAGCAGCATCGCTGCCACGGCCCCGCCCAGCGCGAGCGAGCCGTCCACGGTTAGGTCGCGGAACGACAGAATACGGAAGCTGATGAGCACCCCGAGCGCGAGCAGCGACAGAATCAGGCCCATCGTCAGCGAGCCGATCAGCAGCGTCATCGGGCGCCCTCCGAGTCGGCGGCTAACGGCCCGATCCAGCAGGCCCCGCGGAGAAACTCGCTCTCCCCCGCGCCGGTGATCGCCCGTTCGTCGTGCAGCAGGTGCAGCAACGCCTGAAGCTGACCCGAATCGAACAGCGACAGCACGGTGTCGTCCAGTTCGAGTTTGCGCTTCTTGAACGGCTGAAACGGAAACACCGCGGCGTGGAAGTGGCCGTCGATGTCGCCGGTCTGGCGCAGCGGCCGGAGAAACGGAGCGAGCGACTGCAAGCCGGGCGGATGCGGCGTGCGGACGGCGACGCCCACAATCACCGCCAGCGAATGCGAGCAGACCCGTTCCGGCGTGAACGACAGCCAGTCGCGGATTTCGGGATGATCGAATCGCGACGCGGATTGCGCCGCGGTCGTGGGCGATTTCCGCAGCGCCGCGCCGACCAGCCCGACGGTTTCGGCGAGAATCACGCACGCGGCGGCAGGCGTGTTCGTCAACGTCAGGGCCTCATCGACGAGGTCGGACAGCGACAGATGCCGGTCGCGCTCGTCGACATCGAACCGCAGCAGGTGCGCATACGAACCGGTCCAGCGGATGCCGTGCAGCACCGCAGCCGTCGGGACGAACTCGCCGCGGGGCATCTGGTAATCCGGCCGGCTTGCCCCGTTGGTCGGCAGCACCGCAATGGTGCCCGCAACCGCCAGCAGTTCGCCGAACTCGCCGGCGCAATCCTCAAAGCGCTCGCCGAACGCGCCCACGCCGACGGCATAGGTGTCCTCCGTCGGCGTCATGCGGGTGACGTCCGCCGCCGAGTAGACGCCGCGGTCGAATTTCGCGGGATCGCCGCAAACGGTCCAACTTAATGGGGCCACGGCATCGAGATCATAGATCTCGAAATCGGCCCGGTCGCTCGCGGCGACACGGGACGGAAGCTGGATGGTGCTGCGTCCTCCGCCGCGACTGCGTCGCACGGCGTCCAGATCGCAGAGCAGCATCTTGGCCAGGCCGGTGAGCCGGAAGACTTCTGTCGCCGGTCCGGTGACGCCGCCGACGCCGAAGAAGCCGCGAATCTCCTGAAACTGCCGGTGGGCGTTGACGAGCACCGACAACCCGGCCGAGCTGATGTACGCGATCTCGGCGACATCGAGCACGAGCGAGTGATATCCCTCGCGGATGGCGGCGTCGATCGCCTGCTGCAGCGTCGCCGCCCACTCGGCGTCCAGCCGCCCGGACACGCGGAGTTCGAGCAGGTCGTCGTGCGGTGTGGGGGTGATTTGCATGTAAGCGGTCAGTTTCCGATGACGCTGCCGGACCCGTTGGTAAAATCCGCCGACAGCGTCATCGGAAACTGACCACTTACATGCAAATCACCCCCACACCGCACGACGGCCTGCTCGAACTCCGCGTGTCCGGGCGGCTGGACGCCGAGTGGGCGGCGACGCTGCAG
>JAWXBB010000126.1:0-3257 GCA_034439795.1 Planctomycetaceae bacterium | reverse complement strand
TCCGCGAGCGAGCCGAACACCACCCCGCCCAGCGTCCCGCCCAACAGAAAGACCGCCAGGAACAGATCGCCCCAGCGCTTGATGTCGCCGTCCCGATTGTCCCCCGGCAGCAATTCCTTCAACATCTGCCCCCGCGTGATGTTGAACAGTTGCCCCTCGAACGTGTCGAACACCCAGCCGGCCGAGGCGATGACGAGCACCAGCCATTGATAGCGGGTGACCTCGGCATACCAGCGCGTCGCACGGGGGGCGGGTTCGCTCATAGGTTGGGGGCTCCCATCGCGACGGGCATTCCCGTCCGCAGCGATTCCGCCGCCTTCAGGCACATCCGCACCGACCACTGGCCGTCTTCGCCGGTTCAGGGGACGGTCGACCCAGTCTCCACCGCGGCGACGATGGCTGCCAGTTGCGCCTGCAACTCGAACACTTCGCCCGAGGGCTTCTCGATGGGCACCGTCTGGAGATCGTCCCCGGTTTGGAGCTTGAGGCTGAACGTCGGCTCGAACGTGCGATCCATCGCCCCGCTCCAGGAGGCCCACAAGGCCCCGTGGGTGCCCGTCAACTTGGCGACCTGGTGGTGTTCCCACGCGGCGAGCGTCTGCGAAATCACGGCGTACCGTCCCCGCGGAAACGTGACGATCGCAGAGAAATTGTCGTGCAACTCAGGTTGCTCCGGCCGCTTGCCGTTCGCCTGGGCGAAGACCGACACCGGTTCCCCGGCACCGCTGAAGTACCAGCGGGCCAGGTCGAAGAAGTGGATCGGCTCTTCGAGAATCCAGTCGCCGACCCGGTCGATGTCGTACCGCCAGCCGCCGGAACCGAGCCGATACGGCCTTCGCCAGAGTTCGATCAGCGCATACAACGGTTCGCCGATCGCGCCGGCGTCGATCAATTGCTTGACCTTCCCCCACAGCGACGACAGCCGCAACTCGTGACCGACCGCGAAGACCCGTTGTTTCGCGGCCGCCAGTTCGATCAGGCGTTCCCCGTCGGCCAGCGACAGCGTCATCGGCTTTTCGAGGACGAGATGCCGGCCCGTGGCCAGCACGGCCAGCCCGACCTCGAAATGCAGGTCCGACGGCAACACGACGTCGCAGACATCCAGGTCGCGATGATTCAGCAGCGGACGATAGTCGCGGTAAATCGTCGCCTGCGGGAAATCCGCATGCGCTGCGGCTGCCGATTCGTCCGAACGGGCGCAGATGGCGACGAGTTGTGCGCCCGGAATTGCGGACCACGCCCGAGCGTGATGACGCCCCCAGGCCCCGTAGCCGATCAGTCCGACGCGCACCGGAACAGCCACTGATTCCGATTCCCTGTGATTGATAGGGGGTAGTTCGACGAAAGACTTCTTTTCACATCAACAGAAGTTGCCCGTGATAGGCGACATTTGTATCGGCGAGGTGGCGCGCATTCAAGTCCATTAGCGCTGCGAATGATTTCGCCGCGCCGCTCATTCCGTCGGAGGCGGCCACTGCGCCGAACGCGGCCGCGGTACCGACAACGGCAACGCATCCCCAAAGGTCCGTTGCCGATCGGCGAGCGCCCGCAGCATCTGCTCGATGCGCGGCTTGTGAGCGGCGTCGCCGGCGAGGTCGTGCCGTTCGTCCGGGTCGGCGGCGAGATCGAAGAGCTGCGTGACATCGACCTGCGGATAGCGGATCACCTTCCACCGCTCGTCGCGATACGCCCGCTGGACATCGCGGTAGGCCAGCAGCAGCGCCTCGCGATGGGTCGCCGACCGGCCGGCGATGACCGGCTGGAAGCTGCGGCCGTCGATTCCCTCCGGCGCGGCGAACCCCGCCAGCTCGCACAGCGTCGGATAGATGTCGAACAGGTGGACGAGCGATGCGCTCTCACCGTGAGGCACTCCCGGCCCGGCGAACACCAGTGGCGACTTCATCGCGGCGTCGTACAGGTTCTGCTTGCCCAACAGGCCATGACTGCCGACGGAAATCCCCTGATCGGCCGAAAAGACGACGATCGTGTTGTCTGCCAGTCCGCGTTCTTTCAGCGACGCCAGCAACCGCCCGATGTGATGGTCCAGCGCGGTGATCGTGGCGTAGTATTCGTGCAGCGTGCGGCGGATCTCGGTTTCCGTCCGCGGCCACGGCGACAGCTTTTCATCGCGAACCGTCATCTCCCCGTTGTCGAACGGATGCTGCGGCCGATAGTTCGCCGGCAGTGGGATCTTCGCCGGATCGTACAAATCGAGATACTGCTTGGCTGCCACGCGCGGGTCGTGCGGGTTGCCGAACGCGAGGTACATCAGGAACGGCTTCTCCGCCGGCCGGTCCTTGAGGAAGGCGATGGCGTCGTCGGCGATTTCCCGCCCCGGCTCTCCGGACTTGCGTTCGGCTTCATCGTTTGTCAGATATTTGTTGACGTCGAACTTCGCTTGGATGAGCGTCGCCGTGTTCCCCTTCTTGCCGTGATGGTACGTGGTGTACCCCGCGTCCCGGAACGACAGCGGCAGGTTCGCACCGTCGCCCGGCGACAACAACCCGCGACGGCCTTCCGCCGCACTCGGCGGCAGGTAATCCTTCCAGCGAAAGAAGGCATTCCCGCTCAGCAGCATGTTGCGGCTGGGCGTACAGACCGCGGCGGAGTTGCCGCCGAAGCAGTATGCGTTCCGCATGGCGAACCCGCGCCGCACGAGCGCATCCAGATGCGGCGTTTTCACCGTCGGGTTGCCGAGCGCGCCGATGGAATCGGCCCGCATGTCGTCGGCAAAGAGGAACAGGACATTCGGCCGTTCGGCCGCGGCGGTGAAGAGCGTCCCGCAGAGGACGAGCAGCACGGACAGGAAAAGTGAGCAAAGGTGGTTCATAGTGGTTCGTCTCCGATGTGTATTGGGATCATCACAGCCCGGAGCGCAAGCGACGGCGTCTTCCTCCCGGCCGCCGTTCGCTCGCGCTCTCGGCTGTGATGTGCTTCATCCGCCGCCGATCGCGGGTAAAAAGTGAATCTCGTCATCCGGTCCGACAGTTGTCCGCAGCCCGCCCGCAGCGAAGCGGTTGTTGACGGCGAGCGTCATCCCCGGCTTCAGTTTGGAGCCGTCGCACCAGCGGGCTTCAAACCCCGGATGCGTCTGTTCCAGCGATCGCAGCGCTTCGCGGACCGTCGTCCCTTCGACCGCGACGACCTCTACGCCGGCCGTCAGCGTTCGCAACGTCGGCGGAATGAAAACTCGCGGCATCGGTGTTTTCGTTTTGGTTAGCCGCGACCCGGAGGCTTTGCGCAGGGGAGCGCGTGGT
>JAWXBB010000125.1:0-3679 GCA_034439795.1 Planctomycetaceae bacterium | reverse complement strand
GCACGCCGCCGGCCGCGCCGGAGTTGTTGGTGACGGCATCGACGACGTAGACCGGGCCGCTGTACGGCGCGTCGAACACGCCGCGGCGGGCCGACAGCGTCGTCACCGCCGCGATCACGCCGTGCATGACCGTCACCGGCTCGTCGCCCGTCGCGACCTTGAAGACGTTGCTGAAGGCCAGCACCCGGGCCCCCGGTCCGGCGGTCGCGGTCTCTTTCGCGAGATCGAAGTGCGGCAGATCTTCGGCCTCGATCTTGAGGACCGCCAGATCGAGCGCCGGCTCGGCCCCCAACACCTTCCCGGTGAAGCGGCGGCCGTCGTCGAGCACCACGGTCACGGTTTCCGCATCGAGCAGATGGCTCCAGACCGTCGCGATGTGGCCGTTCGGCGAAATCAGGCAGCCGGAGCCGTAGCCGTACAGGTTCTTGCGGCCGCCGGCGCCGAACAGCTTGACCATCTTCGGCGCGACGGCGGCGATGGCTTCGCCCGTGGATTGCGACCACGCCGGCGCGACCAGGCCCAGCCAGCACGCCGCGAACCACGGGATCACGTGCGTCGGTTTCACGGCGTCTTCTTCCCTGCCGATAAGGCCGGCGACAATTCGATCGCGGTCACGCGAAATGTGCTGAACTCCGCGCCGCCGCTGCGGACGGTGAACGGCGAGGGAAACGGTTTCCCCTCGATGATCGTCGTGTCGCCGAAGCGGATTTCGCAGGCGTCGACGTCGCGCGTCAAGGCGGTGTCGAAGCCGATCAGCCGTTGATCGCTTTGCCGGATGAGCCACTTCGTCTGCACCTGCGCCGTCTGCGTGAGCAGCACGTCGCACCGCGGCCCGTGCCCGTCGAGCGGCTCGCTCCCCAGGTACTCGCAGACGCTGAAACTCTGCGGCCCCGCGGTGACCATCTGCTTGAACTGCGCCAGCGCGGTCAGCAGTCCCCCGGTTTTTGGCGGTTCATCGACCGGATCGGTCCCGTCGAGCGGCTGGAAGTAGACGCCGTCGTTGCCGATCTTGAGGCCCAGGCCCTGCTCAGCCAGCGTACACACGAACGGCTGCTCGGCGTGCGTCAAACCGCTGAACTTCCAGCGACCGGAAAATGACTTGAGCGCGGCGAACTCGTCGAACACCGCCAGCGACCGCTGCTGCGCCAACCGGTTGAAGTGATAGTTGGCGTAGCCCGGACGCTCCTCGTAGAGATGCTTCCACTGCTCGGGGACGGGGGCGGGTTTCGCGTGAACGTCGTCGGGAAGCGGCTTCGGCGCATCGCCCGGCTTGGGCTCCGGCTGATCGCGGCGCGGCTTCGGCATCGGCCGCTCTTCGCCCGGCAGCTTCGGCTTTTCGCGCAATTCCGAAGCGCGATGCAGGCTGCGGAGCTCGACCATGAGGTCGTGCTTCTGGCCGTTGCGGCGGTAAACCAGCGGCACCTTCCAGCCGTCGGGATAGATGCCCAGCACGTTCTTGAACTGGTTCGCGCTGCCGATCGTGCGACCGCCGAACGAAACGATCTCGTCCCCCTCGCGCAGACCGCGGCGATACGCCGACGACATTTCCAGGATTTGATCGACGACGACTTCACGGTCAAAGCTGGTGCGGACGACGGCCCCCAGCGTGGCGTGATCGACGACGCGGCCGCCGCGCAGATGGTCGAGAAAGTTCTTGATCTGATTGATCGAAATCGCGTAACCGGCCCCGACGTTCACACGGCCGCGCTTCTCGAACGAGCCGCGACCGTTGATGCCCGCCAGCTCGCCGCGAGCGTTGAACAACGGCCCGCCGGAGTTGCCGGGGTTGATGGAGGCGTCGGTCTGGATGCAGTCGGCATATTCCAGAATGCTCCCCGCCGGGTACTGATAACGATGCACGCCGCTGACGATGCCCGCCGTGACCGTGGGATGGAAATCGGTGGCGAGCAGGAACGGATTGCCCATCGCGAACACCCAGTCGCCGACGCGGACGGCATCGCTGTCGCCGAACGTCGCCGCGGGGAAGTCGTCGCGGCCGAGCAGCTTGAGGAGGGCCACGTCGCCGGTGGGGTCAATGCCGACGATGACGGCGTCGTACAGCGTGCCGTCGTTGAGGCCGCACTTCATGAAGTTGCCGGACCCGCTCGTCACGTGAAAGTTCGAGAGGGCGAAGCCATCGGGCGAGATCAGCACGCCCGACCCGCCGCCGTCGCCCGACGCCGCGAAGATCGCCACGACCGAGGGCGCGACCCGTTCGATCATGGCGACGCGATCGCGCTCGGCCGCCAGCACCGCGGGATCGGCGGCAGAGGCTGCGTCCCCCACTGTTGTCACAGCGATCCAAGCGACCAGCACCATCAACAAGGCTGCCAGCGGGCGGTTCGCGCGACTCTTGTCCCCTCGCCCGCCGCCTCGGTGGGAGAGGGTTAGGGTGAGGGTGCCTTCCTGCTGTTCGCACCGCTTCGCTGCGTGAGGGAGAAAGGCGGAAAGCACCCTCTCCCCCGGCCCCTCTCCCGCCGAGGCGTCGGGCGAGGGGAGCAGGAGCCGCCAACTCGTGCGGAGACGCGTCATTTCGTCACCTTTGCGTCCCCGAGATGCACGCGGTCGCCGATGTCCAGCCGGTCGCGGCCGTAATCGACGATGATGTCCAGCTCCACCACACCGTCGACCGGCAGGCTGATGCTGCGCGGCGGTTCGAGGGCGGTGATGTTCTCCTCCAGCAGCACCTTGCCGTCGCCGACGATCTTCAAGAGCGCGTCGCCGTTTTCGATTTCCGGATCGATGCCCACCTCGGCGGTGAACCGCCGGAACTCGCCGCCGAGCCGGTATTGCAGCCGCGTTTTGGAGTGGATCGCCAGACCGCGAGTGAACGACCGCGGTCCGACGCGCAGCGGCCGGCCTTCGAGGCTGCGGGCCTTCTGGTAGGGGAACATGATCAGAAAGTACGGCGTTTCCTCCACCTCGCGCGGCTGGAGCGTCGACAGAAACACGACCTTGCCCGCACTGAAATCGACGGCACGGACGGCCGTGGCCGGCGCGCGAAACAGTTCCTTCCCCGGCCAGGGGAGTTCCCAGCGGTTGTCCTTGAAGGCAATCTGCGGCACGAACAGCGAATCGTCGCCGGCGAGCTCGACCCTGATGCCGCGCGCGGCCGGCTTCACCCCACGGCTGGCGTAGACGATGCCGAACACGCGCTCGCGCTTGACGGTCACGTCGTCGCCGTCGAGCAGAAACTTCACGGAAGCGTCGTCGACCGTGCCGACCACGCCGTCGACGTGGTCGAGCACGTCCCCCTTGCGGATGACGATCAGATCGTCCTTGGTCTCGCGTGCGGCGAGTTGATCCCACGCGGCGGTCACCGTGGCGTCGTCGGCCGCCATCCGCACGCTGCGGACCTGATCGCGCGGCACCGCGAGCGCGCCGAGTTGCGGATGCTCCATTTGCACGCGGCTGGCGGATGCGGACAACTTGCCGCCGCGGAGCCGCGAGCCATCGACGAGAGTCAGCGTCACCGCACCGGCGGCGGGAGCGGCCTCGGCCGCCGCCGGGAAGCGGAGTTGCAGGATGCCGTCGGTGGGCAGCGATTGCGATTTTCCGTCCTGGATGAGCGTCAGCCGCCTGGCGTCCAGATCGGAAAGCTGGCCGACCTGGGGCGGTCCTTCCAGCGTCGAGACTTCCACCTGCGGGGCGTCGGCGTTCAGACTCAGCAGCAGTAACG
>JAWXBB010000124.1:0-2699 GCA_034439795.1 Planctomycetaceae bacterium | reverse complement strand
TGCCGATACCGCCGCTGCAACCGGGCCTCCAGCCCGGGAAGTGTCCAAGCATCCAGTCATCTATACCAACAACCGAAAGTTGTGTAGATACCAATGGCCGACACGGCCGTGGCACACAAGAGGATGCCGTCACCCGCCGAACCACGCGGGATCGGCCAGCCAGCGCAGCGAGCCCGCCCCGGCGACGATCGGTCCGGTGAACACCACCGCGGCGCATGTGCCCGGCGAGAAGATCACCCGCCCGCCGCCGATCATGTCGCGCAGCGCGCCGCCGACATCCGGTTGATGGCCGACGCACACCGCGCGAGTCACAGTTCGCGCTGCGAGCGCCTCCAGCAACCGATCGGCCTGCATCCCCGGTGACAGGACGGATTGCTCGACGGCGGTCAGGGCGAACTCGGCGGCCAGCAATTCGGCCGTCTCGCGCGCCCGTCGCAACGGGCTGTGCCAGACGGCGTCAGGAGCCGGGACGCGGTCCGCCAGCCAGCGGGCGAACTGCTGCACCTGCTGTCGGCCGCGCTCCGTCAACGGTCGCGCGTGATCGGTTCCGGAAGCGTCCGAGCCGGCCGCTTCGCCGTGCCGCATCAGCCAGAGTTCCAGTTCCATCGCAGCCTCCCGACAGACAAAAGTCGCCGGTCAGGATCGTCGGAACGGGGGGGAAACTCAAGGGGTCGAGGGCTAAGGGCTGAGAGCTAAGGGCCAGCAAAGAGAAGAAGTCGCAGCGTTTCCTTCTGGCTCTTAGCTCTCGGCCCTTAGCCCTCGACCATTCCCCTACTACTCGCCCTGCAGGTGCGCTTCGAGGAACCACAACTGCTTGTCGATCTCGCGCGAGACGCCGGTCAACAGGTCCGCCGTGCCCGCATCGCCGAGCGCCGCCGTGCGGTCGATGTCGGCCCGCACGGCTTTGCCGAACAATGCGAGACTGCTGGACAAGGCGGCGACGTGGTCGCGGCCGTGAACGACGTCGATCGGGTACGCCGGCAGATGCGATCGGGCTTCGACGGCCGCCAGCGTCCCCTCCGCGACGCCGCCGAACGCCGTGATCCGCTCGGCGATCTCGTCGCCCTGCCCCTGCACGATGGCATAAATCGCATCGAACAGTTCGTGCAGCGCGATGAAGTTCGGCCCCTTCACGTTCCAGTGGGCCTGCTTCGTCTGCAAGCCCAGATGAATCGCGTCGGCCAGCCGGTCGTTCAGAATCACGGCGACCTGGCTGCGCTTGGACTCCGGCAGATCGTTTTTCGTCGAATGCACTTGGGTCTCCTCTCTGGAACACTTCGGGGATGCGACATCGCTCATTCGCAGAATTTTATGCCGTGAGGGAAGTGGGGACAGGCCGACGGTTGTCCAGACTCCCCGCACCGGACCCGTTCGCGACGATGAACAACATTGCCCCCAAGAGGCCCAGGTTCTTCATAAACTGAATCATCTGTTCTTGCGCTTGCTCGGGCGGCATTGTCCAGAAGTCGTGGAAGTAATAGGTCGCCAGAACCAGGAAAACCGCCAACAACGACGCCCCAAACCGGGCCTGATAGCCGGCGATCACCGCCGTACTGCCGACAATCAGAAACGCGATCGCTCCCGCCAACAGAATCTGCGGTGCGGGAACGCCTTCGCTTCCCATGTAGCCGGCGACCTGATTAAACTTCGGAATTTTGTTGCCGACGGCGCTCAACAGGAACACCGTGCAGAGAAACACGCGACCAAGGATGCTCACGAATGCCGACATGATTGGTTCTCCAGTGCGGAATGGGGAAACGCCCCGGTTCGAGCTCCGCAATCCGGACCGGGGCAAAGACTCAGCGCACTAATCGAGATCGAACCACAGCACTTGGGACGGAGCCGCCCCGGTCAGGGCGATGTCCGTTTCCTCCGTCACGCCAGCACCGTCGCCCGCGACGAGTTCGTGACCGTTGACCACCACCCTTCCGCGCAGCACCTGCAACCAGCCGCGTCGACCGGCGGCGAGCGACGTCGTCAACGACTGTTCCACGGCCAGCTCGGCGACCGAGACCGTGCTGTCGGCGTGAATCGTCAACGAACCGTCGCGGCCGTCGGGCGAGGCCAGCAGTTGCCAGCGGCCCTGACGGCCGTCGCGCGGAAACGCGGTCTGCCCATAACGCGGCTCGTGGCCATTGCGATCCGGCAGCAGCCAGATCTGGTACAGATGCACTGGCGTGGTCGGTGACGGGTTAAACTCGCTGTGGCGGATGCCCGTCCCGGCGGACATCCGCTGCAGCTCGCCCGGCCGCAGGACCTCCTCGTGGCCGAGGCTGTCGCGGTGGGCCAGTTCGCCGTCGAGCACCCACGTCAGGATCTCCATGTCTCGATGCCCGTGCATGCCGAAGCCCTGCCCGGCGGCGACGCGGTCGTCGTTCATCACCCGCAGCCGGCCGAACTGCTCCCACGCGGGATCGTCATACTCGCCGAACGAAAACGTGTGATACGTGTCGAGCCAGCCGTGCTGGAAATGCCCGCGGTCGGCACTGCGTCGCAGAGTAAACATGGCGGTGTTCCTTTCCGTTGGCGGACCAGATTGATCGCGCCTCTGGTAGAGAATACCGGTCTCGCGGCGGAGTCTTACAGGAAATTGCTGGGGGCTAAGAACCTGTTTTCAAATGGATAAACGGTGCTGTGCGATCCGCCGGGACATCAGGTGAATCATGCGGATGTAAATCAGGGTCTCGGTGGTCTCCGGC
>JAWXBB010000123.1:0-11108 GCA_034439795.1 Planctomycetaceae bacterium | reverse complement strand
TCGATCCCAACGGTTTCCCACGAGTCACCTCCCCGCCCCGCTTGCGGCCCGCCCTGCGATTATCGGAGGCGGCCGTTCGTCCGGCAAGCGGTGAACTCGTTTCGGCGGAATTCTGCTACGCATCCGGCGCGCCAATTGGCCTGATGGCGGCGGATTGTGCCGCGAACCCGCAGCGTCTGCCGATGGGATGGCGGAACCCTGTAACTCTTACAGCGGCTTGGCATGACCAACCATCCCGCCTTACAATTCGGACGCACGCCGGCTGCCAGGCCGCATGTCGCCAACCGACCCTGTTCCTTCCGATCGGTATGTCCATGGACTTCGGTGAACGCCTGCAACGAGCCGTCGAGCGGGGGAAGCAACGCCGGTTGGCCACCGATCGGCAGCAGGAACTCGCGCTGTTGACGGAAGAGGAATCGAAGGCCCTGCACGCCCAGGCCCGCGTGAGCCTCGCCGATCATCTGGAAGCCTGCCTGAAGCACATCGCCGATCAGTTTCCCGGCTTCGATTTTCAGACGGTGGTCACTCCCGACGGCTTCGGCGCGAAGATTTCCCGCGACGATTTGCGCCGCCGCAGCGGCCGCGACATGGCGCACGAATACAGTCACCTGGAAATCATCATCCGCAGCTATTCGTCGGGCCGTTTGCTGGAAATCATCTGTCGCGGCGCGATCGGCAATAAAGAGGTGCTGAGCCGATCGTTCTACCAGCCGCTGCAGCAGCTCGACCTGGACGTGTTCCAGGGCCAGGTCGACCAGTGGGTGCTGGAGTACGCGGAGAAGTTCGCCGCCTCGGGGCGGTGAAGTGCAGGTGGTGGGTGGTTGGTGATGTGTTCGGATTCCGACAGTTTTTTACGCCGCAGGCGTTTGATACCAAAGCCCAGGGTCGCGAGTCTTCGAGCGCACCCTGGGTTGGAGGACATGGGAGATTTACCCCGCAGGGGTTACACAATGCCCGCTCGGTTGTGCAACCCTGACAGGGTTGGCGCGAATCGCGGATGAACGCCCCCAGGGTGCGCTCGAAGCGAGCGACCCTGGGCTTTGCAGTGTAACGCCTTCGGCGTAAATGACTCCCGAACAGCCTCCCCCAAAGAAATCCCATCTCTGACATCGCCCTGGCCATCCGCCCTGCCTATCACCAACCACCTTGGATTCCCCATGAGCCGCCACGAAGATCTCCATCGCGTCCTGAAATCCTGCCTCGTCGCCATCATTCGCGCGAACTCCGGCGAGCAGTTGGTGCAGGTGTCGCGGGCGCTGCATGAGGGGGGCATCGACGTCATCGAGGTGACGTTCACCGTGCCGAACGCCGTGGAGGTGCTCGCCGCGGTGAAGCGCGACCTCGGCAAGAAGATCCTGCTGGGGGCCGGGACGGTGCTCGACCCGGAAACGGCCCGCGCGGCGTTTCTAGCCGGTGCGGAGTTCCTGGTCTCGCCGGTCGTGAACCTCGACGTCATCCGCATGGGCTTGCGGTACGACAAGCTGGTGATGCCCGGCGCCTACACGCCGACGGAAGTCTTGAGCGCGTGGGAGGCCGGTGCGGACGTCGTCAAACTGTTCCCCGCGGACATCGGCGGCCCGGCGTATCTCAAGGCGCTCAAAGGCCCGTTGCCGCAGGTGCGCATTCTGCCGACCGGCGGCGTGAACCTGCAAACCCTGCCGGAGTTCTTCAAGGCCGGCGCTTGCGCGGTCGGCCTGGGGAGTTCGCTGGTCGAGAAAGACGCCGTCGAACGGGGCGACTTCGCTCGCATCCGCGACCTGGCCCGGCAGTATGTGGACTTGGTCGCGAAGGTGCGCTCAGAAGCCCAGGGATAGCAATCCCTGGGCTTCCCCGGAATCCACGGACAATTCGCTACAGTCGGCCGGTTCGTTTCAAGCCGCACGGTCATTCTTGCCGATTCGCATACGATGAGGGCGCTCCGTGCGCTCGGGCTGCGCCGTTGATCGGGGTGGGGGACTCGCTTCCGGCGAGGGGCTTGGCATTCCGACAGGTCTGGGAGACCGGTCATGTTGAACCGATGGATGGGGCTGGCGATCGCCGCCTGCGGGCTGTTGCTTCCGGCCGCGCCGGTGGAAGCCGCGGGCAAGCCGGTGGTCACGAACAAGCTCCGCTTCCGCATTCCGTTCAAGTTCGACGCCGCCGCCTTGCAGCGGATGAACGCCCGCGACTTGCAGCTCTTCGTGTCGCAGAACCGCGGCGTGAATTGGGAACTCGCCCAGACGATCACGCCGCAGGACGGCCGATTCGAGTTCCAGGCCCCGGCCGATGGAGAATATTGGTTCGCCGTCCGGACTGTGGACAGCTTCGGACAGGTCCATCCGTCCGCCCAAACGATGGAAGCGGGGCTGATGGTGGTGGTGGACACGCTGCCGCCGAGTCTGGCCCTCAATCTCGAACAGACGGCGGCCGGCAAGATCGAGCTGTCGTGGTCCGCCAGCGACGCCAACCTCGATCCGACGACGCTCAAACTGGAATCGCAACAACCCGGTCAGAACGGCTGGCAGATCGTCAGTGTGATCCCCAATCACCGTGGCATGACCGCGTGGTCCGTGCCCAGCGCGGGCGTCGTCGCCATTCGCGGGACCATTGCCGATCTCGGCGGGAATGCCGGCCGGGCGCAGACGCAGGTGCAAGCCGTCAGCAGCGGCAAAACGCCGCAGCCGCGCGCCCCGGAAGTCCGGCAACCGATCGCCGGCATTCCCCCGGAAACGATTCCCGCCGAAACCCTGCCATTGACCGCCGATCCGCAACTGGGTGGCCTCTCGATTGCACCCGGTTTCGCTCCGTCACAGGGAAGCCCGGCGATCATTCGTCCGTTGCCGACAACGAATCAGCAGTTCGTCTCGGACATGCCGATCAACCGACCCGAAGTCATGCAGGACCGCTGGTCGAACGGCATGGAGACGATTCCCTATCGCAGCCACTCCCGACAACGCGTGGTCAACACGCTGCGGTTCCAACTCGGCTACAAGGTGGATGACGTCGGCCCGTCGGGCGTCGGCGGTGTGGAATTGTTCATCACGCAGGATAACGGCCGGATGTGGTTCCGCTACGGCGAAGACACCGACCGCGTCAGCCCGATCGAAGTGACCGTGCCCCGCGATGGCGATTACGGCTTCACCGTCCGCGTCCGCAGCGGCGCGGGTCTGGGCCAGGAGCCGCCACAGTCGGGCGAGCCGCCGTCGATCGTGATCGCCGTCGATCAGACGCCGCCCCGGCTCGAATTGCTTCCCGTCCAGCAGGGCCGCGGTCCGGAGTTGAACCAGATTCACATTCAGTGGAAGGTCAGCGAGACCCGACCGTCGGACAAGCCGATCTCGCTGTACTACGCCGCCTCCGCGGCCGGACCGTGGGAGCCGATCAGCGGCTGGCGTCCGGACACCGGCAGCTTCACCTGGACCGCGGGGCCGGGCGTGCCGTCGCAGTTCCACATCCGCGTGGTGGCCCGCGACGCCGCCGGCAACGTTGCCACCGCCGAAACGCCGCAGCCGATCCTCGTCGACCTGTCCCGCCCGACGGCCCGCATCGTGGATGTCGAAGTGCAGTCGTTGCCGCGGTGAAAGTCGGCGTTATCGCAGCCCGGAGCGCAAGCGACGGCGGACTCCGTCGCTTGCGCTCCGGGCTGCGAAACCCTCACGGCCGCGGATACAACTTCTCGAACACCGCCCGGTCTTCGGCGTCGTCGAACTTCGTCGCGATGCCATACGCCGTGTCGTATTCGCGCGTGGCGTCGGCGCTCCGGCCGGCCAACTGATACGCCGCGGCGACCGCGCCGTGGGCGCACGCGCGATCAAATGGCGGCGCGTCGGCGATCTCGTGCGACAGCTTCAGCCCTTGCTCGCCGAACCGAATCGCCACCGACGGCACCCGGGCCGCAACGTACGCCGTGGCCAGCAGCGTCAAGCCCCGCAACTGCTGGATCGGCTGGCCGATCTGCTGCCAATGCCAGCCCGACGCATGCGCCAAGTGCAACATCCGGTCCGTATCGGCCGCCGTACGATCGGCCTGCTCAATCAGATCCCACGCGCCGTTGTTGGATTCGATCGCAAACCAGCGGTGAGCAGCGGCGACATCGAACGTCGGCTCGGACATGGTCGGTCTCGTTGGAGTCCAGCCTTTAGGCTGTCTTCGACGATGATTCGACTTCCGAAGAGCAGCCTAAAGGCTGGACTCCAACGGGGGATCAGAAATCCTTGCCGGTTGTCGGCTCCGACGTTGGCGGTTCGAACTTCGGCGCGGTGACTTCCGACCGTTCCTCCGGCGGGGCGGGCCGCGAGCTGGAACTGCTGTCGCTGCGGGAGTAGGTCGCGGTGTCGACCTCTTCCTCGATGCCGCGCAGGCCCTTCTTGAACTCGACGATCCCCTTGCCGAGGCCGCGGGCGACTTCCGGCAACCGCTTGCCGAACAACAGGAGGGCAATGACGCCGAAGACGATCATCTCCGGCAGACCGGGCATGGGAAACATGGCAGGCACCTTTCTTCGAGGCAGGCCGGACCGGCAGGCGGGCCGTGGATGTTGCGGGAACGATGGCGAAGCGGACGTCAGACGCGGGGTGACTTGTCGTCGAGTTCCTGCTCGGCGTCGCGCGTCCCCTTCCTGAATTCGGTGAAGCTCGACCCCAGCGACCGCATGACCGAGGGGAGTCGGCTGCCGAACAGCAGCAGCACGATCACCGCGAAAATCATCAATTCCGGGAAACCGATGTGGGGCATGACAACCTCGTGGCAAGACGTTTCAAGGGGACCGGAAGCAGCGTGTCGGGCGATCATCGGTCGGGCGACCCATTATGCCACGCAGCGGGTGGCCCTGCAGGGGTCGGGTCTCGCGGGGACCGCCGAAACAGCAGTCGGCTGCCGGTGGCGAGGACTGAGGGAACCTGACCACCCGCAACATCGGGCCGGTCGGGTCGTGTCCACTCGGAAGGGCCCGCTGGAGAGCAGGCGACGGTAGCGGTGACTGGATTGTAACCGGTCGGCGACGTAAGTCAATGTTCTCGGCCGCACGGCGGTTTTCGTAGGGTGCAGTCGAGGCTCTGCAAGGCTCACCCCGGCGAAATGACCAATGTTCAATGATCAAGTGAAGAACCACACTGGTCATTGAAAAGTGGTCATTGAATCTTGTCCGGGGTGAGCCTCGCAGAGCCTCGACTGCACCCTACGGAAGACTAGGAGGTCGCATCCCGCCACGTCTGCCGCAACAGCAGGCACATCTCCCGGTATTGCAATTCCTCGACGGCGACCCGGAAGGAGGCATCGTCCGTGGCTGCCGCCTCCTGGCAACAGGTGACGAAGGCGAGCGGGTTCCAGCGCCCATTCTCGACCAGCCGCGGTTGCCAGGCCTGGAATTTCGACGACGGATGCACCGCCGCCACGCGCGGGACCTCCTCGGCGAGGGCCGCGATCACGTCGTGGCGGCCGAACTGCCGGAACCAGTATTGGGCGTTCGCGTAATCCGGCTCGCGGCGGTGCATGATCGCGTGCCAGTAGTCACCGGACTGCTGCCGACCCTGCCCTTCGATGGACTGCGAACACTGGTGGCTGCCGTCGAGGTCGTCCGCCAGTTGCAACCAACCGGCTTCGAGGGCGGTGCCATCCGCGGCGGCGGACACTTTGAGCGATTGGACGGCCGAGCGAATCAACGTCCGCCAGACCGGTGCCGCGGGCTGCCACGGCTGCGGAACCAATGCCGGGCGGGATACGGTCGCCGGCCGCGGAGAGACCGCCGCCCAGGCGACGCCGTTGACTTCCGTCAGGACACGGCCCCACGTTGATGGCGTGGATGTCCGCGGGACGGCGCACCCCAGCGTCCACGGCAATGCCGCGAAGGGAACCAGCCAACGAGTGTCGCCGCCGGCCAGCAATCGTGATTCGGTGTCGTCTGCCGTGATGAGAACGACACGGTCGCCGGCCGTTCGGAGCGTCGCTTCCAGATCGCTGACTTCGTCCACGCAGCCCCACAACGCCCAGTCCCAATCGCCTGATGTCGGGACCGATTGATCGAGGATTTCGTCCAGCGGCGCGGGGAGACGATGGAGTTTCATTGCCTCATTTCATTCGTCGGCGCGGCGCAGAACAAGTCAAAAGACCGCGAAACCGCAAGCGTGGGCACGAACGTCGCTTGCGGTTTCGCGGTCTTCGGACTTTCCGGTTACGGAGTGCCCGGACTACTGGGGACGACCGTCAACCAGAGATGGTCCCACGTCGCGCCGAGTTTCTCCGGCGTGCGGACCCGCCGCTGGATTTCGTGCGGGTCCGTCGCCTTGCCGACGAGGCGGATCGGCCCCGAAAACGCCGGGCCGGCGGCGGTGAACGAGAGCGTCGCCTTCGACGGTTTCGATCCCTTCCCCTCGGTTACGACATCCGCCATCGTGACACCGGGGGGCAGATCCAGAGCGCTGATCGTGATTGGGCCGACGTTGTCGCTGCGTCGCAGCACGTTGACGGTCAGTTCGGCGGGTTTGCCCATCGTCACGACCAGGGCGTCCGCGGTCACAGACAGTTCGTAATCGGGCAGCTCGGCCCGCACGGACAACCGGTAGAACCCGCGCGGGCTGCCGTGACGATAGCGGTCGGCCACGGTCAGCCGGTAGTTGCCGTCGCTCTTGGCCGTGTGGGCGACGACGGCGTCGCGGTTCTTGCCTGTGTCGTCCACCTCGGCGGCTTCGCCTCCCTGCGGGTCGAGCAGTTGCAGCACGGGATCGACGGGGAAATCGAGGCTCTCCGACTCCGCGGTGATGACGACCGCCTGCCCCTTCGTCATTGCGAATTGGTACACATCACGCTGCTTGGCCGATGCCAGACATCCGGTGATTGCCGTCGGCACTGTCAGCACGAAGGGATGCTCGGGGTCGGACTGCGGCACCGCGGCGATCACTTCGTGCGGCACGATCCGCACCCGCGCCGATCCCGCGAACTCCGGTGCGAAGACGAAGCCCCAACGGGCCTCCGACGGCGTCCGCAACTCGCCGAGCGGCTCCAGTTCCGCATGGTCGACCAATCGTTCCGCACCGAACGGGCGGACAGAGAGTTTTGCATCTGCGGGCAGATTCCAGCCGTGAACCGCGACCTGCCCCGGATCAGCGGCCGACACCGTCAACGGCACGGCATGACTGACGAACGGCCCCGTGGTCAGCGTCAGCCGGTACAGGTAATCGCTACCACCGCGGAAGGCGATGGTTGAATCGGGCGTTGCAGGAAACGCGAACAGACGGACGATGTGCGGGCCGGTCTTCATTGCGGTGAACACCAGCCGCGGGTCCAGACCGACGGCGTCGTGATTCTCGGCGAGCACCATGCCGTCGGGCGACGCGACCTGCAGGATGGCGTCCATCGGCGAACCGAGCCGGACGTTGGCATCGACCGCGGCGACCAGCGTTTGACCAGCGGTGAGCGGCACGATGAAGCCGTCCACGTCGGCCTTTTCGAGTTTGCCGTTGATCGTGACGGCGGCGCTCTCCAGCACCTGCGCCTTGCGCGGCGAGTTGTTCGGCTCGTCCTCGGCGATCTCCTTGAGGCTGCCGATCAGGAACGGCACGAGGTTCGACGCCCCCTCGGCATTGTGCAGCCGCAGCCAGATGCGGTCCGCGGCGAGGTCGGCGGGGATCGTGATGTCGAGCTTGCCGGAGTCCGTGCCTGCGGCAATATCGACTCCTGGCGACCAGACGTTGACCGGCCAGTCGAACTTGCCCGTCAGCGTGACCGCCACCGTGCTGCCGCGCTGCCCGCCGGGCGGAAAGACTTGCGACAACGTCGGCGGCGCGGCGTAGGCCGCGGCGCATTGGAGGACGACGAGCAGCGCGATGAACGCCGCTTGCGGCTTAGCCGCAAGCGGCGGGTCAGGCACGACGCCCATCACATCAATTCCGCAATGGGACGCGCGTCGGAGACGATGTGCGTCGGCCGGCCGGCGGGCGAGTAGAGCATCTTGTCCGGGTTGATCCCCAGCTTGAGATACACCGTCGAGACGAGATTCTCCGGCTGATAAATCTTCTCAACCGCGGCGTATCCGAGCCGGTCGGTCGCGCCGACGACCTGTCCCCGCGGCACGCCGCAGCCGGCGGCGAGAACCGAGATCGCGCTCGACCAGTGATCGCGGCCGGGCGACTTGCGGTCGGAGAGCGTCGAAATCTTCGGCGTGCGGCCGAATTCGCCCATCACGAGGACGAGCGTCGTCTCCAGCATCCCGCGCTGGTCGAGGTCTTCGATGAGCGCGGCGACCACCGATTCCAATTCGCGGCCCTGCTTCTTGAACGCCGGGAAGATGTCGGAGTGATGATCCCAGCCGCCGTCGACCAGCGTGATGAACGGCACGCCCGCTTCGACGAGCCTGCGGGCCAGCAGCGCCCGTTGGCCCAGGGAATGCCGGCCGTAGGCGTCGCGGATGCTGTCCGGCTCGCGATGGATCTCCATCGCCCGCTGGGCGGACTCCGAGGTCATGATCGACACGGCCTGCTGATACGAGTCGTCGGCCCCCAGGACCGGATCGCCCGCGGCCCGGTCGGCGAACCGTTCGAGACGATCCATCCGATTCCGCAGTTCCCGGCGACTCACGGCCCGGACGTCTTCCAGCTCCTTGGGAACAGTCACATCGCGCACGCGGAACGAGTCGCGGTTCGGATCGTCGCTGACGACGAACGGCGCGTGCCTTGCACCCAGGAAGTTCGCGCCGCCCGACCGCGACATCTGCGGCAATGAGAAGTACGCCGGCAGACCGTGCGGAGCGCCGCGCTCGGCGGAGACGACCGACCCCATGCTGGGATGGAAGCTCACGAACGCGCCGCAGCCGACGGGAATCCGCGTCGGCGCGCCGGTCATCATGTAGTGATTGCCGGCCCCGTGATTGTTCTGGTCGTGACGGATCGAACGGACGATCGTCAGCTTGTCGCTGATCGCCGCCAGCCGGACCATGTTCTCCGAGAACTGCATGCCGGGGATCTTGGTTGCGATCGGCTCGAATTCGCCGCGGATTTCCGCCGGGGCGAGCGGCTTGGGATCGAACGTCTCGATGTGGCTGGGACCGCCGTCGAGCCAGACCAGGATGCAACTGGTCTTCGGCGCGGCGGGTTCGCCGGCCAGCGACCGCAGCCGCAGGGCTTCGACAAAGCTGCCGCCCAGCAGGCCACCGAGGCCGAGCTTCAATCCATCGCGGCGGGTCAGACGATGTGTGAACATCATGGTCATCCAGAGTTATTGGCGTGTGCGGCAGTCTTGTCCCCTCTCCCGCCGCTTCGGTGGGAGAGGGTTAGGGTGAGGGTGCCTTTCGGCCTTGTCCTCGTTCGATCATTGCGCAATCAAAAGCCAGAAGCACCCTCACCCCGGCCCTCTCCCAGCGAAGCGCCGGGAGAGGGAGCAGGCAAAGGCCGTCTAACTACATGGGATCATATTATTCATGACCGCATTCTCAATCGACAAACACGAACTCGGGTGTGTTCAGCAGGGCCCAGAACAGGTCTTCGATCGCGGCCCGCTTGGCCCCTTCGGCGGGCAGGATTTCCAGGGCCGTTTTCCGTTCATCGGCCGTGGGAGGCCGGCAGTACACCAGCAGGTAGACCGAATCGACGATTTCCTCGTGGGATGTATCGCCCGCCGCCAGTTTTGCCGGGCGGGAGCCGTCTTCGGTGAGTTTGCGGTTGAGCGCCGGGGAATTCATGAGGTGCAGCACCTGCGGCGTGGTCAGGTCGTTGGACCGTTCGCAGGGGGGGTCTTGATTGGGGTCAGGCCGGGCGAACGTTTCCAGAAAGACCGACGAGGCCCGGTGCGTCCACAACTGCATGGCCCGCGAGCCGGGGGGCATCGCCGCGAAATCCTCCTCCGTGGCGAGCACGTCATTGACCGCGTCGAGCAGCACCTCGGCCCGCAACCGTTGCCGATAGTACCGCGAGAAATTCCGCAGGTCGGACAGGTTCCGTTCCGTCGGCGTGGAGCTGAGCGCGAACACGCGCGACGACATGATCCGCCGAATCAAATGCTTGATGTCGTAACCGTGCTGGCGGAAGTCCTCGGCGAGAAAATCGAGCAGCGGTCCGTTGGACGGCGGATTGGTCGCGCGCAGGTCGTCGACGGGATCGACGATCCCCTGGCCCATCAACTCGGCCCACACGCGGTTCGCCATCGCTTTCGCAAAGTACGGGTTGTCCGGCGACGTCATCCAGGCCGCGAGTCGATCGCGCGGGTCGTCCTCGGGGCCGAGCGTCAGCACCTCCCCGGCGAGCAGCTTGGGCGACATGTCTTCACCGGTGCGGACATGTTTGACCCGGCCGCGGCTGGACGTGTAGATCATTTCCTCGCCGCCCGAAATCGGCGGGGAGATGCCCGGCCCCTTGTGTTTCACGCGGGCGAAGAATGAGGCGAAGCCGTAGAAGTCGTCCTGGCTCCAGACTTCGAACGGATGATGATGGCACTTCGCGCATTCGAGCCTGGTGCCGAGGAACAGTTGACTCACCGAACTGCCGAGTTCGACCGGATCGGGCCGATCGCGGAAGACGACCGTCGCCCCGTTGTGCCAGGTGCTTCCCTGAGCCGTCAGCAACTCGGTGGCGAACTGGTCGTAGGGCAGGTTGCGGCGGAAGGCGTCCCGCAGCCAACTGTCGAGGTTCCACGTCGCCTTGATGCCCGCCCGATACGGATTCGGCCGTAACAGATCGGCCCATTTGTTGGCCCAGAAGTCGGCGTACTCCGGCCGTTCCAGCAATTGGTCGATCACCCGTTGCCGCTTGCCGGGACTCTCATCGGCGAGGAATGCGCGAGTTTCCTCCGGTGTCGGCAACCGGCCGATGGCGCGCAGATAGGCCCGGCGATGCCAGGTCGTCTCGCTCGCCGCCGGTGACGGCAACATTCCGAGCAGTTGCAGCTTCCGCCACACCAGTTCGTCGATCTCGTTCTGACGCGGAAGCTGGGCATAAGTTTCCGCCGGCACTTCGCCCGGCAACGGAATCGTCACCAGACAGACGGCGATGTGACTCATGTACCGCACCATCACCGCGGCCTCACCGGGGACCGGACCGGCCTGCACAACGCCGTCGGCATTGATCGCCGCCAATGTCCGATCGTTTGACTGGAACGCGCTGCCGGCGGTGACGTCGCGGCGGCCGCCGTCGGAGTATTCCGCC
>JAWXBB010000122.1:0-23273 GCA_034439795.1 Planctomycetaceae bacterium | reverse complement strand
TGCCCATCGACCTCGACCACGATGCGGCTGCGGAGGTCGTTCAGCAACAGCGTTTGTTGAGTCTCCGCAAGTCCCAATTCCCAAGGCGCCCCGGCGTGCTTGATGCTCGTCAGGGGCGACGCGCCGGTTCCGCCGGAATCGCCGGAGATGAGGATGTTGTCCGCATGCCCCTTGGCGACGCCCGCTGCGATCGTGCCGATGCCGACTTCGGAGACCAACTTCACGCTGATCCGCGCGCTGGGGTTGCTGTTCTTCAGATCGAAGATGAGTTGCGACAGATCTTCGATCGAATAGATGTCGTGATGCGGCGGGGGACTGATGAGGCCCACGCCGGGGGTGGAATGCCGGGTCGCGGCGATGATCTTATCGACTTTGTGACCGGGCAGCTCGCCCCCCTCGCCGGGCTTGGCCCCCTGCGAGATCTTGATCTGCAACTCGTCGGCGTTGGTGAGGTACCAACTGGTGACGCCGAACCGGCCGCTGGCGACCTGCTTGATCGCCGACCGCTTGGAGTCGCCGTTGGGCATCGGCGCGAACCGCTTGTAATCCTCGCCTCCTTCGCCGGTGTTGCTCTTGCCGCCGAGGCGGTTCATGGCGATGGCGATCGTTTCGTGCGCTTCGGCGGAGATGCTGCCGTAGCTCATTGCGCCGGTGCAGAACCGCTTGACGATCTCTTTGGCGGGTTCCACTCCTTCAATCGGCACGGGCTTCGCGGTCTTGAACCGCAGTAATCCCCGGAGATGACATTCGCGGGACACCTGCTCGTTGATGAGCTTCGAGAACTCGGCGAACGACGTCTTGTCCCCCTGCCGGGCCGCCTTCTGAATGTGCGCGATCGACAGCGGGTTCCAGGCATGTTTCTCGCCGGTGGCCCGCCACGCGAACAGACCGAAGTTCGGCAGCACGGGGAGTCGCTGCTCTTCGCGGGTCGGATAACCGAGCTCGTGACGCCGCAGCGCCTCTTCGGCGAGGATCTCGAAATTCACCCCCTTGATGCGGCTGGCCGTGCCGCGGAAGCACATCGAGACGACGTCTTCGCTGAGGCCGACGGCCTCGAAGATCTGCCCCCCCTTGTAGCTTTGCAGGGTGGAGATGCCCATCTTGGCCATCACCTTCAGGATGCCCTGCTTGGTGGCCTTGCGATACGCCGCGGTGATTTCGTCGTGCGTGCAGTCGTCGGGCAGTTCGCCGTCGTCCTGCAATTGCCAGAGCGCCTCGAAGGCGAGATACGGATTGATCGCGTCGGCCCCGTAACCGACGAGGCAGCAGAACTGATGCACTTCGCGGGCTTCGCCGGTCTCGACGACAATGCCGATCCGCGTCCGTTCCTCGTGCTTGACCAGATGATGATGCACGGCTCCGGTCGCCAGCAGCGAACTCACCGGCAACCGGTCGGGTCCAGCCGCGCGGTCGGACAGGATCACCAGACTGTAACCGTCGGCGATGGCCTTGCGGGCTTCAATGCAGATTTGCTGGAGCGCCGGCTTGAGGCCTTTCGTTCCCTGCGACTTGGGGTACGTCGTGTCGATGGTCTTCGTCCGCCAGCCGCGGAAATCGAGGTGCTTGAGCGACGCCAGCTCCTCGTTGGTGAGGATGGGATGCGGCACCACGAGCCGGTGGCATTGGGCCTCGGTCGTCTCCAGAATGTTCCCTTCGGGACCGATGTAGCACTCCAGCGACATGATGACTTCCTCCCGCGTCGAGTCGATGGCGGGGTTGGTCACCTGTGCGAACAGTTGCTTGAAGTAATCGGCCAGCGGCCGCGGCTGATCGCTCATGCACGCCAGCGCCGAATCGTCCCCCATCGACCCCAGCGGGTCTTTCTTGGTGGTGATCATCGGCACCAGCATGAACTGCAGCGTTTCAGTGGTGTACCCGAACGACTGCAGATGCCGCAGCAGGTCGTCGCCGGCCATCCGGTCCGGCGGATTGGCAGCCGGCAACTCGTTGAGCAGCAGCCGCTGATTCTTGAGCCATTGCCCGTACGGCCGGCGATTGGCGAACTCGCGCTTCAGTTCTTCGTCGGGAATCAACCGGCCCTGCTCGAAGTCGACCAGGAACATCTTGCCCGGCTGCAACCGGCCCTTCAGCTTCACGTTCTCCGGGGCGATGTCGAGCACGCCGACTTCGCTGGCCATGATCACGCGGTCGTCGTGCGTGACGTAATACCGGCTGGGCCGCAGGCCGTTGCGGTCCAGCGTCGCGCCGATGCAGTTTCCGTCGGTGAACGAGATCGACGCCGGGCCGTCCCACGGCTCCTGCAATGCCGAGTGGTATTCGTAGAAGGCCCGCTTATCCTCGGGCATCGACTCGTGATTCTGCCACGCCTCGGGCACCATCATCATCATGGCTTCCGGCAGGCTGCGGCCGGACATGATGAGGAGTTCGAGCGCGTTGTCGAAGTTGCCCGAGTCACTGCAATGCGGTTCGACGACGGGGAACAGGTTTTTGAGGTCGTCGCCGAACAGTTCGCTCTTCATCACTCCCTGCCGCGCGAACATCCAGTTGCTGTTGCCGCGGACGGTGTTGATTTCCCCGTTGTGGGCCATGTACCGCTGCGGATGGGCGCGGTCCCAACTGGGGAACGTGTTCGTCGAAAACCGCGAATGCACCATCGCCAGGTGGCTGGTGTATTCCGGCCGCAGCAGGTCGGGAAAGAAGTTCGGCACCTGCTCCGGCGTCAGCATTCCCTTGTAAATCAGCACGCGGCTGGACAGCGAGCAGATGTAGAACTTCAGCGCCTGCGGCAGGCTCCCTTCGCGAATCTGGTGACTGGCCCGCTTGCGGATGACGAACAACTGCCGGTCGAACGCCTCCTGCGACAGCCCTTCGGCCGCGCCGACGAACAGTTGCTCGAACGCGGGCATGGCGGCGCGGGCCGACGGGCCGATGTCGGCGTCGTCGGGCGTGACGGGCACCTTCCGCCAGCCGAGCAGCGTCTGACCCTGCTCCTTGACGAGCTGATTCACCTGTTCGCGGCACATCGAGCGCTGCTCGGGATCAGTCGGGAGGAATACCAGTCCCACGCCGTAGCGGCCCGGCTCCGGCAGCGCGATTTTCAGCTCGCGCTGCGCAAGAAGTTGCATGAACTCGTGCGGCAAGGCGGTGAGGATGCCCGCGCCGTCGCCGGTGTTCGGTTCGCAGCCGCACGCGCCGCGATGCGTCATGTGCCGGAGGATGCGCAGCGAATCGTCGATGATCTGCCGCGACCGCTGCCCTTTGATGTGCGCGACGAAGCCGACGCCGCAGTTGTCGTGCTCGTAAGCCGGGTCGTACAGTCCCTGCGCCTTGGGGGTGCCGTCGGAATGGAACAGTTCCGGCTGCCGGGCGAAGAAGGCGTCTTGGTTCTGAGTCATGTCACACCTCGGTCAGGGTGCAGGTGTCAGGGATTAGGCGTTAGGTCAGAAACAGAAGCCGCGGGGTCCCACCCCCGCGGATCTTCCCGGACAGAGAAGATCCACGGGGGTGGGACCCCGCGGCTTCACGCCGATGCGGGCGCGGTTTTGGACGCCGCACCGGCCGCCGTGCCGGCGTAGTAGAACGATTCGGGAGACTCGTGCAGCAGTTCGAGAAACCGCTTGGCCGCGGTGGTCAGCTCTTTGTGCCGGCGCTGCACGATGCCCAACGGCCGCACCCAGCGGACGCCGTCGAGATGCAGCGCCTTGAGCGAACCGATTTCGAGTTCCCGACGGACGGTGGGGACCGGCAGGATCGCGATCCCGGACCCGACCTCCACCGCCCGTTTGATGTTTTCGATGTTGTCGAATTCGTGGACGACGTCAACCGCCACTTTCGATTGTCGCAGCCAGCGGTCGATCTCCGTGCGGATCTGCAACTCGGGCGTGAACGCCACCAGCGATTCCCCGTCGAGTTCGATCGGCTGCATCTTCGTCCGGTTCGACAACCGATGCTGCGGCGCGACGACGACCACCATCTCTTGTTCCTGCCACGGCGTGCAGACGAGCTCCGCACGCTTCGGCGGGAACGAAACCAACCCCAGGTCGGCCTCGTCGTTCACCACCCGTTCCAGGACGGCAGAGGGCTGGCAGTAGCGCAGTTCCAGCGCCGCGTCGGGATACAGATGCTCGAACTGCTTCACGTAGCAGTCCATCTGCAACAGGCCGACGGAGTAAATCGCCGCGACGCGAACCGGTCCGACGACTTTGTCCCTGAGTTGCAGCAGGCGGTCTTCCAGACGCCGCCACTGGTCGAGAAGTTCGCGGCAGCCATCGAAGCAGATGTGCCCCGCGGGCGTGAGTTCCAGCGGCCGCTTGCCGCGGTTGATCAATTCCTGGCTGAAATGATCTTCGAGCGTCTTGACCGTTTCACTGGCGACCGGCTGCGAAACGCCGAGCGCCTTCGCAGCTTTGGAGAAGCTGCGGTGCGTGACGACTTCGCAAAAAAGTTCCAGATCGCGACGGTGCATCGGACGGCCGATTCGGAAACGGAGATACTATGCCTGCCAGACTATCGACAATCCCGACGGCCACATTTTAGGGAACTGCGATAGTGAGAGTCAAGCGAGTTCGGAAATCCCGATTCTGAATCAGTGTCGATTGATGGAATGTTGTCGATGGAATGTCGCAAGTCATTAGCTGAAAACTGCTTGTGATCAACGGCATCAATCGATAGCCGATCCCGCTCGTAAGATGCGATTCGGAAGCTGTACGAGCGGGGACGAGTTTTTCCGTCCCGCTTGACCTGCTCGTAGTTCCGCCTTCAGGCGGCTCGACCGCCTGAAGGCGGAACTACCAACGTGGCGTCACGCCCCAGAGAGTCGGAATCAGGACACCACCCGGAAAGCCCTGACTGCCGTCCGGCGAGGACTTTTCGCCGCCGATCGGCTAGGCTCGACAGGCGTCGTAGCGCGCTGGGGCTGGCAGGGTTGGGTGAAATCATGTCGAAAGCGTTTGTGCGGCTGGGGTGGGTGGTGACCGCCGTCGGATTTCTAATCGGGTGCGGCGGAACCAGTCCGCCCCCCTCCACGGAGTCCACGAGCCGGAGGCCCGTGGCTGAAGCGCCGATCCGCGGCGGCTCGGCGAACCCCCGCCGCGGTGCGATGGTTGAACGGGTTCCGGTCCCCACGCCCTCCGATGTCGAACCGCATCCCGCTGTCACCGCGGTCCAATCGACGCTCGCGGCCGTCCGCGATGGCCGCCTGGCAGAGGCCTACGATTTCCTGCCGCCCGGTTTTCAGTCCGACGTCGATCAGATCATTCAGGAAGCCGCCGCGCAGGTGGAGCCGGAGCTTTGGCAGGCGGTCGCGCGGACCGCTCACAAAGGTCTGCAGGTGTTGCAGGAGAAGAAGCCGCTCATCCTCGAATCCCTGAACCAGCCCGAACGCGAAGCGTCCATCGAGCAACTCGCCGCCGCATGGGATGATCTCGTTGCGTCGCTGGCCGAATTGGAAACCAGCGAGCTGGCCGATCTTGAGCAACTCCGTCGGCTGAACTCGCGTCAGTGGCTGGCAACGACGGGGAGCTCGCTCTTTCAGAGGCTGCGCGGACCGGAAGGAGCCGAGAGCCTCAATCCCCTGGCCGCGATGCTCGAGCCCAGCGTCACGGAGGCCGCCTCACCGGACGGACGGCTGATGCTGGCGATCGCGCCGCCGGGGCATGAGGAAAACGATCTCGTCGAATTCGTGCAGATCGAAAACCGCTGGATTCCCCGCAGTCTCGCCGAGGGCTGGCCCGTCACGCGCGAAGCCTGGCGGCGGCGCTTGTCGCCAGGCGATCGCGAATCGCAGCAGCGCGTCATCGCCGCATTGACGGAGATCGAGGCCAGTTTCGACCAGCTGCTCGCGGCGACCACCGTCGAGGAGTTCCAGACGGTGGCGGTTCCGCTGGTCGTCAAATCCCTCCAGGCCTTCAACCGTTGGCAACAACCGGCCGGCCCGCCCGACGGCGTCTCACTAACGATTCGCGGCAATCTAAGCGATGATCAGCAGACGCGGCTGCTCGCGGATCTGGAGCAGCTTTCGGACGACGCCGCCCGTTGCGTCTACACCGCCACCTCGAGCAGCGACCGAATGGTGATCTCGCTGCGTCCGGTCAGCGACGTTGAAAAACTCGCCGCGCGCTTGCCGTTCGCCAGCGACGTGCAGGTCGACCCGGTCGGGCGAAGCATCAGCCTGACGTTTCGGCAGCCGTAGACGTCATTCCCTGACAGCAGCAGGGTGGCCGGGGCTGGACCGACCAACGGGAGGGAAGCCCCGGTGAGCGCGCAACCGACCGGGGCTTCGCCGAAGCGGCTCCAGCCCCGGCCACCCACCGTGGGCGCTTTCCAGAGAAGAAAAGCCACCGCCGAGTGAGCCTGCTGCTCACTCGGCGGTAGTGGCGATTCCGAATTGGCGACGGCAGCCTCAAGCGGCCAGATGCTCGCCCTCTTCATCGTCGTCGTAGATCAGGTAATAGATATTCGTCGAGCATTCTTCGAGGAACGCCTTGATCGTTTCGCTGTCGACCGTGGCGCTCAGTTGCTCCAACGCCGCGACCACCTTGTCGACCTCATCGCTGGTGATTTCTTCGTACTCGATGTCGTCGCTCACGGGCGCCTCCTGTTTGCATCCGCGGGATGATGGGCCAATGACGGCACTCACGCATCAGGACTTATCGGCGAAGCCTCACCACCCGTTGAGTCCAACCGCAGCGGATGGCGGCGCGCACCGGGTGGCTTCCCTCAGCCCCTGCCTGCTCCGCAAAGTTTGACAGCGGGCACCGCGGCGATCGGTCGTCCCAAGCAATGGTCTGGGAAAGGTTTAGCCCTTGGACCGCTTCTTGCCGGATTTCTTGGCCTTCGCGGCTTTGGCCGCCGTTTTCGCGGACGATTTCTTCGCCCCCGACGAGCTGAAGACGCGGTCCCAGCCGCTGGTGAATTGCTGGTTCGAGCCGGTATGCACTGTGTAGCCGGTCATGGCAGGGTCTTCCCGAGAACGTCTGTCAGAGTGTGCGGAGAAAACGGAGATTAACGATCATCGCAATTGGGGTGACTCTGTCAAATCGGAGCGTCCCTCACCGGATTCTACCCGAGATTCCGGGAAATCTCCCCCATCCGGGTGATGACCGTCGAATGGGGCGATCCGCACGGCCCGTCATGAGCTAGGTTGATGAGAGTCGGCTTTCCGTTGATGCGGCGGCCGGGATTTTCCGGCAGGACGACGCCATGACCTCGGATCAACGCGGGTTCTTTCGCTGCACCATGCCGGGCGAGCGGGCGCGCGGATATTTGATCGTCCGTTCGCGGCGGCTGCCGTGCGTCGTGCAGAATGTTTCGATCGGCGGGTTCGGCGTCGAAGTTTCCATCGATCCGGCCATTGCGGAAGCGGACACCGCAGTGCTGGAAACCGACGATGGGGCCGTTCCCGTTCGCATCATCCACACGCATGAACAGGACAAAACACTGCTGGTGGGTCTGTTGCGACTGGAGACCGATCCGTCGGAACAAACCGCGGCGCGATCCTGCCGCGAGAAGCAGTTGTCCCTGGCCTTGGGGGTGGCGCTCGCGCTGTTCTTCAGCGGCATGGGGTTCCTGACCGTGACCGCGGACCGCACCACCGAACATTCCCGGGCCCGGTCCTCGGCGCGCTGGCCGTGGTCGGGAGGCATCGTTTCCAGCAAAGCGCCAGCGTCGCCGGTTCCCACGCCACGGCCCGTCCGTTCCAGCGCCCCGAGTCGCCCGGAACGCGCGGCTGCGCGGCCTGCGACGGCGTCGTTGTCGATGAAGCTGTCCGACACCGTCGTCGAACACATCCAGCGGCTGTCCGACGCCGCCGGCACGAACGCCGCGGCACAACGCCAGGCGGAGACGCTACACGAACTGCTGACCGAAGTGGCCGCGACCAGCGATCCCTTGCCCGCGGGGCAAACCAGCGCGGTCGCCCGCGACGGCGTGCAGGTCGAGTACCGCTCCACCGGCGGCGCGGTGGAAATCGTGCGCGTGCTGGTCGAACCGGCGAAGTAGCCACTGAGTTGAAGCGCCGCCATCGGCGTTCTACCGTGCTGACATCACGGGAGACTTGCCGATGCCACGTTGCGCCGCCGTTCTGTTTCTTGGGCTGTCGTTCTTCGGCTCCCTGGCCGACGCCGCCGTCACCCGGTTCGAGATTATGAACCGCACTGTCGTCGCCGACGGGCAACCGTTCGGCGACGTCGGGCCGTACGAGCGGATCACCGGCCGGGTCTACTACCGCGTCGATCCGTCCGCACCGGCGAACCAAGCGATTGTCGATTTGTCCCACGCGCCGTGCACGGCTGACGGCCTCGTCGAATTCTGGGCCGAACTGGATGTGCTGACGCCGAAAGATTCGATCAAATCCAACGGCGCGATCTTGTACGACGTCAACAACCGCGGCAACAAACTCGCGCTGCGGATGTTCAACGACGGCGGCGGCAACGACCCGAAAGCAGCGGCGGACTTCGGCCACGGCTTCCTGATGCGGCACGGTTTCACCGTCGTGTGGTCCGGCTGGGACGGCGAACTGCTGCCCGGCGGCGATCGCCTGCGGCTCGCGGCCCCGCGGGTCGTGTCGGATGCCGGCCCGATCACCGGCCCCGTGCGTTGCGAAATCATCGCCGATGCGTCGACGACGCGGATGGTCGTCAATTGGGCCAATCACGGTTCCTATCGGCCGACGGACCGCGGTCTCGCCGAGGCCACGTTGACCGTCCGCGAACGGCCGAGTGACGACCGCGTCCCCGTGCCGCGCGATCAGTGGACGCTGCACGTCAGCGAAGTGTCCAGCGATTTGCCGACGCAGTTGCCGAAGGTGGAAATCGAGTTCCCGGCGGGCCTCAAACCGGGCTGGATCTACGAGATCATTTACGAAGCCCAAGCCCCGCTGGTGATGGGGGCTGGCTTCCTCGCCGTGCGCGATCTGATGTCAGCCTTCAAGCACGGCACCGGCGACGCGCATCCGCTGTTGCGCGACGGTCAACCGTTTCTGACGCGGGCACACGGCTTTGGCGTCTCGCAGTCGGGGCGGTTCCTGCGCGAGTTCCTGTACTGGGGCTGCAACGCCGATGAACAGGGTCGCAAGGTCTTCGATGGCGTGATCCCGCACGTCGCCGGCGGCGGACTCGGGTCGTTCAATCACCGCTTCGCCCAACCGACCCGGCACAGCAATCAGCACGACCACCACGACTACCCGCCCGACCGGTTTCCGTTCGCGTATGATGATCAAATCGATCCGCTGTCGGGCGAGTTCGACGGCATCCTGCGGCGCTGCCGGGATTTGGACGTCACGCCGGTCGTGCTGCACACGCAGTCGTCCGCCGAGTATTGGACCCGCGCCGGTTCGCTGCCGCACACCGACCCGCTCGGCACCAGAGACGCCCAGCCGCCCGACAACGTGCGGTTCTACACGTTCGGCGGCACGCAACACGGGCCGAGCGGTTATCCCCCGCAGAAAGGGAACGGGCAGACGCTCGCCAACCCCGGCGATTACCGTCCGTTCCTGCGAGCGCTGCTGTTGGCGCTCGACCGGCATTGCCGTGATGGTGCGGCTCTGCCGCCGAGCGTGGTGCCGCGGATTGCGGATCGCACGCTCGTCGATTGGCGACAGTCGGGGACGGGCTTTCCGAACATCCCCGGCGTGCGGTATCCGGAGATCATCCACGAACCGCTGTGGCTGTTCCGCGGTCCAAGGTGGCACACGGAACGGATCATCGACGTGCAGCCGCCGCAGGTGCTCGGCCACTACCGCGTGCTCGCTCCGAAGTGCGACGCCGACGGCAACGAACTCGGCTGCCTGCTCCCCCCGGAAGTCGCGGTCCCGGTGGCGACCTACACGGGCTGGAATCTGCGTCGTCCCGAAGTCGGCGCGGCGAACGAACTGGTGAGTTTGACGGGATCGTACCTCCCGTTCCCCGTCACCGATGCGGACCAGAAGACATTGGGCGACCCGCGCCGGTCGGTGCAAAGCCGCTACGGCTCGCACGCGGAGTACGTCGCACTGTTCACCGCGGAGTGCCAGCGATTGCAGGCCGCGGGCTATCTCATCGTGGAAGATGCAGAACGGTTGCCGAAATTGCATGGCGAACGAGTGCGGGTGTTCTTTCCGTAGGTGATTTGTGTGCCACTGCTTCGGAGTCTTCGGAGAAGCAGTGTTCTTCGATCGTCGAGTATCATTCGGCACTGCTTCTCCGAAGACTCCGAAGCAGTGGCACATGAAGAGATGGTTTCGTCGCGTGATCGTCACATCCCCACCGGTTGCAGCGGGCATTTGCCCGCGATGAAGGTTTCGCGGCGGTCGTCGTCGAAGGCCACCGTGACCATGCGGTGCCGGGCGAACCCCTCGGAGATGTCCGTCACCGTCCCCAGCCCGTAGCGCGGATGCCGGACCGTCATGCCGACGGTGAAGCCGCACGGGATGTCCGCCGCATCGCGCGAGCCGTTCTGGATCGCGGCGGCCGTCGTGAGCAGCGGGCTGTTGCGGAGCCGATCCAGTCCCGTCCGCGTGGATCGGGGCGGCGGATTGTCGCGAACATCATCGTCGCCCGCGCTCTGATCGAACGACTCGAACGAGAAGCTGCCGGTGCAGTCGAGGGACTCCAACGCAATCTCCTGCAGGAAATCGCTGGGGATCGTGCTCAACTCGCGGCCGTGCATTTCGCGGCGCAGCGTCTGCGTCAGGACCAGCTTCTGCTCGGCCCGCGTGATGCCCACGAACAGCAACCGGCGTTCTTCTTCAATCTCGCGGTCGTCGTACGTTCGCAGCGACCGCTCGTGCGGGATGAGGTTCTGCTCGACGCCGACGATGTACACGCAGGGGAACTCCAGCCCCTTGGCGGCGTGCAGCGTCATCAGCGTGACGGCTCCGAGGTCGGTTTCGACGGCGTCGAGATCCTGCGCCAGGCTCGCCGTTTCGAGGAACCCCGACAGCGACGCCTCGTCTCCCGATTGCTCGTCGTACAACCGGGCCGCGCTGACCAGTTCGTCGATGTTACCGCGGCGCTGCAGTTCGTCTTCGCTCGCCAGCGACACGTCTTCAATCCGGCCGTAACCGGTGCGGGACAGCACGTCGCGCAGCAGCTCGCCCACCGGTCCCGCGGCGAGTTCGGTGAACTGTTCGATGAGCGACGCGAAGTGCGACAAGGCGGTCGCGGCCCGCTTCGACACGCCGGGCATTTGCGTCGCGCTGCGGGCGGCTTCGAGCAGCGTGAGGTCGGACTGGTCGGCCCATTTCGAGAGCCGGTCGATGGTGGTCTTGCCGATGCCGCGCGTCGGCGTGTTGACCACCCGCAGAAACGCGATGCGGTCGCGCGGGTTCTCGATCAATCGCAGATAACCGAGCAAATCCTTGACCTCGGTCCGCTCGTAGAACGCCATCCCCGCGGCCACCTGATGCGGCACCTTGGCCCGCGCGAGCGCCGTTTCCAGCGACCGCGACAGCGCATTCACGCGGTAGAAAATCGCGAAGTCGGACCACCGCCGCTCGCCCGACGCGACCAGCTCGCGAATCTCGGCGGCCATCGAATCCGCCTCCTGCCGGCCGTCGAGATACGTTCGCAGTTCGACCGGCTCCCCCGCGGCATTCCCGGTCCGCAGCGACTTCGGCTTGCGGCGTTTGTTGTGGGCGATGAGTCGGTCCGCCGCCTGCAGAATCTCCGGCGTGCTCCGGAAGTTGTCCTCCAGCCGGATCACGCTGACCTCGGGGAAGTCGCGCTCGAACCGCAGGATGTTCTCGATCTGCGCCCCGCGCCAGCCGTAGATGGACTGGTCGGGATCGCCCGTCGCACACAGGTTCGGCTCCGCCTGCGACAACGCCGCGACGATCTGGTATTGGGCGCGGTTGGTGTCCTGATATTCATCGACGAGGATGTACCGGAACCGCTGATCGAGCTCCAGCCGCAGATCGGGTTCGCGCTCCAGCAGCAAGGCGACGTGGACCAAGAGGTCGTCGAAGTCCACGGCGTTGGCGTCGAGCAGCCGCTGCTGATACTTCGGATAGACGCGGGCGACGATCGCCTCCAGATGGTTGCCGACGCGCTCTTCATACCGGGCGACGAACTGCTCGGGCGTGACCAGTTCGTTCTTGGCCTGGCTGATCTGCCAGCCGATTTTCGCGGGCGGAAAGTGCGTGGCGTCGATGTCCTCGGCGTGCAGCACCTGCTTGATGAGCTGCTGCTGGTCGCTGGTATCGAAGATCGAAAAGTTCGGCCCGATGCTGACGGCGCTGCCGTACTCGCGCAGCATCCGCGCGCAGAACTTGTGGAACGTCGTGACCCACACCCGCTGCCCGGGGAGCAGCCGGTCCACGCGCTCGGCCATCTCGCGCGAGGCTTTGTTGGTGAACGTGATCGCCAGGATTTCCCGCGGCGAGACCCCGCGCTCGATCAGCCGGGCGATCCGCCGGGTAATGACCCGCGTCTTCCCCGACCCCGGCCCGGCCAGCACGAGCAACGGCCCCGTGAAGTGCTCCACGGCGGCAAACTGGCTCGGCGTCAAATCGGCGGCAGACACGGGCGGGCGAACTCCGTTTCGCGGACTGATTGTGGTCCCTCAATGATAGGACACTTCATGATGCGATACCACGAGGGGGGCCAATACGGACTGGTGAGGCGACCTACCAGATTTTCCACCACGGCTTGCAGGGCATGTCGGCCTGTCGCAGAAAAATGGGCCCGGCCATCACCGAGCCTCGCAGATTCGCACCGGACTTTCCGGCTTCGGTGATCGCCCGGCACAACCCGCAGTGTTGCAAGACCGCAGCCATCGCATCGCGGTGGTCGACGGAGCTGTTGAGCCGCCTTGCAAAAGCCAGCGCCGGCTCCCAAAGTGGCTCAGAGGACAGCGGACAGAAATGGGTGAGTTTTCCCTTTCCGCGGACGCGTCGGAAGCTGTCTTGAAAAACAATCCCCGCACTCTCAAAGACCGCTCTTGTGAACGCAATGGGAACAAACTCGTAGAGTCGTTCCGCCAACTCCCGATCGCCAACTGCCGCAGCGATGTGGTCAACTAATTCTTGCGGTGACTTGTCGGCATCCTGACAGAAGATTTCAACGGCCTTGGAAATGACGTCGTCCATGTGTGGCCTTCTGACGCTTGGCGCGTAATAGGATTACTCGCCGCAGGGATCGAAATGTGATGCCGGCAGGCCCAGCGCCGCGGTGAGCTTCTCGATTGTCTTGGAACTCGCGCTGTGCAGCCCGGCTTCGAGTCGGCTGATGTGGCTCTGGGGGATGCCTGAAGCCTCACCCAACTGCTGTTGAGTCAGTCCCGCTTTCGTGCGTGCCTGCTTGAGTTTGGTGGCGAAATACGTCATCCAGCCTGACAAGGGGTCCGGCGATCCCTCATTCATCCGCAGGGGCGAAAGCGTCCCCTTGACGCCTTCGAGAATCTCGGCGACCGCGCGCTGCGCGCTGTCGCGGGCCTCCTCATCGCCGTGCAGGAGGTCCGGCAGCAATTGATCGAGGTCGTCCTGATCCGCTATCGGCAGTCGGCCCACCCGCTCGCGCAAGACCGCCAGCGCCAAGGCGAACGACAGGTCTCCTACGGGTGCGGTGCTCTGTTCGCTCGTTTCAACTGTCATGTGGCTGTCACCCTCCTCTGAAACGTGCACGGTCAGGACAGTGTTCCGTAATCGCCGGCCAGATAATTTCGCCAGCGCCGACGCATGCGCACCTTGTCGCCGAGCGGCGTTTTGCCGTCGTTCTGCTTTTTGATGACGCCCAGCACGATCAGCGTCCGCCGCAGAGCATCGATGCCGAAGAACAACCGGATATTTGTGTTCCCGAGTGGTCCGCCTTTGTCGCGAATCTCATAAAATTCTTCCACGGGTCTGACATCCACCGTCGGCGAAGTCGATGGTTGATCGAGGGCCGCCAAGTCCTTCACCTGCATTTCCAAATGCTTGTAGCCCGCCGGCGTGAGGCAGTCCGCGGCTTCAGCCAGAGCGAAACTGAGCAGCCCCACTGACCACTGATATCCCGGTGGCGGGCCGCTCCCTTGAGTGACGCCGGTCTTGAGCGGTTTGGGGGACTGCAATTCCCAGTCTCCACGGCAGTGTCGGGCAGTCGTTGCATATTATGCAATTGAGTGCTCAGTATATCAAGCTGTTTTCGTTGGTCATAGCAGATTATGCATTGGCTGGACGGCTACGGATTGAGGCCATGAAGACGGCAAGTTTTTGGGATGGTGATTGTCGTCGAGGACACAATCCGATAACCTGTTACACAAGCTCGCGCTGATGGGTTCGCGGTTCGGGAGTCCTGCACGATGGCCGGTTGGCAGCATCCGACGTTGGGTCGCCGGGCGGCGTTGCAGGCCGGGACGGTGGGGCTGCTCGGACTGGGGACGAACCACCTCACCGCGCTGCGGGAGGCATCCGCGGCGACGGCAGCCGCGCCGCATCGGAGCGTGATCTACATTTTTCTGTCGGGCGGACTCGGTCAGCAGGACAGCTTCGACTTGAAGCCGGACGCGCCGGACAACATCCGCGGCGAGTTCCAGCCGATCGCCACGGCGACGCCGGGGATTGAGATCTGCGAGCATCTGCCGCTGTTGGCGCAGCGGAGCGGGATGTGGTCGCTGGTCCGGTCTCTGACGCACAAGTCGAACGATCACTCGGAGGGCCATCTGCTGATGCTGACGGGGCGGTCGGTGTCGCCGCCGACGTTCAACCAGAATCAGCCGATGCCGGAGGACTGGCCGTCCATTGCGTCCATCGTCGGGGCGGTCGCGCCGCGGCGGAACAACCTGCCGCCGGCGGTCGTGCTGCCGGAGCGGCTGATTCACCGCACGGGGCGGGTGATTCCGGGGCAGTTCGGCGGCATCATGGGCCGGCACCGCGATCCGTGGTTCATCGACGCGGCTCCGTTCAATGCCGTGACCTACGGCGCGTATCCCGAATACGAATTTCATCACGCGGACGGCCCCAAGCAGAACGATCAACTGTCGTTCCAGGCGCCGAGCCTGTCGCTGCCGGAAGCGTTGTCGCAACGACGGGTGGCGTCGCGGCTGGAACTGCTCGGCTCCATCGACGAGCAGCGCCGCAACTGGGACGCGGCTGCTGCGGCGAACGATTTCGACCGGCATCGCCAGGCGGCGGTGTCGCTGCTGACCGATCCGTCGGTGCGGTCAGCGTTCGACGTCACCCATGCTCCGGATGACGTGCAGCAGCGCTACGGCAAGAACTCGTTCGGCTGGTCGTTGCTGATGGCCCGGCAACTCGTCGCCGCGGGGGTCAGCCTCGTGCAGGTGAACCTGGGCAACAACGAAACATGGGATACGCACGGCAATGCGTTCCCGAACCTCAAGAACTATCTGTTCCCGCCACTCGACCGCAGCTTGTCGGCCTTGCTGGACGATCTGAAATCCACCGGGCTGCTCGATTCGACGCTGATCGTCATGGCGGGCGAGTTCGGGCGGACGCCGAAGGTGTTCGGCCTGCCGCAGCACTACAAGCTGCCGGGCCGCGACCACTGGGGGGCCGTGCAGACGGTGTTCCTCGCCGGCGGCGGCACGCAGGGGGGCCGGGTGATCGGCTCGTCGGACAAGATCGGCGGCTACCCGGCGGACAACCCGCAGACCCCGGACAACCTCGCCGCGACGATCTACTCATCGCTCGGCCTGCCGGAGACGATCGCCTGGCACGACGAACTGTCGCGGCCACATCATATTTACTACGGCGATCCGATTCCGGGACTGGTCTGATACCAACCCGAAGCGTCAGCAAGGACGAGCGCTCGCGCGACGTTGAGAGCAGCGTAGCACGGGGTCCGAGTGCGGTATAGCATCGCGAATCCTATGCGGTTTCATTGCAGCTCTCTGGCTGGTAACATCCATCAGGGATCGTTGTTCCATGCTGTGCCGTAAGATTTCGGTGAAGTTTTACCGCACTTCGGCGGTCGAATCCCTGTTCGGCAGCGCAATCGGGACATCAGGGCTTGGCAGGGCCGGGAATGGGGACGCAGCTCGTTTCGCTGGAATTTAGCTGCGTCCCCATTTCCGCTCCCTAAATGACCAAGCGAGAAGTGAACCGAAGGATTCCATCCAATCCGACCAGAGCCCACAACAAGCGAACAGAAGGCATTACGATGAATCACAGTAAAATGATGGCGAATGCAGTGCTTATGCTGGTCGCTCTGATGCTCGGGTGGACGGGCAGGGCTACGAGTGCCGACGCTCCGGACAAGCCGGTCGTTCCCGAGGACCGCTTTGAGATCCGCAACATCGAAGGCTGGACTGTTTATCTGAATCGCGAGGTGCCCAAACAGCATCCCGGAGAAACGGCCCGGACTATGGAGCACCTGCGGTGGGAACTCTACCAGATCAAACTGGCCGCTCCGGCCCCGGCTGTCGCCAACATGCAGGAAAACAACGCCATCTGGATCGAGTATGACGAAAAAGTGAATTTGTCATACCACCCAGACCGGCGCTGGCTGCTCGGGCGCGGCTACACGATCCCGTGGGATCCGAAATCGATCATGTCGCTGAGCGTCAAGACTCATTTCGGAGACAGCTATCGCCACCCGTTTGTCGTCTTTCATGAGTTGGCGCACGGCTACGACTTTCACTTCATCGGCCAAGGGGAAGGCTACGGCGACCGCGCCAGCCGGACCAATTACGACCGCATGATGAAAGAAGGGGAGTACGAGACGGTGAGAATCTGGGACGGCCGGGTCGGTTCCCATTACGCCCGCACGAATTCCATGGAGTATTGGGCGGAAAGCTCCGAAGCCTACTTCGCCGTCAATGACATTTATCCGTTTGTCCGGGCCCAATTGCGCGAACACGATCCACTGATGGCGCATTTTGTCGAACGCTATTGGGGCGTGGACCCGCTGCAAGTGGTGAGTCTGGAAAAGGAGCTTGCCGCCTACAAGAAGGCACCGCAGGGAACCGGTGTTCCGGCGTCCGCAGCCACGCCCAAATTTCTCGCCACGGCCGGCTACGAAAAGCGCGACATCGCCGGCTGGAGCGTCTACGTCAGCCCGAGCAGCTTGGAGGACCAGCCGGGGCTCGGCGCGACCATGCTGAAGTTGCTGAGCTACAAGCTGCACATGATCGACCACTTCATCGCCGAGCCGGGCCGCAAGCTGTTGCACGAGGTGCCCATCTGGTTGGAACTCGGCCAGACGGGACCGTACATCCGGTATTGCGGCAGTCGCAAGCAGTTGACTGACGAGGGCGCGAACCCGGACAAGTTCGGGGCCGTGGAGGTCCGCGACCCGCAGTGGATGATGCACTGGGCGATGCTCCAGCAGTCCGACGTGCTTCACGAACTGGCGCTGGCCTACTACGACCGCTACGCAGCGCGGATCGATTCCGAACTGGGCAAGAAGATACAAGCCGCCTACGAACAGGCCAAGAAAGACGGCAAATACAAATCGGTGCTGCGATTCGACGGCCAGCGCGAGCCGCATTCCGCCTTGGACAGCGAGAAGGATTATTTTGCGGAGTTGATGGAGAGCTATTTCCTGGTCAACGATCACTATCCGTTCATCCGTTGCGAGTTAAAGGACCAGGATCCAGTCGGCTATGCGCTGATTGCCGGCTTGTGGGAAGGCAACCCGCGGCGCTGAATTAGCAAAGGCACGCCGAACCAAACGCTGCATCAGGTAGCCCGGGTTGCCGTTCAGGCTACCTGGGTCGCGCAGCGACAGGAGGGTGTAGACGAAGTGCGGAAGAGAACAGAAACCTCCGACCAGCGGCCAACCGGTGCTACCCGCTGATCACGGAGGACCGATACTCGCCGGACGAGTGGCGGGGGCGGTGAAGCCAACCAGGGGTTGCACCTGACCGGCGGGCTTGACGGCCCTACAATGTCCACGGCTCCCCGCCCCGCCGCGGCCGGTGAACTTGGTCGTTCCGCGGCGGAAACCAAGAGGGTCGGGGACAAAGCGGGCCGTGATCGATACTCTAACGGGAATAGGACGCGTCATGTCACATCGCATCACTGCCCACGTGCACGTCCACTTCGGCAAGCCCTGTGTCGCCGGGACGCGGATCACCGTCCAGAGCATCCTGGAGCTGGTGCGCGAAGGCGTTTCCGTGGACGACATCCGTTGCGACTACTACCCGGACCTGTCGGCTGAGGACATCCGGGCGTGCGTGCAGTACGCCATCGACCTGATCGCTCTGGAGGATATCCGCCTGGCGGAGACGGTATGAAGTTTCTCGCGGACCAGGACGTTTATGCCGCCACGGTCCAGTTCCTGCGCCAGTTGGGCCATGAAGTCGAGACGGCGTCCGAGCGCGGCCTGTCGCAGGCTGACGACGCCGAATTGCTGCGGGCGGCCGGCGCGGAGGGACGGGTCTTCGTGACCCGCGACCGGGACTACGGCGGTCTGGTGTTCGTTCAGGAACTTGGCGCGGGCGTGCTGTATCTCCGGGTACTGCCCTCGACCTTACAGGCGGTTCACGCCGAGCTGGGACGTGTCTTGACGCTCTACGGGGAGGCGGACCTGTTGGGGACGTTTGTGGTCGTCGAACCGGGTCGACACCGGGTGCGTCGGCCTGCTTCCGGAGGCGGCGAGCCAGCCTGAGTGCGCGTTCCGCCCCGACACGTAGACACACTCAGAATGAAAGAAGCCCAGGGATTGCTATCCCTGGGCTTCCGTCGTTTCGGCATCACGTCACACCGCCGACGTTACTGCGAGAGCATCGTCCGCAGGTCAACGAGGGCCGGGGTGATCTGGGACGACAGCCGTCCGAGGGTCGCCCGTTCCTGCGGAATCTGGCACTTGATGAGGTAGTTGTAGACCGTGCGCCACGTGCCGTAGAGCTGCTCGGACTGCTGATTGAGCTGCGCCACAGAAGCGCCGTGGATCACGTCCTGGTGCAACTGAGCGGTCTGGGTCCGCATCTGTCGGATGGACTGCAGGCAGGCGTTGGCGAACGACTGGCGATCGGCGTTGAACCACCGCTGGGCGGCCCACTCCAGTTGATCGCAGGCGGTCTCCACCTTGGCGGCGAGATCGCCGGCGCGCTGCCGGTCGACGTCGTCGCTCTGGACCTGCAGCGAGTCCCGCAGCGCGTCGATCGTCTGCTCGATCTGATGCAGCGCGGCGAGGGCGTCGTTGCTCGGCACGTCCGCGAACACGGCCGTGAAGTTCCGCTGCGCGTCTTCGATGTAGCGGAACGAATCGACCAGTTGATCGTACTCCGTCTGGCTTTCGACTTCGTCCACGAAGTGCTCGCAGACGCCGTAGAATTCGCTGGCGACGCCGGCGACGCGGTCGGCCCGCGGCAGGTGCATCAGCAGCTTCAGCGACGTGCGGTCGAAGAACTCGTCAATGTCCTTCTTGAGCGCCGAGGTCAGGTACACGAGCTGCGTGCTGTCCACCTTGGTCGGCAGGAGCAGCAACTGATGGATTTCGCCGTCGGTCTGCGTGATCCGCCGCAGGCTGCGCTCGAAGTAGCGGTTGTCGTATTCCTGCAGCTTGGCCCGCTGCGGGTACCAGAGCGCCTGAAACTGCTTGTACTCTTCGGTCACCAGTTCGGTGTCGATGTTGTTCTCATCGACCAGCGCGGCGATGTTCAGCACCTGCTGCCGGGCACGGTTCAGGCCCAGCTTGAACTGCTGCGATTCGCGGGCGCCGAGCTCGACCTGAATGTCGTCGAGCAGGTTCTTCAGGTCCGTCGCCAGGTCGTTCGTCTTCTGGAACAGCTCGCGGCGGTTGACCTGCGGCCGCATGCCGATGGCGTCGTCGATCTGCTCGTTGAGATCGTTGATGGCGGCGATGCGTTCGACGATGGGCCGGCCGATGCCGCGGGTGTTCGTCATGCGGAAGGCCAGTTCGCGCCACTTGGCGTCGAGATCCTGGAACTCGTTGGCGAGCAGGCGGTGATCGTTGACTCGCTGGATGGTCTTGTCGAGGCTGGCGGACTGCGCGCTGACTTTGAACGTGTCGGTGAGCAGCGGCCGGATGCTCGGCAGACGGCGGACTTCGTCGTTCAGGTCGTAGCCGAGCTGCGAGATTTCCTCGGCGAAGTCGCGGACGAGCGGCCGGACGGCCCGCATCTCCTTGGTGATCGCCGTCGCGTCGGCTCCCCCGGCGCCGTTGCCGACCCCGCCCGGGAAGCGGCGGCGGTCGATGTCATCCATGAACCCGTTGGTCAGGTCATCGATGAAGCCCTTGGTTTGTTCGGGAGTGTACGACACCCGCGTGGCCCGCGGTTGCTGGGCGGTCGCCACGTCGGCGAACATCCCGGCGAACGCCAACCCCGCGACGAGCCAAGCCCCCCCCGGACCGATCCGACGAGCCGCCGTGGCGGCCCAGCACGTCTCAAACAGACGCATGGTACAGAATCCTTTCTGAGTGCGACCAGAGAACCCATCCTTGGTCTGCGCCGATCACGCAGGCCCTGTTGTCGGCGAACACTAGCGGAATCTGCCGATGTCTCCTAGAGGAATTCCCTCCCCGCGTGGGGTGACCGTGGAAATTGGGCGGATTGGGGTTGGCGCGATTCGGGAGTGTTGTTCTCCGCGAGGGAAAAAATCGGGGAGGGAACAGGGCTATCGCATCTTAATCCCCGGCATTTCCTGTGAGAATCGCTTCGAGGACGTCGTTGTTCCAGCCGGCAGTGAGCAGCCCGCCGCTTTTCCGTCTTGAGGTATTTATTCCACCTTCCGCCATAGTGCCGTAAAGTGATCTGATTGGAGTGGGAATGGTTCCTGTAGGACGGCAGGCTCGTCAGCGACTCGCCTGCAATTGTAGGTTGACGCAGGCTGACTCGTCGAGCAACAGGAATCGGCGGGTCAAAAAATGAATACCCCCGTCAGTGACCAGTCACTGACGGGGGTTTCTGCTAGACTGAGCGGGCCACAGACCGGTTGCACAAAAAGTCGGAATCCTGCACAAAAAGCCGGTTAACTGACTAGGTTATTGTGCAAAGCCGGTTGCGACCCGTGGGCTTCGGTCTTGCGATGTTGATGATGAATCGTTTCGGAGTTCGTTCGTGACCGATCCCGTCGCTTCGCCGTCCCCGACTTCCGGCGGCGTCTTCAACGACCTGAAGATTCTGTGGCATCTCGTGGTCTCCCGCGCGACGGGGAATACGCACGAGGAGCGGCTGGAGAGTTTCTACAAAGGCCAGGCCGGCGGCTACGACGCCTTTCGCCAGCGACTGCTGCACGGCCGCGATGATCTATTTCAGTCGCTCCCCGCGGTCAACGGCGGCGTGTGGGTCGATCTCGGCGCCGGCACGGGCGAGAACGCCGAACGGTGGGGCGACCGGTTGAAGGAGCTTAAGTCGGCGTATCTGGTCGATCTGTCGTCGTCGCTGCTGAAGGTGGCCGATCAGCGGATCGCCGCGCGGGGTTGGACGAACGTCAGCACGGTCCACGGCGACGCCACGCAGTTCCTCCCGCCGGAAGGGGCCGCCGACGTCGTCACGATGAGCTACTCGCTGACGATGATCCCCGACTGGTTCCTCGCCGTCGATCAGGCGTTCCGCATGTTGAAGCCCGGCGGCACGCTGGGCGTGGTGGACTTCTTCGTGGCCCGCAAATACCCGCGCGACGGGCTGGCCGCGCACCGCTGGTCCACCCGCACGTTCTGGCCGCCGTGGTTCGCCAGCGACAACGTGTTCCTCAATCCCGACCACATCCCCTACCTGCAAAGCCGCTTCGAGACGGTCTCGCTGCACCAGCGCCGCGGCAAGGTGCCGTACCTGCCGTTCGTGCGGGCGCCGCATTATCTGTTCGTGGGGCGAAAACACGAAGAGCCGTAGCGGGTCGCCGTAAGTCATTCTGCGGCAATGGTCTCAGCTACCGATTGCTCGCCGGTTGAACCCTCGGAAGTCTGCTTTGTAGCCAGTTTGTAGCCATCGGCGGGATTTCCGCGCTTGATGCCGTCGAAGCTGGCCGCGGCGGCCGCGTCCATGCCCGGCATGACGTGCGAGTAAGTCCGCAGCGTGATCCCGATGTCCGAGTGCCCGAGCCGCTGCTGGACCACCTTGGGGTTAATGCCGGCCTGCATCATCAGCGAGGCGGACGTGTGCCTGAGGTCGTGAAATCGAACGGAGTCGGGCAAACCTGCCGCCTTGCGGATCGGCAGCCAGACACAACGCCGGAAATCCGACTTCTTGACCGTGGCGCCCGTCTGACCGCAGAACACGAACGGCACGCCGGCCGCGTCCTCACGCATCGCCGCCGCCCAGCGCTCCCGGAGCGAATCAATCGCCATCTGCGGCAACCGGACCATCCGCAGCCCCGCCTTGGACTTCGGGGGCTTTAGCCGCGTGTGATTGTTGATTTCCTCCAGAGAGTGACGGACGGTCAGCGTCCCGTGGTCCAGGTCGACGTCATCCCATTGCAACCCGAACAGTTCACCGGCCCGCAGCCCCGTGGTGATGGCGAGAACGAACACCGCCTCCAGCCGATGACCTGCCGCCGCCTTGAGCAAATCTTCGCACTGTTCGCGGTCGAGAGACTGCCGCGGGATGGTGTCGACCTTGGGTCGCGACAACGCGGCGCAGGGATGCACCGTCAGCCGCCGTTGTTCAATCAGCCGTTGGAAGCCGCGATGCAGAACCGCGAACACATAGCGGACGGTCGCCTCGCTCGCGCCCTCGTCACGGATGCCCGCGAAGAATGCCTCGACGTGTTCGACCCGCACTGCTGACAGCTTCATGCCGCCGAGCCGCGGCAGGATGAACTTCGTCAGAATCGCCGTGTACCGATTGCGGGTCGTCTCGGCGATGCTGGTGTCGTTCTTCACCCACGCCGAGAAGTATTCGCCCAGCCGCTGCCCGCCACTCGTCGTCAGCGTGCCGTCGAGTTTCTGCCCTTGAAGCCGGGTCAGCTTGTCCGTGACGGCCTTCTTGGTCTCGCCGTAGACAGTCTTCCGCAGCCGCTTGCCGACTTCGGAGTAGCCGACGGTGATGGTCCCGGTCCATTTGCCGTCGCCGCGTTGGAAGATGCTGCCCTCGCCTGCGCCGCGTTTCTTGGTGCGAGGTTTCTTCGTCTCAGTCTTTACGTCGGCCATGATCGTGGTCCTTTCAGAAATGGCCCCGCGGCCGATGTGACCGCGGGGCGTTGTTGGTCGTCTCACGCCTCCACCGCGGAGGCCTCCAGCGTCGTCTGTGCGCCGCGATCCGGTTCCGCGGCCCTTTCGGCGACCGCGTCCCCGTTCGTGGCAGGGGCGTCATCGTCGGCAGCAACGTCGAGGATTCCCTTCCGGCGACGGACGGCCGCCAGCGCCGCCGAAAATGCGGGTGGCAGGGGCGTCATGGGCAGCCCCCTTTTGCCAGCATCCGGCCGCGGGGTGGCGTCCAGCGCCGCCGGCATCCGGCCCGAGCGCGGCGTTCACCTTCCGACCAGCCGGCCC
>JAWXBB010000121.1:0-5461 GCA_034439795.1 Planctomycetaceae bacterium | reverse complement strand
CGTGAGCGCCGACTGCACGGAACTGCCGACCGCGACCGATTCCATCATCGAACCCAGCAGCAGCGAACCGAGCGGATTGTCGAGCTTGGCCGGCAGCAACCGGGCGTTGTGCGTTTCGTTGCGGATCAGATCGAGATCCACATGGAACTCGACGCGGGTGTCGGACGTTGCGACGGGCGTTGAGATCACCTTGGAAGAGCGCGAAGCCGCAAGCGACGTGGCTTGGTCGGAGGACAACCGGATGGTGACTTCCTTCAGGAGTTTGTCAGAGGTGGCGGCGGCGAGCCATTGGCCGGTGAGGACCGCGGTCGTGCCGTCTTTCGCCGTCAGATACCAGCCGCCGTCCCGGTCTTCGGTGCGGACCTGTTCGCCGACGACATCGGCCCACGGCTCGAACTGCTTCCGCAGATGCGGGCCGATCTCGGCGTCGGCGAGATGAATCAGCAAAATCCCCTGCGGCTTCTGGCTGTTCTCGGCGGGCGGGTAGGCGGCGACAATCACGCGGTCGCCGACGATCCGGCGGGCGGCTTCCCACAGGGTCATGCCGAGTTGCCCCTCGGCAACGGCCCGACCGCCGCGGTACTTTTTGCCGTCGCCGGAATCGGCCCATTTGCGGTAGCCCTTGGAATCCACGGCGATCTTCAGCAGTTCAGACTCTTCGATGCGGGTGACGAAAGCCGCCGCGTTGACGACCTCGACGCTGCCGACCGCACCGGGGGGCAACCGTTGGGCGAGCGAGTCGTCCGCATACAGGGCCGCCGACAGACTCCAGGCGATGACGCCCAGACACCACACCGCACGCCGTCCGCTGAGCCGCATCATGGTCCGTCTCCCCGCCAGTCGATCCACCGAAGTTCCTGCCGTCGGAATTCAGTACCCGCAGGCATCGGACGGGGTTTCACGGTTCCTCTTCTCTGTCCCCTCTCCCAGCGCTTCGCTGGGAGAGGGTTAGGGTGAGGGAGCATTTCTGCCTTTCTGCTTTCGCTGCTAAAACAAAAAGACAAAGACACCCTCACCCCAGCCCTCTCCCACGCAAAGCCGTGGGCGAGGGGGCAAAGCCGAGGACCGCCCGCCGATTTCGCCCTGATTTCGGTCTTGCCGCAATGGGCCGTCCCCGCCAGAATCCGCGCGCGACGACACGCAACCTCTCCGAACTGCCGTCCGGGCGGTTCGGGACCAATCCTGGCTGGGGGTGAAATGACCAAGGGAATGGCTTACGGCGTCGATCCGACGCGCTCCGAATACTACAGCTTGCGGCAGGCCCGCTATCACGCCATCGGCGAGGAAGTCGGCCGGCTGATCCCCGAATTCCAGCGCCGCGGCGAGACGCTGCGGCTGCTCGACGTCGGCTTCTGGAACGGCGTCTCCCGGCGGTACATCGAGGTCAACGACCCAAAGAACACCGTCGAGTTCAACGGGGCGGACCTCAAGCTGCATCACGCGATTTACAAGCAGGATTCGTGGAATTCGCTCCACGAAGGCGATCTGCTCGCGGGATTTCCGTTCCTCGACTCCAACCAGTTCGACGTGGTGATCTGTGAGCAGGTGCTGGAGCATTTGCCGCACATCAACATCGCACTCGCGACGCTCAGTCGGGTCGTGAAACCGGGCGGAATGCTGATTCTCGGCGTGCCGATCTTCCCGCCAGGCGTGCATCTCGTTCGCCGGCATGTGGTTCCGGCGTGCGACCGGCTGGTCGGCAAGAAGAAGCCGCGGAGCCATTTGCAGGCATTTTCGCGGGCGTCGTTCGAGGCCGCCGTCGACAAGAACTGCGACGTGGACATCGTCGCCCGCCGCGGATTCCGCATGGTCTCCGGCGGGTTGCTCCGCGGTCTGGAGAACCGCCGCTGGTGGTGGCAGGCCAACCGCACACTGGGCGAATGGCTGCCCGGCCTGTGTACCGAGCTGCAAGTCATCGCCATCAAGCGGACAGCGGCCACGATTCCGATGCCCGCGGTTCCAGATACCCCCTCGGCCGCAGCAGCGTGAGGTTTCTTGTAGGGTGCAGTCGAGGCTTTGCGAGGCTCACCCATTGGGGGCTCGATGGGGTGAGCCTCGCAAAGCCTCGACTGCACCCTACAAAACGCTGCGCCGGACACGGGTTGCCGAAGCCCAACGCCGAATAGGCCGATGAACCCGGAGCGTCCGCCACTGAGATGCCTGAAAACTAGGCTTCTCAGGTGTCCTGTGAAGGCTGACGCGGAAAATTGAGCAGCCGAGTCGTCGATCCGCTTTTCTGTCCTGCAATTCGATAAGACTCGGCGGCAAATCGTCTACCCAGTGCGCATGAGGAAAGTTTGCGCGGACATCCCTCTCATCCCAAACATGACATCCTGCCTGCACGCTACAAAGCCGCGGTCAAACCAAATGTCCGAGCGGGTTGATTTGCTTAACACCGCGGCAGACTCGCTCGCATTCTAAGCAGAGACGGCCGCAAGAGAGGTCAACCCCTCGCTCTCCAGAAAAGTGTTCATCTCGCAAGTCGCTATCTGAAAATAAGTTGTATCGCGAAACTCAGACAGCAATTCACACAAGGCACACCAGTTGCGAACGGGAAGCCCCTGACAGGCTGCCACGGTGAGATCACCGTGGCGGCGTTGCGGAAACTCCGCAACTCGTCTTGGTCCTGTCGGCGACCTCCCGGATCCCTGCGGAAGCGGCTCTCCGGTTGCCGTCGGGCTGCATGACGCAAGAACTTCTTCACAGGGCAGAAGAAACGAGGTGACTGGCGATGAGTGACTGCATGAGACTTCTCCGACGGCCGTTGGCGCTCACCACTGTGTTGAGTGCGATGCTCCTCGGCCTGGCCACAGCTCCGATATCGGCGCAGGAGGCCCAGCCGGCAGTCCCGGAAGCGACCACGGAAGCCCCCGCGGCGGCGGAGGAGACCCCGGCAGTCTCGGAGGCCCCGGTGGTGGCACCGGCCCTGGCGGCGACGGCGGCCGGTTCCGCCCCGTATCTCGCCGGCACTTATGACACGGGCTCGATCGCCTGGCTGATGACCAGTGCGGCGCTCGTGTTCTTCATGATGCCCGGACTGGCGCTGTTCTACGGCGGCATGGTCCGCGCCAAGAACGTGCTCAACATGTTCATGTGCGTCATGGTCTGCATTCCGATCGTCGCCATCCAATGGGTGTGCTTCGGCTACAGCCTGGCGTTCGCGGTGCCGTCGGCCATCTCGGTCGACGCGGGCAAGAACGACGACGGCAGCGACAAACCCGATCTCAGCTACCTCGGCTGGGATCCGGAACTGGTCGGCTTTCAGTCGTTCAGCGAAATGGCGCCCGACAACGTGAGCTTCTACGGCAAGATCGTGACCAGCGGCGACACCACCGGTCAGGCGCCGACCGGCGTGCCCGAACTGCTGTTCGCGATGTTCCAGATGATGTTCGCCATCATCACGCCGGCCCTGATTGTGGGGGCCCTCGCCGAACGGGTGAAGTTCAGCGCCTGGTGCGTGTTCGTGCCGCTGTGGGCCACGATCGTCTACGATCCCGTGTGTCACTGGGTCTGGAACGTGAACGGCTGGCTGTTCCAGGCGGGCGTGTACGACTTCGCGGGGGGCACGGTGGTTCACGTGCTGGCGGGCGTGTCGGCGTTGGCCTTGATTCTGATTCTGCCCAAGCGGAGCGGCTATCCCACCGGACCGTTCCTGCCGCACAGCATCGGCTGGACGCTGCTGGGAGCCGGATTGCTGATGGTCGGCTGGTTCGGTTTCAACGCCGGCTCGGCAATCGCCGTGGGCAAGGACTTCCTGCCGGTCTCGGCCTCGGTCGCGGTGCTGGCCTTTGCGACGACGGCCATCGCCGGGTCCGCTGCCGCCGGTTCGTGGATGGTCGCCGAGTGGTTGTACGTCGGCAAGCCGACGGCTCTTGGCCTCGGTTCGGGCATCGTCGCCGGCCTGGTGGCGATCACCCCCTGTGCCGGTCACGTCAGCCCCAGCGGGGCCCTCATCATCGGTCTCCTCGGCGGCGTGGTCTGTTTCCTCGGCGTGCAGATGAAGCAGGTCTTCAAATACGACGACTCGCTGGACGTGGTCGGCGTCCACGGCGTCGGGGGCGCGTTGGGGGCCATCCTCGTTGGTTACTTCGCGATCCGCCCGGCGTTGGGCAACTTCGAACAGGTGATGCTGCAGATCAAGGGCGTGGCGGTCACAGGAATCTATGCCTTCGTCTGCACGCTCGTGATCGGCCTGATCATCCACTACACCATCGGCTTCACCGTCGACGAGAAGACGCAAGAAGAAGGTCTCGACGTGAAGGATCACGGCGAAACGGCCTACCGCTTCAACTGATCGCGGCTCCAAGAGCCGACGACGAATACAGTCGACGCCGCGCCGAGATGCCCTTCGCTGCAACGCCCTGAAACCGTTGTTGCAACGAATGCGTCTCGGCCGCGTCGTTGGTCAACGAACGGATTGCCAACGGATTGATACACTCCGGGTCGCGCGACTTCGCGCGGCCCGGAGATTTCCGTTTTGATGCTATTCTTCCCCAGCCCCAGAGAGGCTCTCGCTTGATGCTCAGGACGTTCGCGCTCACGTCGATGCTGGGATGGCTGCTGCTCGCCGGGCCGTCAGCGACGGCGCTGGCCCAGGACGCCGCTTCCGACGCGACGCCGGCGGCGATGTCTGAACCCAGTCCCGCCGCGGCTCCGGTGGCGATCGTGGGAGCCGACATCGCGTGGATGCTGGTCTCATCGGCGCTCGTGCTGATGATGACCGCGCCCGGACTCGCGTTGTTCTACGGCGGCCTGGTCCGCAAGAAGAACGTGCTGAGCGTGATGATGCAGTGCGTGTACCTGATGGGCCTGATGTCGCTCGTCTGGGCCGCGTACGGGTACAGCCTGGTCTTCAGCGGCGATGTCGGCGGCGGGATGATCGGCGACTTCGGCTTCGCCGGCATGCAGGGGGGCTCCGCGACGTGGGACGGCACGATGCAATCCGTGCCGCAACTGGCGACGGTGCCGCGGCTGGTGCATTTCATCTTCCAGATGATGTTCTTCATCATCACGCCGGGCCTGATTTGCGGAGCGTTCGCCGAGCGGATGAAGTTCTCGTCGATGGTGCTGTTCAGCGCGCTGTGGGGGACGCTGGTGTACTGCCCGATCGCGCACTGGGTCTGGTCGGACTACGGGTGGTGCTCGGAATACAACGCCAAAGCCACATACAAAGCGCTCGACTTCGCCGGCGGAACGGTGGTGCACATCACGTCGGGGTTCTCAGCGCTGGTGTGTGCATTGATGCTCGGACGCCGCGTGGGCTTCGGGCAGGAACCGATGCCCCCGCATAACCTGACATACACGTGCATCGGGGCGGCAATGCTGTGGGTGGGTTGGTTCGGCTTCAACGCCGGCAGCGCGATGGGAGCGACCTTCAGTGCCGTGAACGCATTCGTGGCCACGCATCTCGCGGCCGCTTCCGGGACCGTCGCGTGGGCCGGGATGGAATGGCTGTTCCGCG
>JAWXBB010000120.1:0-10331 GCA_034439795.1 Planctomycetaceae bacterium | reverse complement strand
GGGATTCTATGTTACGAACTCGTCCGGCAACGCAACCAGAAGCAGAGAAGGTCATGACGCCTTGCAACACCAACCCGAAGCGTGAGCGAGGACGAGCGCTCGCCCTCGCTCACGCTTCGGGTTGGTGTTGGACACGGCAGCGAGCGCGAGCCAGTAGAAATCGGAAAGTTTCGCCGCCATGTCCCTGATGCTTCGCAATCCGCACAGCGCCGCCGCCGCGTTCGATCGCCGGCCGGGCGATGTGCTCGAAGTCCGCGTGCCGCCCGGCAAGCCGTCGGATGCCTGGCGGCCGGTCGTCGAACTCGCCCGGCAGCACAGCGTCCCGGTGAAGACCGTTCTCGGTGCAACGACCGTCAACGACCGCCGCGGCGGCAAGTCGGAACGGCAGGGGGCCGCGTGTGCGATCGTCCGCGATCACGACGGGACAATTCTGGAGGCGTTGTGGACCGATCCCGCACCGCAACCCGGCGACGTGTGGCTGGCCCTCGATTGCCTGCAGGATCCGCACAACGTCGGTGCGGTCTTCCGCACGGCGGCGTTCTTCGGCATCAAGGGAATCGTGCTGACGAAGGACCGTTCGGCCCCGATGTCGTCCACGGTCTACGATGTCGCCTCGGGCGGCGTGGAGTACGTCCCTTTCGTGCAGACCGCGAATCTGGCGTCGGCCCTCAAAGCCGCGAAGGCCGCCGGCGTGTGGATTCTCGGCAGCTCGGAACACAACGAACGCGACATCACCCAGATCCCGCGCGATCGGCCGTGGCTGCTGGTCATCGGCAACGAAGAGCAGGGCTTGCGGCGATTATCGCTCGAACTGTGCGACGACGTCTGCCGCATCACCCCGCGCGGCTTGCTGGGCTCGCTCAACGCCTCCGTCGCCGCCGGCGTATTGATGGCGACGCTGCGTGCTGGCAACTGATCTCAATGTGCCGCGGTCACGAAATTGATCGAAGGCAAAGGCGTTTATCCACAGATTTCACAGATTCCGCAGATTGAAAACCAGGCCGAGGACAGCGCCGTAGGAACCATGTCCCGGCGAATATCCCTGTCTTGAATCTGCGCAATCGGTGAAATCTGTGGATGAAATCTTATCATCCATTGAGCGGCAGCTACGGCGGCAACAGCGCGGTTTGCTGGCCCGTGCGCGGTTGGAATCCGGCGGGAAGGACCGATGACGGCGACGTTCCCGTGTCGAGCTTGATTTGACGGGCGAGATCGCGGGCGGCGAGATGCGTGGGTTCGGCGGTCAGCGCTTGGCTGAGGCTGTCGAACGCAGCTTCCTGGTTGCCGACCTGCGACTGGGCGTACGCCAGGCGGTACCAGTCCTCTGCGGTCGCGCGGCGCGACCCGATGGCCGACTGCAACGCATCGGCGGAGTCGGCCCAGCGTTCCATCTGCGCGTAGGCCAAACCGAGTTGCCATTCGGCGTCGATCCGCTGGGCCTTTGTCGCGCCGGTGTGATCGAGGGCCGCCCGCAACAATGGCGCCGCGCGGTCGGGTTGTCCCCGTTTGAGATGCAAATGCGCGAGCCGCAATTGGGCGTCGAAGTCTTCGGGGGTGACTTGCAGCAGATGATGATAGGTGGCGAGTGCAGCCGCGGTATCACCGCGCTGCTCTTCGAGTTTTCCCTTGAGCCGGATCGCTTCGGGATTCTCCGGATCGTTCCGCAACACGGATAGCAACGCCGACTGCGCCGCCTCGGTGCGGCCGATGTCGAATTCCATCTGAGCCAGCCGCAATGCCAATGGGGCGTCGTCGGGTCGTTCGGTGACGATCCGCTGCAACGACTCCGCCGCGGCGAGTTGCCGGCCGCTCGTCCACAATTCGTCGATCAACTGCAACTGCGTTTCGGTGTCCTTCGGCCGTTGTCGGACAGCAGCATCGAGCAGCTCGTCGGCCTGCGCTTGCCGCCCCTGTTCGCGGGCCAGCCGGGCCTCTTCGCACAGTTGCGTGCATTCCGAAGAGCGCCGCGACAACTGCGACCGCATCCGGGCGCAACCGACATCCACCGTGAGCAGCATCAATATCAGGACGCTGCGCGCACAATCGGTGCCGCAACGGGCGGCGAACGATGGGTGATGCGTGCGAGCCATCATGGCGGTCTCGATGACGTCGAGGCGAACGGTGCCGGAGCTTAACCGGAGCGTCGAAAACGAGATAGAGCGATTCCCCACAAGTCACCGGCCGTTTCTGCCGATGGAGGTGGGGCGGACCAACCGGTGAATTCGCTCACTCCCGCGACCATCGTTCAGCATCGACCGCGCAACGTTACGGATTGAACGGGACGACGCGATCAGCGAAGAATTGCGGAGAGGGTTGGCTCCGAGCCGCCAAATCTTCGCTGATTTGACAACTTCGCTGCTCGGCGAGTACGCTGCGGAGAGACGCCCCCATCGTCTAGAGGCCCAGGATAGCAGATTCTCAGTCTGCGGACAGGGGTTCGAATCCCCTTGGGGGTACTGGCTTAACTGGCAAGGACTTGCGACGACTCGCACCCTCCAGAATCCCGCGGTAATCGCGGGGTTTCTCTGGAGGCGGCGGAACGGCCTGCGGCCAATTGGTGTATCCACGCGCGCGTCGGGACCGTGGCTGCTGGAGGCTGTGACATGAGTCCCCGGCGACCGGTCGTCGAAATTCTCGACCCGATGGTGGTTGAGATTCTGCGGCAGAAGACCCCCGCCGAACGGCTGGCACAAGCCTTCGACATGTGGGACTTCGCAGTCGTGATGATTCGGTCTTCGATCCGTCACGAACACGCGGAATGGAGCGAAGCGGAAGTCCTGCGGGAAGCGGCCCGACGCCTCAGTCACGGAGCGACCAAACGTGTCCCCGGCTGATCTGCGGCCCTACGAGCTGTTGCAGAAAGCCGCAAACTTCTTCGAGCGGCTGGACGTGCCTTATCGCATCGTCGGTTCGATGGCCAGCATGGCTTACAGCGAAGCCCGGTTCACGAACGACATTGATTTTCTGGTCGATCTGCGGGAAGAACATCTCGAGCCGCTGGAGCAAGAGTTTCCCGCACCGGATTACTACGTTTCGCCGACCGCCGCTCGTGAAGCCATCCGGGAACGCCGCCAGTTCAACATCATTCATGGACCATCGGGGCTAAAGCTGGACATCATCCAGCGAAAAGAGACCGAGTTCAGCCGACTGGACATCTCGCACGGGCGGCGTCTGAAGAGCGATGGATTTTACGAGGCGTGGTTCGGCTCACCGGAGAACGTCATCCTGATGAAGCTGCGGTACTTTCAAGAGGGTGGTTCCGAAAAGCACCTGCGAGACATCGCCAGCATTCTCCTGATTCAGGAAAACGCGATTGACGGGGGCTACATCACCGAATGGGCGGCCAAACTGGGCGTAACGGCCGAGTGGGATCTGGTCCGTCAGCGGGTCGATGAGGCAACGTCATGACCGCCGCCGCTTCCGGCAGCAGCCCAGGCGAGCCACCGCATTCTTGCAGTTTGCCGCCGAGTTGTGTTATCGGGACAACAGACATCCCCTCTCGCGGGACGGTGTGATATCATACCCACAGGCAACTTGGGCCAACCGAACGGCTCGCGGCGTTAGCGGAGTGACATCATGCAGTTCCGGAATCGTGTTGGTGGGTTGATCGCGGGGCTGGCGGTGGTGATCGCCGTCGGACTGACTGCCGTCTCGCTGGCTTGCCCCTTCTGCTCGGCCCCTTCGCTGACGCTCACCGAGCAGCTCACGCAGTCGGATGCCGCGGTGCTGGCGGCGTGGTCCGGCGGCACGCCGGCCAAGGGACAGGAGGGCGGCTCGACGGAGTACGAAGTCGTCGAAGTCGTTCAGCAGCCGGCCGGCGGTAAGCTGGCCAAGGGGGCCAAGGTGTCGCTGGTCCGTTATCGGGCCGGCAAGCAGGGGGATCAGTTCCTGCTGCTCGGCACCAAGGGGGGGGCGGTCATCGACTGGGGCAGCCCAATGGAGGTCACGCCGACCTCGTTCGCCTACATGAAGAACGCGCCGAAGCCCGAAGTTCCCACGCAGCAGCGGCTCAAGTATTTCGCGCAGTACCTCGAACACGCCGATCAGATGGTCGCCACGGACGCCTACGGCGAATTTGCGAACGCCGCTTACGGTGACATCACGCCGGTCGCGAAAGAGATGCCCCGCGAGAAACTGCGGCAGTGGATCGTCGATCCGCAGGTCTCGCCGAGCCGGCTCGGGTTGTACGGCCTGCTGCTCGGTCTGTGCGGCACGTCGGAGGACATCCCCGTCCTCGAAAAGAAAATCCTCGATACGGGCGAAGAATTCCGCCTCGGCGTGGACGGCATCATGGGCGGGTATCTGCTGCTGACCGGCGACGACGGGCTGGCGATGCTCGACGAGAAGAAGCTCGTCAACAAGCAGGCTCCGTTCAGCGAGACTTACGCCGCGATGCAGGCGTTGCGGTTCATGTGGCAATACGGCGACGGCCGCATCTCCCCCGAACGTCTGCGGCAGTCGATGCGGCTGTTGCTCGACCGGCCGGAACTGGCCGACCTGGTGATCGCCGACCTCGCCCGCTGGAAAGACTGGTCGGTGCAGGACCGGATGATGGCGATGTACGGCCAGGAAGAGTACGACATCCCCTCGATCAAGCGGGCTGTCGTGCGATTCATGCTCGCCAGCACGAAGGACATCCCAGAAGGGTCCGCCGAACCGCCCGCGCACATCATCCGCGGTCAGAAGGCGCTCGCCGAGTTGGAAGCGAAAGACCCGAAGACGGTGTCGGAAGCGAAGCGGTTCTTTTTCGTGAAGTGAGGCTTGGTTATTAGTCCTTGGTCATTAGTCCGTTGGGAAAGACGGGCTTTCCACGGACGACGGACCAGTGACAACGGACCAATCTCATGCCACGGATCGGCATTATCACCGCCGCCGCGTTGATTGTCGCGACGCTCTGCCATCACGTCGCCGCGTGCCCGTTTTGTCCGCCGTCGTCGCCGACGTTGGCGGAACAACTCGCCGAATCGGACGTTGGCGTGCTTGTCGAGTGGCTTCGTTCCGAAGATGCGCCCGATGACCAATCGGAAGCGCGGACGGACTTCCGCGTCGTCGAGGTGCTGCGGTCGTTCGAGACGGGTCCGAAGAAGTCGCAGACCGTCAGCGTGCCGTTTCTGCGGCAGGGCAAGCCGGGCGATCTGTTCCTGCTGATGGCGAAGCGGGTGGAGGGGATCACCGAGTGGAGCCTGCCGATCGAAGTCACGGAAATCTCGGCGGCGTACGTCAAGCAGGCACCGTCGCCCGAGCGCCCCGCGACCGAACGGCTGCCGTTCTTCCTGCGGTTTCTCGAATCGCCCGATCAACTGCTCGCCAACGATGCCTTCGCCGAGTTCAGCCGCGCGAAGTATGAAGATGTCGTCGCCATCAAGGACCGTTTGCCGCGCGACAAACTCCGCAAATGGCTGGAAGACCCCGAGACCACGAAGATGCGCCTCGGCTTCTACGGCCTGCTGCTGGGCCTGTGCGGCAACGCCGATGACGGCTTGTTCCTCGCCGCCAAGGTGTTTCCACCCACGGCCGAAGACGAGGTTCGCCTCGGCCTCGACGGCATGATGGCCGGTTACGTCCTGTTGACCGGCGAGACCGGACTGAACCGGCTCGTCGAGCAGAAGCTGAACGACACCCAGCAACCCGACGGCGACGTGTACGCCGTCATCAATCTGTTGCGCTTCCTGTGGCAGTTCGCTGCCGACCGCGTGCCGCAGGCGAACGTCGCTGCGGCGCTCCGGCCGCTGGTGGACCGTCCGCAGTTCGCCGAGGTCGCGATTGTCGACCTCGCGCGGTGGAAGGACTGGTCCGTCCTCGACAAGATCATCGCCCGCTACGGCGAGCCGCCGTTCGAGACGCCGGAAGCGAAGCGGAAAGCGATCACATTCGCCCTGGCGTGCATCAAAGACGGCGGCAACGATCCGCAACCGGGCACGCCTGCGAAACAGGCTCGCCGGTTCATCGAACGCTTGCGGACCGAAGATCCGGAGATGCTGCGGAACGCCGAGCGCTTCTTTGCGCCCCGGCCGCAGGCAAATCCCGACCCAACAACCAAGTCACCGGTTGGGTTCTTTCTGGTGCCGCACTACTGGTGCGGGCGATGCTAGGTTCGGTAGTCACCAGTCCGTCGTCCGTGGTAAAACGCCTCCGCCACTGACAACGGACCACTGACCACGGACCTCCCCATGTTCAACCTCCCCGCCGTGCAATCCGCCATCCGTCAGTTCGGTTGTGACGGCTGGCTGCTGTACGACTTCCGCAAGTCGAATCCGCTCGCGCGGCGGGTGCTGGGGTTCGACGAGGCCGGGCACAGCACGCGGCGGTGGATGTATTTCATCCCTGCGGACGGCGAGCCGCAGAAGCTGGTGCATCGGATCGAGTCCGGGGCGCTCGACCATCTGCCCGGTGCAAAGACGGTCTATCTCCGCTGGCAGGAATTCGAGGCCGGCGTCGCGACGCTGGTCAAAGGTCGCAAGCGGGTGGCGATGGAGTACGCGCCGCGGAACGCCAATCCGTACATCTCGCGCGTCGATGCCGGGACGGTGGAACTCGTCCGCAGCCAGGGGGTGGACATCGTCTCCTCGGGCGACCTCGTGCAGCAGTTCGAGGCCGTCTGGGATGACGACCAGTGGGCGATGCATCAGGAAGCGGGCCGGCACACCGATTCGGCGTACGCGCTCGTGTGGAAGTTCATAGCCGACAATGTCCGGCAACACGGCGGCACGACCGAGCGCGACGTGCAGACGCAGATTCTGCACCACTTCGCCAGCCACGACATGGTGACCGATCACCCGCCCATCGTCGCCGTCAACGCCCATGCCGGGAATCCGCATTATGAGACTGGCGACGCGCCGATCCGCCGGGGGGATCTGGTGCTGGTCGATCTGTGGGCGAAGCTCGACCGGCCGCGGGCCGTGTACAGCGATCTCACCCGGATGGCGTTCGTCGGCGAGACGGTGCCGCAGAAGTTTGCCGACGTCTTCGCCATTGTCGCCGCCGCGCGCGATGCCGGCATTCAATGCGTCCGCGACGCCTTCGCCGCCGGGAAGCCGCTGCGGGGTTACGAGGTGGACGACGCCTGCCGCGCGGTCATCGACAAGGCCGGCTACGGAGCCGCGTTCGTGCATCGGACGGGGCACAGCATCGGCCTGGAGACGCACGGCAACGGGGCCAACATGGACAACCTCGAAACCCACGAAGAGCGGCTCGTGCTCCCCGGCTGCTGCTTCTCCATCGAGCCGGGCATCTACCTGCCCGAGTTCGGCATCCGCAGCGAGGTGAACGTGTTCGTCGACAAGACCCGGCAAATTCACGTCACCGCCGGCGAAGTCCAGACGCGGATTCAACCGATCCCCGTCTGATCCGAACCGCTGCGCGATGTTCCGTGTCACCGTTGCGGCCCCGGCGTCTTCCCCCGACAATCGGTGACTGGGTGGCATGCAACGCCGTTCACGAATTTGAGAGAAGGCCAAGACTGTTTATCCACAGATTTCACAGATGACGCAGATTCAAGACACAGGCATTCGCCGAGGTCTGGATGTCCCACTGCGATCCTCTTGGACTTCAATCTGCGGAATCTGTGAAATCTGTGGATAAGATCTTAGCCAGCCGATCAAATTCGTGAACGGCGCTGGGTGCCATGCTTGCAGCTTTGGGCAAGCATGTTTTCGATCACCTGTTCCGCTTCCCACATGCTTGCCCAAAGCTGCAAGCATGGCACCCGAACTGCGATCTTCAGTCCATGACGTTGTTCCGCCCGAATATCGACCGCATCGCGGGGTACATGCCCGGCGAGCAGCCGCAGGACGCCGGCTGGGTCAAGCTCAACACGAACGAGAACCCGTACCCGCCGTCGCCGATGGTCGTCGAGGCCATCGCCCAGGCGGCCCGCGGGAAGCTGAACCTGTACCCCGATCCGCTCGGGACGGCGTTCCGCAAAGCGGCCGCGGAGGTGTTCGGCGTCGAACCGGACTGGATTCTCCCCGGCAACGGCAGCGATGAGAACCTCACGATCCTGACCCGCGCGTTCGCCGATCCGTCCGACCTCGTCGTCTATCCGTATCCCAGCTACATCCTCTATGAAACGCTCGCCGACCTGCAGGGAACCCGGCACGCACGGCTATTGCTCAATCGGGACTGGTCGTGGAATCTGGACGCCGTCCGGCCGCTGCTGAACGAGGCGAAGCTGGCGTTCGTGCCCAATCCGAATTCGCCGTCGGGCAACCGTTGGGATCGGGCGACGGTGGCAGCGATTGTGCCGGCGAAGGGCGTGCTGGTGCTCGACGAGGCCTATGGCGACTTCGCCGACGTGCCGCATCGGGCCGAGTTGCTGCGGACCGACATCGGCCGCCGGGTCGTCATCACAAAGTCGTTCAGCAAGTCGTACAGCCTGGCGGGCATTCGATTCGGCTTCGCGATCGCCCATCCGGACCTGATCGCCGGGATGCGGAAGGTCAAGGACAGTTACAACTGCGACGCGGTGTCCCTCGCCGCGGCGACGGCGGCGATTCAGGATCAGGGCTGGATGCAGGCCAACGTCGAGCGCATCCGGCAGACGCGGCAGCGGTTGTCGTCCGAACTGGCGTCGCTGGGATTCGCCGTCGTTCCGAGCCAGGCGAACTTCGTGTGGTGTACGCACCCGGTCCGACTTCACAAAGATCTGTACGAATCGCTGAAATCGCAGAAGATTCTGGTGCGGTACATGGTTTTTCCGGATGTCGCGTGGGCCGAGACCGGGCGGCTGGACGGCCTGCGAATCACCGTGGGAACCGATGCGGAAATCGACACGCTGCTGAACGCGCTGCGGGAAATGGTGTAGACTTGGGAAGCTCAGGGATTGCTATCCCTGGGCTTCACTCCCCTCGCCCGCCGCTTCGGTGGGAGAGGGGTCGGGGGTGAGGGTGCCTTTGGCTTTGCTTTCATTCACGAAGCCGGAAACCGAAGGCAGAAGCACCCTCACCCTAACCCTCTCCCAGCGAAGCGCCGGGCGAGGGGACAAGACTGGCCCTCAGCCCTTAGCCATTCCATGCCCCGCACCGCCACGATTGACCGCAAGACCGCCGAGACGCAGATCGCGCTGTCGCTGAACCTCGACGGAACGGGTCAGGCGGACATCGCGACCGGCGTCGGGTTTCTCGATCACATGCTCACGCTGCTCGCCAAGCACGCGCTGTTCGACCTCACGGTCAAAGCCGTCGGCGACCTGCACATCGACGCGCATCACACGACGGAAGACGTCGGCATCTGCCTCGGCCAGGCGCTCAAGCAAGCCGTCGGCGACAAGCGCGGCATCGTCCGTTACGGCAGCCAGACATTGCCGATGGAGGAGACGCTGGTCACGTCGGCCCTCGACCTGAGCGGCCGAGTGAAATTCGTGTACGGCGTGAAGTTCCCGACCGAGAAAATCGGGGCGTTCGACACCGAGCTCGTCGAGGAGTTCTGGCACGCCGTCGCCGCGAATGCCGCGATGAACCTGCATCTGGTGCTGCACTACGGCACCAACAGCCATCACATCGCCGAGGCGACGTTCAAAGCGACCGCCCGGGCGTTGCGGCAGGCGGTGACAATCGACCCCAGGCAAACCGGCGTGCCGTCGTCCAAGGGAACGCTGTGATCCCCCTCGCCCGCCGCTGCGGTGGGAGAGGGGCCGGGGGTGAGGGTGCCTTTGGTCTTTGCCTTCGGTGTTCCAACACTAACCCGAAGCGTCAGCGAGGACGAGCGCTCGTGCGATGATCCAACTCCCTTTCGCGGTAGCGACAGCCCGGGAGGGTGATAGACGGCAGTTGGAAGTCGGTGGCTCCATGTCCTCGCTTACGCATCGGGTTGGTATGAAGCGAGAACCAAAGGCAGAAGCACCCTCACCCTCACCCTAACCCTCTCCCAGCGAAGCGCCGGGCGAGGGGACAAGAGGGATCCGCCTCACGGCGTCGAGAACAGCCACGCCGCTGTGGCGGGCGTCGGATTCGGGTCCGGTGCGATGCTGTTCTGATAGCTGATCGAGCGGACGTTGCGCGCGCGGAACGCCGAGGGGCCGGAGCGCGGTCCTTGCGAGGATGGCGGCGTCACCGCGGAGGACGCTTCCGGCGGCAAAGTCGGCGGGCGGGCGTTGTCGAGCCGGTCTGGTGTCGGCGCGGGGGGCAGCGCGGGCGCCGTCGGGTTTTGCGGCATCACGGGTGCGCCTTCCGGAATGAACATCATTCCGGGCGAGGGCGACGGGCCGACGTTGTAGGCCCATTTCGTCATCCGCATCCGGATGGGCCGCGGCGGGAGGTGATCGTAGCCCGTCGCCCTCGCCCGGAATGATGTTCATTCCGGAAGGCGCACCCGTGATGCCGCAAAACCCGACG